>CAYZIC010000065.1:0-5619 GCA_964478335.1 uncultured Lentisphaeraceae bacterium | reverse complement strand
ATGAAATATAAGATAGCCTATTTTAGCCTAAAAATCAAGCCTTGATTTCACTTATCTCTCATCAAAGCGACCGACCGTAAGCTTTTCATGTGCGATTTTTCAAAAAAGAACACCAAAGTGCCGCTTCTGGATAGATTTACACTTGTCTATTCTCGGCGTTTGGTCTATAATAATCCCCATGAAAAAAACGCGTCTAGGACTCTTTCTCTCGATCGGGTTGCATGGTGGGCTTGTGCTCATCTTGCTCCTGCATGCTGTGCTTACAGGGTGTGCCCAGGAGGATCCGATTGAGGTGATGCCCTTTACCGTGGTCGTGGAAACCGTCGCCGCTGATGAATTTGACGAAATGCCTAGCGAGGATGATCCCGAAGATGATCCCGAAGATGATCCCACCCCAGAGCCCACACCGACGCCTCCTCCCCCAGAGCCCACACCGACGCCTCCTCCCCCAGAGCCCACACCGACGCCTCCTGCGTCCATCTCAGACCCTCTACCCAAACCGACACCCAAGCCTAAACCCAAACGCAAGCCGATCAAAGTGTCGACCAAGCGGGTTACTCGAGGACCGGTTGTCGATAAAAACCGTAAAAAGACGACTAAAAAGCCCACCCAGCGTGCGCTCTCCGCTGCGGAGATCGCAAAGTTGCTCTCTCAGGGTGCTCAAGCTGGGGCCACAAACCAAATCCCTAAGGACGAATTGAGCCGGTGCTTAAGTGTCTTGCAAGCACGTTTTAAACAAGCCTATGCGACTTATGATTTACGCTCACCAGTGGGGGTCTCTAAACCTGTCTTGACGATCCGATTTAATCGCTTTGGCGGTGTCTCATCCGTTAAAATTAAGCAGTCGTCTGGAGACCGCAACTTTGATGCGCTCGTGCTTAAAGCCGCTCGCTCGGTGCGTTCGGTCAAAGGCCTGACGATAGCCTTTCTTGACGTCTATCAAACCATTGACCTTGTTGTCAACGTGGAGTAACACAAGATGATACAAACATCCCTAAATAAAGAATATGTCCTGCGCTTAACAGGTGTCGCCCTCTTACTTGCCGCCGCTGGAGGTTGGTTCCTCTTTGATGGTGCCATTACTTACCCGCAGACCAATGCCTCAACTGCGCCAGTCTGTGAAGCCTTGGCAAAATCAGGTAAAACGGCCCGCGAGCTTTTGGCTACCGATAAGGGCGAGGTAAGTCTCTTTGCGCAAGCCTTTCTCGATGCCAAAGTTGACGTACCGAGTGTCAAGTTTGACGAGATCAAGAGCGTCATTACCGCTGGCTCTCCTGCTGCTGACGACGTCGATTATGTCAAGTATACGCTGGCTCGGCCGGTCTATGCGGATACGGATATTCGTGCGCAATTCACCTCTGCGCTGATTGCGTTTGCCTTTGCTGCGTTGCTCGAGATTATCCTCTTAAAGCGCGCTCGGACTACCTATACGCTGACTGAGGAGGCACTTGCTGTTAAGACTGGCCCCATCTCTAAAACGTACCCATTGCACGCTCTTAAGGCTCTTGACGACGCTCAGTGGGAAAGCAAAAACATCATCCGCGCGACCTTTGACGACACGACCTTGACCCTTGACGCATGGCATTATCAAGGCGTTGCTGAGATGCGAGATCTCCTCAAAGCCAAGCTCCCTGATGACGCCACACTCGCTTAGGATTCGTACAATGCGCTTCGCTTTTAAAACATTTGGTTGCCGTCTCAATCAAGCAGAGGCTGCTCTCTGGCAAGCGCAACTCGAATCGATCGGCTGGATGGCGACACCTTTCGAGGAGGCGCAGTGGATTATTGTCCACAGTTGCGCCGTCACAGCCAAGGCCGAACGCGACAGCGTGCGCGAACTGCGCCATCTTCGTCAATCCTACCCCCACGCTCAGCTCGCACTTGTCGGCTGCGCTGCCGAGTTGGTACAAGAGGGTGCCGATCTGATCGTGCGCAAAGACAACAAGGCTAATCTCCCACAGATCCTCTCTGGTCAAACTATCCCTGAGCAATTGACGGTTAAATTGCATACCACACGGGCGTCCATTGCGATTCAAGATGGCTGTGATCGATTTTGCTCCTACTGCATTGTGCCTTATTTGCGGGGCAAGCCTCGCTCAACACCCTTTGATATGATCATTGAGCGTGCCAAGCAGCTCATCGCACTGGACTATCATGAAATCGTCATCACGGGGTGCCACATCGCACTCTATCAAGATGGCGACAAGACAATTGTTCATCTCCTCGATGCCCTCTGTGCGCTACCGGGCGACGTGCGATTTAGACTGGGGTCTGTAGAGCCTTGCACCACAGATGAAATGCGCTTCATTGACCTCATGGCGAGACACCCAGGCAAGATTTGCCGTTTTTTACATATCCCTATTCAAAGCGCCTCCGATGCCATCCTCTCGCGAATGAATCGACCCTACAGCGCTGCGCATATCCGCCACGTGCTCGACTATGCCCTGGCTAAAATCCCCGACCTCGCCCTTGGATGCGACCTTATCGTGGGGTTTCCGGGCGAAACCGATGCCGATGCGGCTGCCACTGAGGCACTCTTGCTTGACTATCCTTTTAGTGCTGCACATGTATTTCCCTATAGCCCACGCCCAGGCACGCCTGCTGCTGATTTTCCTGACCAGATACCAGCATCTGTCGTCACCGCACGCGCAAAGCGCCTCCGCACAATCGCTGCCACCCAGCGTGAAGCCTTCGCAAAATCACTCTTACATAAACCCCAAACCGTCCTACTAGAACGCGATCACACTGGTTGGAATGAGCAGCACATCAGCTGCTATTTACCCCATGGCACCCGCGGCGAGCTCTATTGCTTTACCCCCATCCAGTATCACGATGGCATCCTTTTGGCAACGCCAGAAAATCCCCTCTAATGGAAACTCCCACAATGACAAGTGCCCCTCCCACCATTCAATCTGGGGCTACACCGCTGACCTTGATCCGTCATGCCACGATTTACGATGGTTTGGGCAATGACCCATTGGTGGGCGATTGCGCAGTTAAAGGGGACACAATTTTTGCTGTTGACCCAGACTTAAGTGCGTTGCTTAGCCAAGCGCAAACCGTAATCGACGCCTCGGGGCTAGCCCTGATGCCAGGATTGATCGATGCGCATACCCACTCTGATGCCTTTACCTTGATCGAGCCTGATGCCCCAAGCAAGCTGATGCAAGGTGTTACGACGGAGATTGGCGGCCAGTGTGGCGGCTCCGCGGCTCCTCGATTGAATGGTGCAAAGCTACCCAGCGATTGGGAGGCTCAAACCTACCCACCCAATCCCAACCACCCTGAGCTCGCCACTGCTCATGGACCAAACTGGACAAGTGTTGCCGATTTTAGAGCGTGCTTTGATGCTGCGAAGCCGGCTCTCAATATGATCCTCTTTTCTGGACACAATACCCTACGCAAAGGCGTCACCGGCGATGCACCCCGCCCAGTAACTCCCACAGAGCTCGCTCAAATGTGCTTTAATCTCGAGCAAGCACTTGAAGAAGGCTCCTGGGGACTCTCAACAGGCCTCGTCTATCACCCCGGCATTCATGCGACATCAGACGAAGTCATTACCCTTGCACAAGTTGCGGCCAAGCGGGGTGCCCACTACGCTACCCATATGCGTAGCGAGGGAGATGCCCTCCTCGAAGCCATCGACGAAGTTCTCGACCTCGCTCGTAAGACGGGCATCCGTACCCAAATCTCCCACCTTAAGACCGCTGGTAAGGCCAATTGGGATAAGATTACCCCTGCTCTTGACAAGTTCAATGCCTTTCGTACAGCTGGATATCATCTCTATTCAGACCGTTATCCCTATCTAAGTGCTGGCACCGACCTCGATATTCTCCTGCCGCCCTGGGCGAGTGATGGTGGCTATCCCACCATCTTGCCGATCTTAGACGACCCCCAGCAAGCAACCATACTCGCCAAAGACCTCGACCAACTCAAGCGCGACCCCGCAACCATCATGATCGGCGGCACTTGGGTGCCTGAGAATACTCCGTATCAAGGTAAAACCCTCGAGCAAATTATGGACGAGACTCATCAAACCATCGGCCAAACGATTGTCTCAATCCTCAAGGCTGATCGATCCAGGACGGGGGCATTTTTCTTTGGCATGAGTGAGGCCAATCTCGATCGTATTTACCAAGAGCCCTGGATCATGCCAGGGAGTGATGCCTCTCTGAGAGCTCCGACCGGACCACTAGCCCTAGACCATCCTCACCCCAGAGCCTATGGCACCATGCCACGATTTTATCGCCACCTCACCCAGAGACTGCAGATTACCCCACAAGAAGCCATCCGCCGAATGACTAGTCTCCCGGCTCAAGCCTTTTGTATCCCCAAGCGAGGCGCTATCCAAGTCGGCTACGCTGCCGACCTCCTCCTCGTCGACCTCGACAACTGGCAAGACCACGCTACCTATAGCCAGCCCCACCAATTCACCACAGGCGTGCATACTGCCATCATCAATGGAGTCCTCGCCGTGAGTGACTACTCCCCAACCTCTCACCCCCGCGCTGGACGATTCCTCACCCGGCAGTAGGGACGATACCCCGCGAGATCCCGATGATCAAGATTGACACCCACACCCATACCTATCCGCCAGAAATGGCCAGCCGAATTATTACACAGCTAAAAGACCTCTTTCAATCGGACTCCTTTGCGGTTCAAGCCTATGGCGACGGGACTCTCGCAGATCTAATTACCCAATATCACCACGCACACTTCGATGCGGTCGCGCCATGCCCGATCGCCACCAAACCAGCCCACCACACACACATTTTGCACACCCTACAGACCCTTGCACCTTGGCAGCCGCTCGCCCAGCGTAACCCAAACCAACCGCCCCAGATTATTCCCATTGGCTCCGTGCATCCTGCAGATCCTGACTATCAAGCCCACCTTGATGCACAACAAGCCGCAGGCGCCAAAATGGTCAAGCTCCATCCATTCTTCCAAGGGGCCGATCTCAATAGTCCGTCGATGATCAACCTACTCAAGCACTGCCAAGCCAGGCAGATGCCCGTCCTCATGCATACTGGAGACGATCCAGGATTCCCCACGCAAGCCCGCAGCACACCAGCCATGATCCTAGATGTCATTCAAGCCTGCCCTGAGCTCAAGCTTATCTGTGCTCACTGTGCAGCTTGGCGCCATCCAGAGGCGACAGACCTCATCGGCGCCCCAGTCTACGTCGATTGTGCATTTCAGCCCATCGACGAACAAGACCAAACCGTTGCGGCATTTATGCGCCATCACGACCAATCGCGTATTTTATTTGCCACAGACTGGCCGTGGCAAGCACCCCACGCCGCCTATGCCTGGCTCACCTCGCTCGACCTCCCTGCTGATCGATTGACCGCAATCCTTGGCCAAAACGCCCAAGCTCTTTTGGCTCTTTAGCCCACCACCTTGTCTCCCGTTGTCTTTAGGCTAGACGACTCCGCCACCGCATATTCGCATTGCACACGCAATCGAGTAGGCGGGGTATTTCACCCACCTCTCACACCATCCGACATGCGGTTTCATTTAACAGTTTGTAAACTACAGTAGTATCAAACGTTTCAACTACAGTGTCTTTGGGTTGTTCTTCTTCCGCCTTGAAAAGTTGCCGCGAATCGATGTCGT
>CAYZIC010000064.1:0-14284 GCA_964478335.1 uncultured Lentisphaeraceae bacterium | reverse complement strand
ACGGCGAGTCTCACCCACCACTAGGACTAGGACTATCAACTAGCACTAGGAGGCGCAGCCTCCTCCATCCCCGGACCCCATCTCCCTCCCCGAGACCCCCAGCGAGCATAGCGAGAGGCTAGCAGCACCCAGCCACAACCAAGCAGGGGCTTGCCCCTGCCGTATATTTTGTTCGGTCGCCGGACGGCTACGTCTGGCTCAGGGGCATGGGGGCAGACGCCCCCATCACAGAGCTAGCGGAGCGACGCTCTGCCAGGGTTTGGGGCTGGCGAAGCCCCAATGTCCCTGACTCGATCTCCCCAATCCTCACGCTGACTCACGCTGACTGCGCCGCAGGCGCCCTGTGCGCTGTTACTGTGCACTGTTTACTGCCCGGCGCAGCCGCCTTGGCATGGATGTTGCTCTGTAGTGGGTGTTGTTTTATTTTATATCGATGTAAGGATAATAGATGAAGTTGTGTGTACCAAGTCTAGTGTGTCTACCAACAGCCCTGATGGGGCTGTTGGTAGCTTTTTTCTCTTTTTGTGTGACCGGTGTTTTTGCGCGGCCGATCTCGGCTGATGAAGCGGCGCGTGTGGCGTTGGCTTGGGTCAATGGTGGCCATTTGCAGGAGGGTGTCTCTGATGCACCTGCGACGGAGGCAGTGGCGAGTGCGCGGTATGCGGCTTCTGGTGAGGTGGTGTGTTATGATGTGCTGATCCCGGGTCGTGGTCGTGTGATCACGGCTGCGGAGACGGAGATTACGCCGATTGTATTCTTTACGCAGGAGGAGGCCCCTTTGGGCGCATCGCATCCGCTTTGGGGGATGGTTGATCATGATATTGCTGCGCGTCAGGCGGCTTTGGCGCCTAAACCGATGGTGATGGGCTATTCGTTGCTTTCTTACCATAGTCGTGAGGAACGCCGCTGGGCGGAGTTGTTGGCGGCGCCGCAGCCTGGGGTGTCATTGCTGGCGAGTACGATGAGGCCGACCATTGCGCGTGTCGCTGTGAAGCCTTTGGTGCGGGCGAAGTGGGATCAGCATGATGTGGGTGGTCGCCCGGCCTATAACTATCACACGCCTAACCATTATTACACGGGGTGTGTGGCGACTGCTGCTGCGCAGTTGATGCGCTATCATGAGTACCCCAAGACCTTTACGCCGGTTAGCGAATGGTGTGATGTGGGGGGCGAGAGGCGGCAGTTGGCGATGTTGCCGGGGCCGTATGACTACGATCAGATGCCCTATGTCGTGACCTCCCAAACGCCCGACTCGCAGCGCGCTGAGATTGGTAAGCTGATGTACAATGTGGGTGTGGCGACTAAGATGTCTTTTGGCGCAGGGGAGAGCTCGACGGTCTTTCCGAATCTCTCGAATGGGTTGACCGGGAAATTGGGATACAAGCAGGCGATCTTTTGGACGGTTCGTGATCAGGCAGAGGTGCCGGCTGCGGTGGATTGTAATTTGTTGGCGGGCTATCCTGTGGTCGTGACTTTGGTCGGTGGTGTGGGTAACCATGCGATCCTCTTTGATGGGTTGGGCCAATACGAATCGGACAAGTATTACCACCTCAATTTTGGGTGGAGTGGCACGCATAGTGGCTGGTATCAGCTGTCAAATATCAATACGGGGCCTGGTGTTTCGTCGCTCAAAGAGGTGATCTTTAATGTCTTCCCGGATGAGGCTGGCTGGATTATCGGGGGTGCTGTCAAAGACCCAAATCAGCAGGCTGTGGCTGATGCCGTGGTGACGCTGTCGGCTGCGGGCATGGCTGATCTCTCTGTCTTGACGACGGCCACGGGGCATTTTGCGGTCAAGGTGCCGGTGAATGCTGGGCGTCGTGTCGACTATCGGCTTGCGGTTAAGGCTGCGGGGCTGGCCACGACGCAGACGGTGACGATTGATACGCCGAGCAACTACTATACTAGCCTCAATCGTTACCTTAACTTGACCTTGGCGCCATCCTCTGAGGCGATGACGCAGGTGGTCTTTGATGCGAATCAAGGCCAGCTCTCCTCGGGCACGATTAGCTATCCCAGTGGGGGCGCGTATGGGGCTTTGCCGACGCCGACGCGGTATGAATACGCCTTTGCGGGGTGGTATAGTCAGCCAACAGGCGGCGAATCCATCACCGCGGCGTCTCAGGTGCCGACCTCCGCAACGACGCTCTATGCGCGATGGTTGCGAGCGGGAATTGACATGACGGCTGTCAGTGCATCAAAATTGGCTGATGGCCGCCTGGCGATTAACTACGCTATCGTGCGGGGCAATGCGGGTAGCCGTGTGGCGATCTCGGCGATTCACACTACGACCGAGGCTCCCCTGGTCGTGCGCACGCTCGAGGGCACACCCTCGGCTGCAACGGGAAGCCATACTTTGATTTGGGATTGCGCCACAGACAATCCTGGGATCGCTCGTGAGCAGATGCGCATTGATGTGACGCTGACGCCACAAGATCCGCTCTATGTGATGATTGATGTCAGTGGTGGCCCTACGGCCACGACCTATCCCATGACCTATTTGGATACGGCTGTCTTTAATGATGGCATGCCCAGCGACCACATTATCTTGCGGCGCATTGATCCGGGTACCTTTAAGATGGGGAGCCCTGCTGGCGAACTCGGCCGCGACGCGGCCACCGAAACCCAACACGATGTGACGGTGACTCGGCCCTACTACCTGGCCATCTTTGAGCTTACCCAAAAGCAATACGCCCTCCTCATGGGCGACAATCCCGCCACCAATCTTGGCGACAATCGCCCCGCTGACTCGCTAACCTACGCCCAACTGCGCGGCGCAGACAAAGGTTCGCAATGGCCCGCCAGCACCGCCGTCGATGCTGCGAGCCTGATGGGCAAGCTGCGCGCCAAAACGCAGCTCCTGTGCGATTTGCCCACCGAGGCGCAATGGGAATACGCCTGCCGCGCTGGCACCACCACTGGCCTCAACAGCGGCGAAGAGATCGAATCCTCCTATGGGTGTAATCGCCTCGCCAAATTGGGACGCTACTTCTCCAATCAAACCATTATCAATAATACTCCCACGTATGGACCCATGACGATCGGCCACTACCTGCCCAATCAGTGGGGGCTCTATGATACCCATGGCAACGTCTACGAATGGTGCCTCGACTGGCACCAAGCCAATCTCGGTGGCCAGGCGGTAACCGATCCCGCGGGGCCGGCGACTGGCACCATGCGCGTGCTGCGTGGCGGGGGTTTTCGCAGTTTTGCATCAGACGCACGCGCCGCATCTCGCAAGCTGATCAAGACGCCCATTGCGGGCACGACCGGCGCACGTGTGGCGATTCACCAAGGCCGCTACAGCGATGGCGTCACCCTCGGCATCCGCGAACCCATCACCGTGTCGGCCGTTTTGGCCGACGTCACTCCCCCAGAACCGCCCGCCACGACTACGCCTCGTGTGGTGCTTGGTTCGCTCTCTGGCCGTGTCAATTGGGGCGACTTGCCGTGGGCAGAAAGTCCCGATTCGTGGCAAGATCTTGATTCTATTACCCTGACTGCGAATAATGGTTCACCCGTCACGGTGGTGGTCGATCGGGCGGTTGCCGCCAAGACGGTGACGATCACAGGCGAGGGCGTGGTGACAGTGGTTGGTCAAGCCATCACGGCGACGACCATTGACCTCGCTGCCACGACCGGCGCTGTGACCCTGGATTTGGCCACAGGCAATGCCGCCATCAAAGCCGGCACCCGCACGATCCTGCCCCAAACCTTTGCCGGCGCCGCCACATTGGGCGAAGGCAAGGCGCTCGTGCTCCAAGGCCAACAGGCACTCACCAATCGCTCCGCTTGGGTGCACAACCAAGCCGGCGTCATCGAATTCGCCGCACCAGAGGGCGCCTCCCAATCCCTCGACCTAGGTGAACAAAAGGACATTCGGACGCGTTACTTGTGGACGGGCAAGGGCGCGCTCTCCATGAAGTCCTACAACGACAACAACTCGGTCAATACAACCCAAATGGGCCTCGATAAACCCTTCATTGAAGTCCGCGGCACCACATTGACCCTCGAAGCGCAGAATATCTTTGGCTGGAATAACGGCTACCAACGCAACGGCGTGGTCAAAGTTTCGGGCACCGCCGATGCCCCCGCGACCCTCAAGTATGTGCCACACGGCGGCGCTACCGCTTGCATCAGTGGTCGTTGGGTGCTCGATGGCCACGCGGCAATCGTTTCGACACACAGCGATGCAACCAAGTTTAAACTGCGCCAAACGGGCACCGCCGAGGCACCCAATATCATCGTGACGCCGGGCTCTGTGGCGACCATCACCACCGGCCCCAATGGCATGACCATCCAAAAGGATACAGAGGCGGTTGTGCGCATTGATGACGGTGCGCAATTAACAGTCACTGGCGCGGTCAAGCCCTTTAATGGTACTGCGCGTCTTAAGAAGGTAGGAGCTGGCACTTTGGCGACTACCAATGCCCAGGTCAACCTTTCTCACCAGTCGGGTGCACTCGAGATCGGAGCGGCGCGTGCGATCACCCTCGATGCCATTGCGCCAGAGGCGCTACTGAGCCTTGAGGTTACCCCTGCAGAAATCACCGCCAAGTCGCTTGCGTTGACTTTGAGTGGTGCGGTTTCTTCGCTCAACCTCGCCAATCTGCGTCTGCTTGCCGATGGCGTGGTCGTGCCTGTCTACGGTAGTACAGTCGCAGGTGATGTCTTGACATTACAATTGAGCAAGACGCTCATCTACACCGTGCCACCAGCCGGTGCGATGAGTAGCGCGCTCGTGGGGGATTTGCCAGCAGATGCGCAGCTGACGCTCCGCGTCGATCAAGCGGCCACCTTGACGCTCGATTCGGCTCTCGCTTGTGAGACGCTCACCATCGTTGGCGAGGGCGAGCTGACCTTGGCTGGCTCTGGCAGCTTGACGCCGCAGGAACCCGTTGCCGTGAATGCCAACCTCATCGCATCTCCAGAAACCCTCCCCCTCACCGCTGCGGTTATCGCATCAGGTCAATCCCTCACCTACCTCAATCGCTCTGCGCTCACCTTGCCACGCCTCGAGGGCGATGGCACCTACATCAAGCAAGGCGTTGGCACGCTCACGGCCTCCAATCCCTTGCCTACGACCCCCATCATCTTTGATGGCAATGGCCAGATGCTCCTCAATGAATCGTCTGGTGTGGCCTTTGATATCACCATGGCGCAAGGCATGGTGCTGTTGCCTGGTCCTCTCGCCAAGCTCTCCTCGACTCTGGCAACCTTGACCCTCAGAGGCGGCACCACCTTTGAAGCGGTCAATGGCAACCGCAACGGTGGCGAAATCCGTACGGCTATTATCATCGATAGCACCGCAGAGAATCCCGCAACCATTCGAGGGGGACTCTATGGCTCGGCAACCAATTTCTTGGGCACCATCTCGGGCAAGGGCACCTTACTCCTCAAAAAACAACAAGTCAACACGCAATACAACAATGGATTTGCGTTTAGCGGGGGAATGAATGGCGAGCTTGCCGTCATCGCAGACAACGAAACTTCCCTCACGCTCAACGGCGATTACCAAGCAACCGTCTCCATCCGCGTCAAGGCCAAAACCGCCATCGGCGGCACAGGATCATTTGCGGGCACGGTGCACTTTGAGTCAGGTGCGATCTACGATTGCCAAAAGGGCGTCATGACCTTTGCCCAGAGCTTTACCGGCACCCCAACCCTGCGCCTCCACACGAATCCCACCGACGGTATGGCGGTGATCACCTGCCCCAACCCCACGCCAGTCGCCGCCGCCAACGCAATCCTGCCCGACGACTGGATCCTCGGGGTAGGGGAGACGGGCTATCTCCTCAAGGCCAAAACCACGCTCCCCGCTTGGATCCCTGCCGATGCCCAAACCCCCGAGACAATCGCACAGTTTGAGGCTTGGCAAAAGGCTCACCCGACCATTGACGTGACCCAAGACCGCTACGCCCAGCACTTCTTGCTCAACATCTCCCCAGCAGAAGCCCCCACCATTGCCATCACCAGCCTCGTAAGAGAAGCCGATGGCACCCTCACACTCACCCACAACCGCGCCACCCACAACGGCCGCCTCCTCTACCAAGTCTCTGACGACCTCAAGACCTGGCGCACCATTGACAAACCCACCACCGCACACCGCTTTATCCGCCTGCGTATCACCTGGTAGGGCGGCGCAGCCGCCCAGCTCGAGTCTAGAGCTCGAGCTCGAGTGATTGATGCCTGTTGCGGCGAGCTTGCTCGCCTTAAAGCGGAGGCTTTGCCTCCTTAGGGCGGTCGGCTTGCCGACCTTACAGCGGCGACGCAGTCGCCCATCCCCTGACTCGATCTTCCCCCCGCGCCACGCTGTCCGTCCGCCGCAGGCACCCGAGCTCTCTGGCAGTCCTGCGGCGTAGTCGCCATCCCACGGCCGCAGGCCGTTCCCGCACCGCCGCAGGCGGTTCCCGCACGAGCTCCGCTCGTTCCCGCACGGCGGCATAGCCGTTTAAAATACCGCTTGACAGTTACTACAATACGTGCTATCCTCCTCTCATGAACTGCGGGAACGTCTCTCGTAGGATGTGTGATTGCATGATAAGGAGTTTTACAATGAAGTATGTCATTATTGGTAGTGTGGCGGCTGGTGCAGGTGCGGCGGCGCGTTTGAGAAGACTCGATGAGCAGGCTCAGATCATTCTCTTGGATCGGAGTGCCTATATGTCGTATGCGAATTGCGGGTTGCCTTACCATATTGGTGGGGTCATTGCCGCCCGCAACGGCTTGCTGGTCATGCCGCCCGAGAAGTTTAAGGGGTGGTTTAACATCGACATTCGTCTCGAATCGACCGTGACCGCGATTGACCGAGCGGCTAAGACGGTAGCGATTGCGCCTCGTGATGGGGCTGTCTACACGGAGTCTTACGACAAGCTGCTCATTGCGACGGGGTCGAGTCCAATCGTGCCCAATCTGCCTGGTTGCGAAGATCGGCGCATTCATACGCTCTGGACCTTGCCCGACATGGATGGCATTCTCAAGCAGCTCACTCCCGAGACCACCCGTGCTGTTGTCGTCGGTGGGGGATTCATTGGCCTCGAGGTCGCAGAAAACCTCGCCCATCGTGGCATCAAAGTCGACCTCATCGAGGCCGCTCCGTCGATTTTGCCCACCCTGGATACGGAGATGGTCAAGCCGCTCGTCGCCGAACTCAACCAGCAGGGCATCACGATCCATTGCAATACGCCTGTCGCGGGATTTACCCCGCAGGGGGATGCCCTGGGCGTACAAACCGCAACTGGTCAGACTTTTGAGGCCGATGCGGTGGTCCTTTGCATTGGCGTCAGACCCAATAGCCAGCTCGCCAAAGAGGCGGGTCTTTCGATTGGTGAACGCGGCCACATCCTCGTCAATGACGCCCTGCAAACCGACGACCCTGACATCTACGCTGCGGGCGATGTGATCTTGGTCAAAGAACCCATCCTCGGCGGATCTACTGCGATTGCACTCGCCGGTCCCGCCAATAAACAGGGCCGCATCGCTGCCAACAACATGGCAGCCGCCACGCCCGCAGACCGCTATCGCGGCACGTGGGGTGCAGCCATTGTCAAGATCGGCGCGCTGACCGCTGCCTCCGTTGGCTTTAGCGAATCCCAACTTCGCCGTCTGGGCGTCGATTACATCAAGCTCTATGCCCACCCGCAGTCGGGTGCCTCTTACTATCCGGGCCACCAAAAGATGGATGCCAAGCTCATCATCGACAAGTCGGGCAAAATCCTCGGCGCTCAGATCGTTGGCGGTAAGGGCGTAGACAAACGCATCGACACGCTTGCCTTAGCCATGCAGGCAGGGCTCTCCGCGCCTGACCTCGCCGATGTGGAATGCGCCTATGCGCCACCCTATAACTCGGCCAAAGATCCCATCAACTTCCTCGGCTTCATCGCGGAGAATGTGCTCTCGGGCTTTTCGCACGTCGTGACGCCTGACACCCTGCCCGAGGATGCCTTCCTCCTCGATACGCGTATGCCAGACGAAGTCGCCGCGGGATCGGTGCCTACGGCCACCAATATCCCCTTGCCTCAATTGCGCAATCGCCTCGCTGAGCTTCCCAAGGATAAGCACATTGTGGCCTTTTGCCAAGTCGGCCTCCGCGGCTACCTTGCAGAACGCCTCCTGCGCCAATACGGCTACACCGTGAGCAACCTCTCTGGCGGCTACGCCACCTGGTGCCAATATCAGTAGACACGGCTGCGCCGTGTGCGGGAACCGCCTGCGGCGGTGCGGGCACAGGCTGCGCCTGTGCGGGGACGTCGGCAAGCCGACGTGTATAGGACAATCTTTGACGGCCACCCAAATGAGTGCTGCTCGTCGTATGTGCCAAGCTAAAAGGAGTGTGGTTATGAGTGAATCAAACATTGTGGCATCGAGTCCCTTACGTCATCGTAATCTCGAGATTTGGAAGCAGGGAGTATCTCTGTTTCAAAAAGTCCATGCGCTGGCAAAGCAATTCCCTCGCTTTGAGGGAGCTAGTATTCGGGATCAATTGATTCGTGCTGCTTTATCTGTCCCCGCAAACATTGCAGAGGGATCAGGGCGTGCTACAACTAAAGACTTTGCTCATTTTCTCACGATTGCCCAAGGCTCATTGGTTGAAGTTGATTCCCATTTAGTGGCTGCATCTTCAATTGGCTATTGCGAGTATCCTCCACAATTGGCCCGTCAAATTGTTTCGTTGCTTAAGATGATTAAAGCATTTCGAGAGAATCTAGCGACTCCTAGAGACTGGCATTGTGAGCGGTCTCAATCTGCTTCTCCACCGCCGCAGGCGGTTCACCCACGGCCGCAGGCCGTTCCCGCACGAGCTCCGCTCGTTCCCGCACGGCGGCATAGCCGACGTGCTCGGGCACGGAAATCGTGCCCGAGCGCTCTTTTGGGCTTGACGGGAGCGGGGATTTGTAGTATTGTAGCGAACAACATCTCGCTCAGTCAATAAGCTTAGTGGTTTATGGGGCGGATGGGATTCGTGATTGGATCAGTGGTCGATGGCTCGTGCTCAGTCGGATATCGTTAAACGTTTTGAAAGTAAGTACCTGGTGCCGGTAGCGTTGCTCCCGGAGGTGCGGCGGTTTATTGCGCCTTTTACGACGGGTGACAAGCATGGGCGAGGGGAGCTGCCGCGGTATCGGATTACGACGCTGCAGCTCGATACGCCGTCTTTGGCGCTGCACCATGCTAAGGAATGGGAAGCGTTGGACCGCTTTAAGCTGCGTGTGCGGACTTATGGTGAGCTTGATGAGATTGGTCAGGCGCCGGTCTTTGCGGAGATTAAGGCGAAGTATCGAGATAATATCGTGAAGCATCGGTCGATGATTCCCTTTGATCAATGGAGTCGGGAGCTGGTCTTTGAGCCCTATTTGCCGAATGTCTTTGTGAATGAGGCGCAGGAGATTGACTTTTTGCGGTTTAAGATGATTGCGCAGGAGGTGGGTGCTGAGCCGGCGATGCTGGTGAGGTATTTGCGAGAGTCGTATGTGGGCACGCTTGACCACTACATGCGCTTGACCTTTGATACTGAGCTGGAATACCAGATGACGCGGTCTTGGACGGACTTTGGTCGGTCGGGGATTTGGCGGGCAATGGATGGCGCGCAGGCGCAAAATCGCCAGCAGTCGTGCGTGGTCATGGAGGTCAAGACCCTCGAGGAAACCCCCATGTGGGTCATGGATTTGGTTGAACGTTTCCAGCTCGACAAGGGCGGCAACTGCAAGTACTCTACCGGGATTTGGCAGGAGGCGATCTTTAGAGGGATCGCGTCGCCGCGTGAGAATGTCCTCGAGGCTTTGGCTAATTTATAACAGAATAGGAATGAGATTGTGAATACAGATTACTTTAATATGCTTTTGGGTGATAGCCAGCCGATTACGTTGGCCTATGCGGCGGCAGCGATGCTGCTGAGCTTTATCTTGACATTTGTCTATGCGGTGGTCTACCAAAAGACCTTTAACGGCTTCTCCTATTCGCGCTCGTATATCCATGCATTGGTCTTGGGAGGGATGATTACCTGCTTTTTGATCATGGCGGTAGGCACGAGTGTGGCGCGTGGCATTGGCCTCTTGGGCACGCTGGCGATCATCCGCTTTAGGACGCCGGTACGCGATCCGCGTGATGCGATGTTTCTCTTTGCGTGTTTGGGTACGGGCATTGCTTGCGGTGCGGGTTATCCGGCGATTGCGGTGATGGGGGCGATCATGATCAACAGCGCTGCGCTCTTTTTGAACTACGCACCCTTTGCGTCGCGTCGTAACTACGAGGCGATTTTGCGATTTGTCAAGCCCAATGACTTTAATCGCGAGGTGGAATTGCAACGGGTCTTGCAGCAGTGCTGCGCACAATGTAAGGTGATTGCGGTGCGTGATGCGGTGCAGGGCGACGCGGTGGAATATTCCTACCACGTGCGTTTGATCGACCCATCTTATCAAAAGGACCTCATCACAGGGCTCAAGAAGCTCCCCGAATTGCGCGACCCCGTGGTCCTGATGCAACGCGCCACGGTCGAACTCTAATCCCTTTATCCTCATTGAATTAGGTAGTTGCTTTATGATGAATCGTCAAATACCCTTACGTACTCGAGTGCGCCTCTTTGCGCGCAACTGGGTCTATCTCTTTTGGTTGGCATTGATCCCGCTGATGGTCTCGCTCTTGCCCGATGATCGGGTGCGCAATTGCGCTTACGGCGTGGCCAAGGCCCAGACCGAAACCCTCGTCGCCCTCGAAAATGTCCGCATCACCAGCTGCCTCGTGCAACCGGGCGACGCCGTCAAAAAGGGCCAACTGCTCATGACGATGCAGGGCTCGGGCGCAGAATCTGACCTCGCCAACCTCAAGCTGCGCTTTCAGGCGCTCATGGAATCTTCTCGCAAAACGGTCCTTGACCTCGAGACCAAGCGCGACGACGCCCGCGAACGCCTCAAGGACATCGACGTCAAGCTCGCCGAAGTCCAATTGGATCAACAGCGCGACCAGGCGACCTACCAAGCCTACGAGGAAGAATTGAGCAAACTCCAACCGCTGGTCAACAACAAGCTCATCCCCGAAACGGAGCTCTCTCGCTTGCGTCCGCTCAAAAAGGAAGTCGAGATCACCCTCGCGCACTATCCAGCTCTCCTCGATAAGCTGACCCAACAGCGCGCCCAGACCGTGGCACTCATTGCAACCCTCGATGCCAAGCTCACCACCGAAAAGACCCACGCCAAGACCGTGCTCGCTCCACACGAATCGGCCCTCCTCGCCAGCGAATCGCTCCAACAAAACGACGGCATCAAGTCGCTGCGAGCTTCCTTTGATGGTGTCATCTCGCACGTGCAAGTGGCTGCCGGCGATACTGTCGAGGGCGGCGCACCGCTGATTCGTATCACCGCACCCAAGGTTTCCTCGGTCACCGTCTATCTCTTGCCCTATCAGATTGCCGACGTGCAAGCCAATACTGCGGTCACCCTCTTGCCTCGTCACCGCCTCTCGGCGGTCGCCTATCCCGCAACCATTGCCCGCATCGAGCCCGAAATGCTCGACTTGGCCGACCCCTTTAACCCCGTGCCCTCTTACCCCACCCGCGGCCTCAAAGCCTACATCTCCGTCTCCGTCGACAATGACCTCATCCCCGGCGAGGCGATCTCCATTGAGCTGCCCAAGCAGTCCCTCTCCAAACAGATCAAACAGTGGTGGGGCAAAATTCAAATGCAGGCGGGCCATTAAGCCGTTGCGGTTCTGATTAATTAAGGTAGACGACTATGCGCTTTCACCCCCACTCACTCCTCCTACTCGCACTTTGCGTGGGCTGCGCAAGCTCCACGCCCCCCGCAGCGACACCGCCCGCTGCGACGCCACCCACACGCGTGGCCAAAGACCACCATGCCGAGCCCATCCCTGCGCAGCAGTCCTGGCAATACCTCGCCAAACGAGCCGTGCAGTACGCCTCCACCGTTCAAGCGTTCCTAGGCCAAGCACGCGCCGACGAACTCTACGGCCTCTCTCGCGCCGTCACCCGCGACCCCTATTTCTACATCGACTACGGCAAAAGCCGCGCCACGCGCGATTCTGACAACCGCAAGACCAACGGCAGCACCATGCGTTTTGGCGTGCGCCTCTACACCTCCAACCCCTTTGAGAATCGCCACATCCGCCAGCAAGGCGAAAGCCGCGCCCAAGCCACCTACGCCGAAGCCGCCCTCGAGCAGCAAATCGTCACCCTCGCCGTCTACGAGCTCTGCATCGAGCAGCTCACGGCCACCGACCAGATCGCCATCTACCACGAGATCATCACCCACCGCACCACCCTCGTCGCCCATTTGCAAAAGCAGCTCGATGCTGGCATGATCCAGCCCTATCCCCTCTTGCAAGCCAAGATGCAGCTCCTCGAAGACCGCGCCAAGGTCAATGAGCTCAAAGCCGTCATCACCGCCACCCACCGCGACCTCGCCACCTTGACCGCCATCCCCCAAGACAAGATCGCCCCCGTGCTTGCTGAAGCCGACCTCGCCCGCCTCGCCACCCAATCCCCCAAAGAGATCCAAGCTCAAATCGAAACCCCCGCCATCACCCTGGCCCAAGCTCGCATTCGCGAAGCACAAGCCCTCATCGATGCCGCACAGGCCAGACGGATACCGTGGTTCGAATATGTCGACTTCTCCAGCGGTTCGGGCAAAGATAAAGACCACACCCCAGCTGCCAATGCCTGGGATGCCGACGAATACTCCCGCACCAAAGATCGCGAGTGGTCCGTCAAAACCGCCATCACCATCCCCGTCTTCTCTTGGTTCTCCTCCGAGGTAGCAGAGGCCACCCGCCTCAAAGAGGCCGCCCAAAACGACCTCGCCGTGCTCCAACGCACCCTGCGCGCAGACATTGCTGCCGCCACCCAGGCCTATCAGAGCACCTATCAATTTGTCAAGGACTACCAACAAGAAGCCCTTCCCCTGCTCGCGGCCTATCAAGAGGCCCTCGACAATCCACCCGACGCCGCCCCTCCCGCAGAGCTCATCAAAACCGCCCTGCGCCAACAAGAAGCGCGCCTCAGACTCAGCGACCTCGCGCATCAACTCCGCGTGGCGGCTGCCCCCCTCCTCACCCGTGCGGCTCGATAAAAGGCGAGCAGCGGCGTTAGATCTGCGGGGACCGACTTGTCCGTGCGATAGCACTGACCTGCGTCGGTCTCCTCGATCGTGCCTTGCTGTTCATCCTTTTCTCATCGCCTCGGGGCTCGCTACGCTCGCCCGCAGTTCGCTACGCTCACGCTTCGTAGACTGGCGAGCACTGCTCGCCAGTCAGCGTAGTCGTGTGGCAGTGATCAGCCGACGCCGCTTCCTGCGGCGCGCTGGTTGCGTTTTTTGTATATTGATGCGTTTATTCTTAAACGCGAGCCCCTGAGCTTGCCACCCCACGCGCTCCGCCATCCACACCAGCTCGCCCATCCGTCGCGCCAGCCCATCCCCTGACTCAATCTACCCAATCCACCCCACGCTGACCTGCCCGCCGCAGGCGCTCCTCTCTCACGCTGACTGCGAGCGCAGACCGCCTCTGTGCGCTCCGTGCCTCTGTGATACAATCCTCACGCTGACTCACGCTGACTGCGCCGCAGGCGCCCTGTGCACTGTGTACTAAAAAAGGCTCAGTGGTTACCACTGAGCCTTTTATGAGTCGTGCGAGGTGCGCTATTTAGGCGACTTGCTTGGCCTTGCGGCGCAGGCCAACTGCGGCCACGCCCATCAAGAGCAACGCCATCGCGGTCGGTTCGGGTACGCCCACTGTCGACCCTTGTGGATTTGAGGACATCCCAACAAATTCGTATTCGAGGTTAGCGCCATCACCTGATGTATAAAATACTTGCTCTGTGCTTTCGGAACCGGCTATGTTTCGAGTTTCTAGGCCACTTCTCTTGAGTTCCCCATTGAAGTAGATATCATACGTACCGTTATCATGGAATACGAGGGAAAGTGCGAAGGTGTCACCCTTTTTGAGATACTCACCGGAACTTAGCAGCCAACCGCCACCACCACTATTGTTCAGATCTCCAAAGCTATCCACCTTAAAGCCACAGTAATCCACATAGTTACCCTTAAGAAACATAAATCCGTTATTTGGCAACTCGTTGACCTTGATCATCATCGACAGCGTGCCGCCGTGATCTATGAGGCTGGCGATATCAAGGGTGGATCCATGGGTTACAGCATTGGTGGTGTAACCGAGGTTCCAGACGCTATTGGTTGTGTCAAGGTTGACCGTGACGGCTTGGGTGGTGAGGGTCATGGCAGTGATTGCGATGAACGCGAGTAGTTTTTTCATGTGTGTA
>CAYZIC010000063.1:0-14298 GCA_964478335.1 uncultured Lentisphaeraceae bacterium | reverse complement strand
GTCTATCACCTAATGTTTGAGAGTAGTGTAGCTGATTAAGCTGGCGATTGCAAGCCTAAATATCTGGATTATTGAAATAAATGAGAGGCGAGGCTGCGCCTCGCAGAACGGCCTGCGGCCTTTTGGAACAGTCGCTACGCTCGCGGGACTGCCAGGCATTTTAACGCAGAGACGCGGAGGCGCAGTGGGAGGCGACTGCGTCGCCTCGTTACAGTGAACAGCCCAGGCAGGTTCTTCCTGTCTGCCAATTCAATCGCAGAGGACCGCTAGATGATCTCCCGCAGAGCGGTCAGAGATAGAGCGGCGCAGCCGCTCGTCTTTTGTCTCTCAGGTGGCGTATGGAGTAAAAAAACAATTGAGGCATTTAAGAATAAACGCCTCAATTGTCAATGATCATTTTTGAGCCTCAGGCTCTCCGCAGGATACTGTGATCGTGTACTGCGGGGGTGCCGCACTTAGAATTCGCCAAAGGCGGTTTGGTCGCGTTCGGCGTCTTTGAGGGCTTTGTCGATTTCGGCTTGGGTGGGTTGGTGTTGATTTGCCGAACGTGTCACCGCTTTGTTGGAGTCTGTCGAGTTTGCCTTGGGGGCAACGAAGCTAGGGGCCAATAGGGTGGTGGCGGGTTTTGTTTTAATGGTGATGGAGGTTGGTTTTGCCTTTTGGCTGCCGCCATGGGTGAGGGCTGCGGTGATCTTGATGTCACCGGGTTGGGTGGTGGTACGCACGATGAGGGGTGCGGTGCCCCATTGGAGTGCGATTGGGTTGCTCTGGGTTTCGGTGGAGGCAACGGCTTCGCCTTGGCCGGTAACGGTAAAGGTGATGTACTCTTGACTGAGGCGTTTGACGGTCTTGCCATCGGACAGGGTTGCGACGACAACAAAGAGGTCAGAGCCATTGGCGACGGGATCGACGCCGAGGGTTTGGACTTCGAGCTTGAGGGTCGTGCTACGGCGGGAGGGTTTGCGAACCGCTTTGGCAATCTCTTTGCCGTTGAGGTCGTAGCCGCGGACAATGAGTGCGGAGCGGTGTTGCTGTTTGCTCCATTTGTCTTGAGCGTGTGACCAGGCGTTCTTAAAGGTAATAATGGGGTGACGCATGCCTTTGGCCTTGAGGTTTTGCTTGTAGGTGAAGGTTTTGCAGTCGTTATTACCATAGTCTGCAGTCAATTTGACGACGGGGCAGTTTGAATAGACGGTGACGTCCTTGGGTGAGAAGGGGGTCATTTCGTGGGCGATGGCGACGTAGGGGTGTTCGCGGGGGTCGCGTTGTGCTTCAAAGAGCTGTGCGGCATACTTGGGTTGACGATAGGCATCAAAGAGGCCGCCGTAGAAGGAGTCTGGGTGGTAGCCACGCTGGTGGTCAAAGGTATGCCACATGGTGCCACCGATGTGGCTGGATGGGGCGGTGTGCAATGAGGTGAGCGAGGTGGCTGCGTAGGGTGGGTCTGCGTAGTGCTGGGCTTGGATCAATTGGGGCACTTCGCCCCAAACGCGTGCGCAGCGGCTCGGGGAGTTGTGTGAGCTCCAGTTGTCGACGCAGTCGCCCCATTCGCGCACGAAGTAGGTCACGCCAGGACGGGGATTGGCTTCGCGGTGGTATTTGCCGTGGGGGTAAAGGATGGGGAAGAGTTTGGCGCCTTTGGCATGGTAGTCAGATGCGCAGAGCATGCCGGGGGCTTCTTCGGTGACAATGTCTTGCCACTTCTTGGCTTCGGCTTCGGGATAGTAGGTTTCGTTGAGAACGGGTTCCCAGAAAAGCACGCAGGGGTGGTTGCGATCGCGGCGCACGAGGTTGCGGATGTCTTCACGCACGCGCTGAGCAAAGATGGGGGCGCTATTCCAGAATTGCCAACCGGGATTGTTGACGATGACAAAGAGTCCCAGCTGGTCGCAGGCATCCATAAAGGCTGGATCTTGTGGGCAGTGAGCATTACGTACGATATCCATGCCGACTTGCTTCATGAGCAGGACGTCACGGGTGTGGAGGCTATTGGAGAGGGCGTTGCCAATGATGGCAAAGTCTTGGTGGCGGTTGCCACCGATGAGGGGCTTGCCGTAGGGCTTGTTGTTGAGGAAAAAGCCGTCTTTTGCCCTAAATGCCAAGGTGCGAATACCGGCCTTGATCGAGAATGAGTCGCAGACTTTGTTGTTCACTGCGAGGGTAACGGTGCTATCGTAGAGATTGGGCTCTTGTGGTGACCAAAGCTTGGGTTGATTGAGGACGAGCTCAATGGTGGCGTTGGGCTTCTCGGGGGTAACCTGAGCAGAACCGCTCTTGCCCGCGATCGAGAAACGTACCGTGGCGGGAGCTTTGACCGCAGCGGCAATTTCGAATTTGACGCTAGCCTGACTGGAGCCGAGCTCGGTCGTGGAGAAACGCATCTGCTCAGGATCCAAGCGGTTGGTGCTATCGGTTTGGACCAACCAGACGTCACGATAGAGGCCACCAAAATAGGTGTAGTCGAGCGCGTGCTGGGGTTTGCCCGGTGGATAGGACTTGTCGTCGCGATTGTTGGCCACGACGCGAACGGTGTGGCGCTGATTGTCAGCAGGCAAGGTCACATTAAAGGGTAGGTAGCCGCCGAAGTGTTCGGCGACCTTTTTGCCATCAATCAAGATTTGGCACCGGCCCATGACGGCCTCAAAGTGGAGATAAGAGTGACGGCCCTGTCCATCGATTTGGTAGGTGCGCTCGTAGGCGACTTCGCCTTGGTAATTCACACCGCCACTGGCTGTGATGGGCTCGAGGCGAATGCCATGGGGGATGTTGACGATCTCATGCGTAGCCAAGGGGTTTTGCGCATCCATCGTAAAGGTCCAGCCAATGTTAAAGGATTGAACCGTACGCGGGCTGCCTTTGATGGCATGAAAGCCTGCGGTCGAATAGATGACCTTGGGTGCGTCTGGGGTTTTGGCGAGGAGCGGTTGTGTGGCGCAACACAGGGTGCCCATGCTCGCTAATAGGAGGGAGGAATAGGTCAGATTCATAGAGATGATCCTTTGTTTGAGAGAATAATACATTACACACGTGCTAGTAATACTTAAGAGACTAGCAAAAACGCCCTCTAGAGTCAAGGCGATAGTGGTAAAAGACACGTGCTTTGTATACAGCAGTAAGCAGAGGCTTCCCAATTCCCCAAAATCAAAGTGCTAGATGCGGGTATACTTACTTCATCCTGCAAAAATAATTGAATTAATCGCTTGTCTTATTGGAAACTATTTGCTATTGTAAATAACAGAAACTATCAAAAGCTATTTTGATTAATACGATTTGTTATACAAGTACAATCAAGGATCGCCTACCATGGATGAGAATCAATCCGACCTTCTCCTTAAAATAAGAGATCTCATCGACAACGAGCTCAGCCAGCTAAAAGTGCTCAAAGAAAAGGAACAACAGGATCGACAGGCTAAGTTTGCCACAAATAAATTCACCAAAGCCACGCATACAAAAAAGCTAGCGACGTTTTTTTGAAGGGAAAAAGTCTAAAGATGACCAGCCAAATGAAAAGGCTCACTTTATTATGTGCACGGTCAACGAGTCAATCAATGCTGCCCATTTCCACCCTTATCGTATCTTTACTCTGCAAACGCTGGAAGCACAGTTCAAAGCGCTCTTAACATGCTATCATGGAGCACCGCACTAACACGCGCAAGACGGCTAGATATTTACGCATCCCATATTTCAAAACAATAAGTGCGACAAAAGGTGTTATTCATTTTGTCGCACTTTGCGTACTAATGCGTCATGAGAAGATTCGCCAGACAAGGAGGGGATTGCCAATGACGTATCGCTTGAATAGACGGCGGGGCTCTTGATAGAGCCGATACATCCACTCGATGCCGTGGTTGCGCATCCACAGGGGCGCGCGGGGGATGCGTTCGGAGGCGAAGTCAAAGAGCCCGCCAACGCCAATCGACAGGGGCACATTGAGCTTACCCAAATGTGTGGCAATCCACATCTCCTGGGCGGGCACCCCCATGGCAACAAGGAGGATGTCGGGCTTTGCATCATTGATCTGCGCGATAATGGAGTCGCATTCTTCTGGTGCATAATAGCCGTGGTGGGTGCCGACGATGCGCGCATTGGGGTGGGCAGATTGCAGTTTAGCCTTGGCCTCATCTGCGACGCCTGGCATCGCACCAAAGAGGAAGAGCTTGTAGCCTCTTTCGCACAAGAGTGGCAGGAGGTCGGTGCCATTGATATTGGCAGGGAGCGGTTGGTTATAGTGGTTGGCCGCCCAGGCGACGCCCGATCCGTCTCCCCAAATGAAGGAAGCGCGCTTTTGAAGAATGAGCTGATAGGCTGGATTGGTGTAGATCTGATTGAGGCAATCAGCGTTGACAAAAGCCCCCATTTTTGGCGTTTGCTCGAGAATGGCCTGATCGATTTGTTCGAGGGTCTGTGCCATGGTAACGCGCATGATGGGCACGTCAAAGATCGTTACTGTTGGCGAATAGGCATAGTCCGGGATAAGAGATTTAGCGGTCTTACTCCAGTCAAATTGCTTGGCGCGCTCGAGGGCTTTGGGGCGTAACGTTGCGCGCAGTTTCTCATCTGTCAAGCCTTGTGTGATGGCATTGGTGATTGCCAGTGTGTCGGTAGGCTCAAAGGTAATAGCCGCATCTTGAGCAATCTCACCCAGTGATGAGGTCTTGCTGCAGGCGCAAATTGTTCCGCAGGCCATGGCCTCGGCTAAACCTAAGCCAAAGCCCTCAAAAAGCGAGGGGAAGACAAGCAGGCGGCAGGATGAGTAGAGCGCATGGAGCTCACTGGTCTCAATGAAGCCTTTGAGAATAATGGTGTCACGCGCAGGCGAACAGGCAATGGCCGCACGAATGCAGTCACTTCCAGGCCAATCTGCACCAACGAGCACGAGTTTGTATTTGGCGAGAATCTCTAGAGGGAGCTTTTCCCATGCTTGAATCAAGCGCAGGTGGTTTTTGCCCGGATGCTCAAGGCGGGAGACGTAGAGGACTTCGTTACCTGTGCCATGGTTGGTATCGACGGGTAAGGTGGCGTGGTTGACACCATTGTAGACGATGCGAATTTGATCTGCGTGGATACGCCAATAGTTAATGAGGTCATTGCGCGTGCTTTGGCTAATGGCGACAACGTCGGCTTTAAGATGGCGCAAGAAGAAGGGCAAGACATAGCGCGTATAGGCCGTGCGAAAGGCATCATACTTGGCATCAATGTGATATTGCGAAAGGTCATGCACCACGACTGTCACGGGAATCGGACAGGCACAAAAGAGGCGACGATTACCCGCCAAAACGATGACGCGGTCAAAGCGTTTGCGCCAGAGTAGTAACTGTAGGGGAATGACAAAGAGGTGCCAGAGCATGGATACAAGCGGATTGTCGGTCCAGATCGGCAATGTGATCGCTTCGCAATCGCCAAAATACTCCGTACAAGAGGCTTCTTTGAGGAGAGTAACGGTGTGGCCCTGGTCAATCAATTTTCGGACAACCTGCCGCATATAGACAGAGATGCCAGATTTGCCTTGGTCATAGGGAATGCAGTCAACTAAAAGTCTCATAATAGCTCCTTCAGGTTGTCGAGGTAGGGTTGGGCGGTGTAGCGTTCGCCAATCCATTGGTGGTGCGCATGGCCCATTTGGGCATAACGCAGGGGTGATTGATACGCGTCGGAGATGGCGTCAGCAAAGGCCGCCGCAGAATCGGGGGGCAAGAGTCGCCCCGTGACGCCGTCCTTGATAAATTGTGGAATGCCTCCCACGGCACTGGCGGCAACGGGTTTGGACCAAGCGGCTGCTTCAAAAAGAACCGTACAGCCAGGTTCATCCCAATGGCTTGGGACGAGTAGCAATTGCGTCTCTTTGAGATAGGGCACCGCACTGGGGACTGAGCCCATAAATCGCACATTGACAGCGAAGTCCTTGGCGAGGCCTTCAAGTCTGGCACGGTCGCTACCATCACCCAAAATGGTTAGTTGATAAGGATGTTTGATCAATGCGCATGCGCGCAAAATGGTTTCAACCCCCTTACCACGAATAAGCTGCCCCACAAAAAGAAGCGGCTGAATACCCTCGGTAAAGCATGTCAACGGAGGTGGGATCTCCTGCTCTGGCGGATAAACAGAGAAGATCGGCAAGACTTGCACATCTGCAAAACCACAGCGCTCGAATTCACGCTTCATAAAATCTGAGACCGTGACTACCTGAGTGTCTGGTAACTGCTGCAAGTAGGTCAAGGCATGGTAGTGAGTGATCCAGCTCTTTGAAAATTGTTGGATCAGGCTGCGATTGGGCCAATGCTTGGGGTGGCGGAGGCACGAACAGATTGAGCAACGTAGCCGATTGTAGGCAAAGGGACAGCGCATTCTGCCGGGGTTGGGGAGATAGTGAAATGATCGCGGGCAAACGAGGTCATGGTCGTGGATAAAGAGCAACCGCTTGGCTGTGATTTGGGCAAAGATTTGTTTGAGCGAGTCGATGTCGAGCCATTTGTGAATGATCACACGATCGTACTCATTGGGGATCGACGAGAGTTGATCTAATGAATAGAGCGAATCATACGATTGGGCGACTTCAGTTGACTCCTCGCAAGTTGTGTGATACAGCAGATCGACGACGAAGCCTTGACCACGAAGCAAAAGCGCCATGCGCTGAGCATACCGCTCAATGCCGCCAACAAAACCAAGATAATGAGATAGGATCAGAATGCGCTTCATCATTACTCCTCGTAGGGGGCTCGGGTGATTAAATAGTTGCTATACCAATTCACTTCACGGCGGATTCTACGCCTAAGTAACCAGGGGCAAATGGTATAAGCCACGAATGATTTTACCGAACGAATCGGATCCACATCGATGATGATTAGCTCGAAATGGGATTCATCGAGCCAGTGAACCATGACATTTAAATAGAAGTCAAAGAAGAGGACTTTATTCTTGCAGAAGCTATCGGCCATCTCATGCAAGGCTTGGAGTAACTCTTTTTGGAAAGGTCTTCCGCGCTTAGAATTAAAGACGTAAGTCAGTTGGCGAGAAAGATCGCCTGTAAAGTCCCTTAAAAGAGATTGGTGTAACACATAACCATGCGTTTTGGTATCTAAGAGGTTAAAAACGGGTGGGAAATAGGCTCGCAGATGGGGCGATTGGCGGAGGTAATCCATGTACAAAAACTCTGCACAGTTTGTATTACTCCGCCAATGAGTCGCTTTGTAAAGTAGCTCTTGCTTGACTGTTTGCGTTAGGGCTGGATCTGTACTAGAGCGCATGAGCTTATAGCACAAATGTGGATCAGCTCGATCCGCATAGCAGATTCGACGTGTGCCCGTGCCGATTAGTGTACCCAGTTTAGGTGCTTGTGATACGGGGAGGCTTGGCTTAATGAGCGGTAAAAACATTAAATATACCTCGACAATCTACGCTTGATTTTATAGTAAGGTCCCGTTAAGGGGGCAATTATCTTAAAGAGTGCAGCATACCGCCGATTCAGCGAATGAGGTCGTCTGCCATTGGGGATGCGATAGCCGGCCTTTTCTGCGCGATCTAAAAGCCCCACATAGTCCTCATAGTGGCGAAGCGCTCGCGGTGTCCACGCTGCCCAAGGCTTGGGCAATGAACCAAAGTGGACATACAGGTGAGCTGGATCTTTATCCAATTTAAAGCAAGGTGATGGTGTCGGTGCTAATGGGGAAAATGCTAATAGCGCATTAAATGCAGACTCATCAATCATGTGATAGGCTCGATTTCGGTTATCAATGGTGCCGACATTGTCACGAGGTAGGACTTGGTCCATAAAGTCCCTCCAGTAACGCAAGCATGTGCGATGGGTCTTTGACAACGACAAAAAGTTGGTCACACCAACGGTGCAGATTCTGCTGTTAGGGAGACTTTGGTCAATGTCATTTTGCCAGTGGCGTAATATGTCTTGCGGAATGGCTGACTGATTATAAACGCGCATGTTTTCGTTTGGGTCACGCATGCGCATATGTACATCTTGCTCGCTGTCAGGCATGAGCAAATCTTGACAGTTGCCAACAAAGAAGCCATCACAATCGACCCATGTCACAAAGTCGGTTTCCGCTTCAAGCATGGCGGCAGGCTTGATACATGCAGGAGAGCGCAACCAATTCGTGACACATATCACGCGTACGTCTGGAAATTGCTCAAGTATGGCTGCATCCTCTTGAGTAAAGTCAACGCCATAAATAATAATAGGATTGCTCATCTCATTGATACGGCAAGAAGCAATGAGTAAATATAACCCCCATATGTAGCGGATATCTGCTGCTGAAACAATGGTGTTTGTTGTCATGAGTGTCTCCTTACTTTTTCTTTAGGAATTGAAGCGTGCGGTGGCGTTCGCTTGGGCTGAGAGCGAGTAACCAGATCGCACTGGCATAGACGAGCGCAGAAATGATGCCTATGATGGCCAGTTGCCAAAAGAGGGGTGTCGTCGATAGGAATATCTTACAACCAATCGCTACGCCTCCCGTTAATGCTCCAGCAAGAAGGGGGGGCATTACGACCTGTCGTATTAGCCTCCACCATGAAAGATGGGTGATGGTTAATAGGCGACTTTGTAACAGGCAAATAGCGATGACAAGCTTGACACTCAGTGCGACAATGACAACCGAGACAATCGAAAAACGAAAATAACCGAGCAAAAGGCAATTGAGACCGATACTTAAAAGGGCCTCAAGCCAGGTCGCAAAGGTCGTCGTCTTAAATTCATTGGCCATTGTCAGCGCTTTGTAGGGGACCGAGTAAAGGACCAAGCTAATCCAGAGCGAGGCGAGCATAATCCTACAAACCATAACAGCGGGTGCACTCACCACATTAAAGAAGAAGAGGATGATTTCGGGTGTCATCACGGCGATTAGCACTGCGAGCCCGGTGCTAATAAGACTATTCCAGCGCATAAAGCCAAGCAAGATTTCACCCAGGGCGGTAAACTTTTTGTGGGCACATAAGCGAGCGCTTAATGGGGAGGCATTCTCTTGAAAAGGCACCGTCAGTTGTTGCATCAATAGAGGAAAACGTCTACCAATTTGAAAGTCTCCCGATTGAGCTAAGCCGCAAAAGGTTGCAACTAAGATCGCCGATGCATGAGCCGATAATAAGCTGGCCAAGGACATCGCATAGACATATCCACTAAAGGAGAAGATATCCTTAAAGGATTCACGAGTGAAACCAAGAAAAATCGTTACCGTCGGCAAGAGCTTGCGAATGTAGAACCACATCACCAAATTGGCAAGTGCTGTCAATCCCAACATCAAGGCGATCAACGCCATGAAATTGGTTTCGACAGACCACCCAAAGTGCGACGCAGTCAAAAAGATCAAGACGACCCCAATAAACTCAATCACCTTTTGGGTCATCTTGATATAGTTGCGGATATAAATCTTGTGCAATCCAACAAGAATCCCGCGAAAGATCGATGTAGGGAAGATGAGTGCGCTACCGAGCCCAAAGAAAAGAAAGGCGTGATGGGCGAGCTGTTGCGTCGCAACTGGCGCATCATGCAGGTGAAAGAGCCCATTGGTATAATAGGAGAGCCCCCACACAATGACCGCAATCAACATCCCCATCAGCACATGAAAAGAAAAGATCGTCGAGATAATCCGACTATAGCGGCGAGGCTCAGCATGGGGCATATCGTTGGCGGTGTACTTCTCAGCGGTGGTGCCAAAGCCAAAATCGAGCAAGATCGTATAGGCAAATAGTGACCACAAGACCCCCCAGAGGCCATAGACCTCTTTGCCAAGCATGCTGACAATCCAGCGAACGATTAAGATGCCCTCGCACAAGCGCATCAACAAATAAATGTAGTTGGTAATCGTATTGAGCTTAAGGGGGATTTTCATACTAATCTTTCTTGAATCGATGCCAGGCGGCTGCGAGCGAATGATAAGCGGCTGCAGCAAATAGCTTGAGTGAGGGGCGGTGAGCCAAACAGGAGAGGCGGAAACGTTCCCAATCACGAAGTGCCCACAAGGGCTGCATATAGCTCATCGGCTTAGTAGAACGGAAATGTTTGGCAGTCGCTGAGTCAGGGTTTGATTCATAAATGTACAGCGCCTCTGTGGACAAGGCGACCGAGTCAATGGTTAATAGATAGCGTAGGTAAAAAAGGTCATCCTCTTGAAAGGGTAGGCCCGCAATTAGTCGGATATGATGCTCTTGAATTCGCTGACGATTAAATAAGGACGAGACCAAATAGCCATGCACTCGAGAATCCTTATGCGTTAAAAGAGCAAAAAAGAGTGCTCGAGCCGATTTTACACAGAGTGCATCACAGGGGAAAGCCGCCACCACCTCGTGTGTAGCTCCTCGCTTAACCATACAAACGGCATGATCTGCCTTGGTCTCATCCAACCGCATTAAAAGATGCTCATAGAGCGTGGGCATGATTCGATCATCGCCATCAATAAAGCTAACCCATTCACCTGATGCTTGAGCAAGTCCCACATTGCGAGCAACCGAGACTCCTTGATTAGCTTGGCGAATCAGGGTAACCTGCTGCGACGTGTAGGTCGACGCTATTACATCGGCGGTGCCATCTTGAGAACCATCGTCCACGATGATGATCTCATACGGCAAGACCGTTTGGGCAAGGATCGAATCAATCGTCTTGCGGATTGTCTTGGCATTATTATACGCTGGAATAATGGTCGAAATCGATGGGGTATTCATTGCATCCCCTTCTTCGAAATCTTCATCTTAAGCGGCCAAAGAATACGAGCAAGTAAAAAACGCATCAAATGAAAGCATCCAGGCAATTGAGCGACTTGCATGATGCGCCATTCTAACTTTTGCGTCCACCGTGCGGTTGCGAATATTGATCGGCAGGCATTGAGCGCAACCTGGTCTTTAAACAAATTGTTCTTCCACGCATTCTTGACATCGTGAGCATTCTGAACGGCGTCAAATGCGCCCCCTGAAAATGAAATGCCTATGGGGTGATAGTGGAAGAGGACTCGAATAAAGTGTCTCGCAAGTAAGGATCGTCTAGGGTCTGCACGAGGGAGTGACGCATAGTATGACAAGCAGTCGTAGCAATTGTCTGCTACGTCATAGCATGACTTGGGACTCTGCTTTGTCGTAATAGATCCAGGTCTCTTTAGGTAGTGACATGTGTCCTTGTCTATGACAAGCGTGGTATTTACATTGAGTAAAAATCGATAGAGCCAACCCGAATCTTGGTGGCGCCGACCATACGGCACATCAAAGTTAAGGGCTAAACAGGATTGCCGCTTAAAGCAGATAGGGGTTAGTGCTGGATGAAACGAAGCCTCTAGACAGGTAGTTTTTAAGCAATAGTCGAGGCCATGATAAAGCGAGTTGGCCATCCCTGGGGGAATTAATTCACCAATGCGCAAGAATGTGTCGGGGGCACTTTCCCTCCAGGTAATACGTCTTGCCAAAATTACATCTGGCTGATTGTAGCGCTTAATCGCATCGGCAAAGGCTTGCAGAGAGTCTTCTCCTGCCCAGTCGTCACCATCAAACATCCAAATGTAGTCACCCTTAGCTTGGTGAATGGCATAGTTTCGCGAGGCTGAGGCTGAGCCACTGCGTGGGCTAAAGACGCACTGAATGCGCGCATCTTGCGCGGCAAGACGTTTAGCAATTTCGGCAGTATCATCTTTGGATTCTTCTACAAAGAGGGTGAGATCAAAGTCCAGAAAGGACTGATCGGTAAATGAGCGCACGCACTTTTTCAGCCAAGGTGCAACATCGCAACAGGCAATGACAACGGAAATTAGTGGCATGATGCATCCTCCTGGGTCATGAAGTGAAAGAGATCCCAGACACCTTTGAGATGATCGGGTAGGGGACGGGTGGATAAAATGGCAGCTAGGGAGTCTTTGTCCTTAGGATCAAAGCCGTGCATGCCGTTGAGGGGCTTGATGCCCATGTCTGAGGGGACGAATTGCACCCCAGGATCAGCTAAAAAGATTGCATCACCAAAGAGATGATCATCTCGATTGATGCCATAGCCAATGGCCTGCTCGTCAGTTACCCAACGTCCTTGGAGCTGCGCGTGGTCGATTGTTGCTTGAATCGTCTCTTGGGCATCAGGCGTGAGCCACCAAAAGCGTGCCATTGTCGAATCTAGACAGAGGGCATAATCTTTACCCCAGACAAGGTTGAGCGGCTTGAGCAACGCAACGAGGTCAATCGTCCCGCGCAGCGGTGTCATGCCGTGGTCAGAGATGACTGTCAGCGAGTAGGGGCGACCACAGGCTTGAAGGGCGGTGGCGATGGCTTGGATCTGTTCGCAATAGCTGTCAACTTTGAGCTGCAAGGCTACAGCATCACCAGGGTGATCGTGTTCGAGGGCATCAAAGGCCGCCGAATAGACAAAGGCTCGATCAATAGACTGTGAGGTGATCGCCAGAACCGCTTGGGCAAAGTTGTCCGCCTCAGGTTTGCGCCAATCCGAAATCAGCCAGCGGTGTCCTTGTGCTTGCCACGTGTCGGCCAAATTGGCAATAGGGCCGAATGCGCCTGGCACAAAGAGGTCTTGCTTTTCGCAATAGTCGAGGAAGGGCAAGCGCTCAATGGGTACGCCATAGAGTTGGAAATAACCTGTATAGCCGTAAAGCTTTTTGATCAACTTGGAGAGCTGGTTGCGAATGCGCCCACGTTTCCAAAAAGAGTCGGGCTTGAGGAAGGGCGCAAGCCAACGCATCATCTTAAAGGGCGAAGTCGCAGGTGAATAGTTATAAAAGGTCAAGTGGCCGTGTTCATTGGGGCGCTTACCCGTTAAAATCGTGGGAATCGCAGTGCATGAATAACCAAACTGCATCTCAAGGGCGCGCCGATTAGGGAGCGTGTCCTCCAAGACATGATAACGGGTGACCTGTTCCCAACCAAGGGCATCAACAAAGACATAGATGTGGAGAGGGGTATTCATCAGGGTAGCCTCCAGTAACCAGGGAGTTTGCGATAGTCGGCGATCGGCTTAGGGGATTGAATCTTAGCCGATGGGGTATTGGCTAAAGGTGACAGCGTCAGACCTAGGGTAAAAATAGATGGCGCGATGGTGTAGGCAACGGTAAATTCCGAATTTTTAACTGTCAAGATCTCAATGTTTCCCCAGCGTCGTTCAACTGGCCAAATTGTTTGGAGTTGACGATGGATCTGTTCTGGGGCTAAGAAGGGGTCTGGGGTTGACTTCAAGAAACGCTCAAACACAAGAGTCGAGACAGGATAGGGCACATTACCTTGATTGCGAAATGGGGTGATGCCATTGGGGTAGACATGGGTAAATTGCGGAGAAAGGTAGAGGTAAGACTCTGGATAATCTCTACCAAGTCCCGTCGTGTAGCTCATGCCCAGGGGATTCATGCCATTTTGGTAATTTTGAGCCAAATTGAGCTCTGTAGAGTAATTGCACTGCTTATCGATACGTTGCAAAACGGCAAGAGGTGTCGCACAGCGCAGTGGCAAACAGGCTCCCCAACCCATATTTAGATAAAAGGGATCGTCATAAGTTCGCCAAATCGAGGCATAGGGGTTGTTGCGTTGCCGTTGCTGGCGTGCTTGGGCATCTTTGTTAAGCCGTGAACGCCAATTCTGCTTGAGCGTTTGCCAAAACGATCCTTGAGGGAATTTTTTAATCAAGGCGAGTGAGAGTAAGGTCGATTCCGATAACCGCCAACTCTGCTTGCGATAACTCGAAAAACCATCTTGGCTCATTTTTTGAGTGATTGGTTTAAGATCACGGGAATCATTTGTTAAGGCATAGATGGCTAAAGCAGCACGTACCATTTCAAGTGGGTCTGGATCTTCTTTTTCTTGATAGACAAATGTTTGTGGGAGCGTTTTGACCTTGCCGACATTTTGATAGACGTGGCGGTCAATGCGATTGGTATCATTGGTAGCAAAGGCCCAGGCGCGTTTAGCAGATTGCTCCAATGTCAATGCTTGTGTCTGGAGTTTTGCTTTTTGACAGGCCTTGGCTAAGAGAGCTGCTGCTGTGGCATAACGCGCTGAACTTTCCCTCGTTGGCAGGGAGGAGTAGTAGGTCAAATTATCACTTTGAGGCGTAGAAGGTTCTGATGGGTGGCGGGTGGTTTCGATCCATCCGGGTACGCCACCGCGATTATCTTGTAAAGAGTGCCAGCAGTGAATGCCCCATAGCGCTTCATCTAAAATATCAGGAATGTCATTCTTTCTCTCGTTGTCTGGCATTGCAAATTGGCCATCATAAAATGCTTGACCATTGACTAGGTAGAGATAGGCTAATTGCTCGACAATGATCAAGTGACTCTCACGCCGATCATAATCGGCGGCATCATGCCACCCGCCATAAAC
>CAYZIC010000062.1:0-14443 GCA_964478335.1 uncultured Lentisphaeraceae bacterium | reverse complement strand
CCGCCATTGCAATTGCCCCCGGCGTCAAGCATCGCTTTGCTGATCGCATTCTCGTCATGATGCAAAAGAGTTGCTCGACCTATTGCCGCCATTGCACCCGCAAGCATCTACTCGACAGCGCCCAAATCGCCGACCTCGACCAAGCCATCGCCTGCGTCAAAGCCCACCCAGCCGTGCGTGAAGTCCTCCTCTCTGGAGGCGACCCATTAGTGTCTAGCGACGAACGTATCGAGCAATGGGTCAGCGCCTTTGCAGCCCTTCCCCAGCTTGATGCCGTACGCATTGGTACTCGTACGCCAGTCGTGCTACCCATGCGCTTCACCGATCGCCTAGTTGAAATCCTCGCCCTATCAGGCAAAGTGTGGGTCAATACCCAATTTAATCATCCCCGCGAGCTGACCGCAGACGCCATCGCCGCTTGCAGCAAGCTCATCTGCGCAGGCATTCCCGTTTCCAATCAAAGCGTCATGCTCAAAGGCATCAACGCCGATCCAGCCGTAATGACCGAGCTCTGTGCCAGCTTACAACGCGCCCGCATCCGTCCCTACTATATTTTTGTCTGCGACCAAATTGCGGGGATTAATCACTTTCGCACCACCCTCGCAGAGGCCCAATCCCTCCAACGCCACCTCCTTTCCAACCTCGGTGGTCTAGCTGTGCCCCGCGTCGTCATCGACCAACCTGGATCACCTCACAAGTGCGATGTCCTCACACTAGACACCTAGCCCCCACATCTGCTAATGAGAAAGTCCCCCAGCATGCCCTCCCCCCGCCGCCTCATCGTCCTTGGTGCAAGCACTGGCATTGGAGCCGCCGTTGTCACCGAAGCCCAAAACCAAGGGTGGGTTGTAGGTGCAACAGGGCGCCGTGCATCCTTATTAAAAGGTGACCACAACCGATCCTTTGACCTCACCGCCCCAGACGCAATCGACCAAATCGATGCCCTCATTAGTGAAATGGGCGGAGTCGACCTCATCCTCTTTAATGCAGGATTTGGCCACCGCACCCCCACTCTCGACCACGAGCTCGTCAATCAAACCATACAGCTCAACATTGTTGCGTTCACCCAAGTCGCCCACTACGCCCTCCGTCACCAGATAGACTTTGCAGCAGTGGCCTCCATCGCAGGCCTAATGCCCTTTGCCCGCACCAACGCCTACCCCGCCACCAAAGCCTATATGCTCAACTACATGGCCAGCCTCCGCCGCCAACTCAGACAAGACAAAAGCAAGCAGCTCTGGCAAACCATTCTTCCTGGATTTGTCGATACCGCCATGGGGCAAGCGTCCCGTTTTTGGCGAGCAAGCCCAGAAACCGCAGCCTCCTGCATCCTCGCTGCCATCGGTAAACGCCGCGAAATCACCTACGTCACCCCCCGTTGGCGTCTCATCGCGATCCTCCTCAGACTCTTACAGCTCTGCAACTAATCTGTTTCCCCCCCCATCGCACGCTACCTTAGAGAAGATTCATGCAAAAGAGGACAACCTCTTGGATCTTGATCTATTTTAGTAGCGTGGACGTACACACCCAGAGCCCCCAAAAAAATCTTCAAAATGTAATCGATTACATTTTGAAGACTTTTCCGTCCCTAGGGCCTTAGTGCTCGCTTACGCGAGCCCGCAATAAGCACTCGCTGGGCGACGCAGTCGCCCTAAAGCGGAAGCGTCAGCGACCCGCTTGTTGCCTGATGCTTGCTCGCCTGTTTCCTGATGTGGGAGCGGCGACGCCCGTTTGCAGAGGTCGAGCTTCGCTAATAATTACGATCACTTAAGCGGCAAAGACGCATACCACATTTGTATTACTCATTGATAAAACGAACAACTTAGTACCGATGTTAACTTTTTTACACTTTGCACTTGCGATTACGTTCTATTTCTTGTATAATTTGCGCCTTCACGATTTAAGTGTGTTTAAAATCAAGCTTTTCGCTTGTGTAACGCAATGATACAAGGATCGTCACAATGACAAATCAGGACTTCTCGCAATGACCCATATTGCGCCCATCAGCGCAAGTAGACGCGGCCTCCGATCAGCCACTTCTTTAGGTTTTGATCTTTCCGGTGGTTGCGGTAGATGCTTGGACAAGTACCTTGATCAATTCGCTCCCTCTGATTACTGGCATTTTGCTCAAATCGGTGGGAGCTTCTTTTTATCAACATCTATCGGCAGAGTGCGTACAGAGTTGCCAGCCACTAAGGAGGTCTACCTATGAAAAAATCCCCCGTATCGAGTCCCCCCTATCCACACTTTAATGAGGATGAGTGCAAGAGCTGTGGACGTTGTCTTGCATCATGCCCTCAAGGATGCCTTGAGCACTCCGACCAGCTAAATACCCGTGGCGTCTTTGCTGTGAGATATAAGGGGCGAGGATGTGTCGGATGTAACCGGTGCTTTTACACCTGCCCAGAGCCCTATGCCATTGAAATCATTAAAGAGAAAGAGCACGCAGATGAATCGTTTAATCAAGGGAAATGAAGCCGTCGTGATAGGCGCACTCTATGCAGGTTGCGAGCTCTATTTTGGTTATCCGATCACACCTGCGAGTGAGATCGGTCATGCTGGAGCGAGATGGTTTCCAGCAGTGGGGAGGGTCTTTTTGCAAGCAGAATGCGAAACCGCCTCAATCAGTATGATGTATGGAGCCGCTGGCGCAGGCAAGCTCTCAATGACGGCGACATCTGGTCCAGGCTTTAGTCTGATGCAAGAGATCTTGTCACATATGGCAGGAGCCGAACTACCTGGCGTAGTGGTCAACGTCATGCGCTGTGGGCCTGGATTGGGTAATGTCTATCCAGAGCAAAGTGACTACAATCAAGCTGTCAAAGGCGGTGGTCATGGCAACTATCAGTCTATCGTGGTTGCGCCTGCGAGCGTTCAGGAAATGTGCGACTTAACGATGATGGCCTGTGCTCTATCCTTGAAATATCGCAACCCTGCAATTGTCTTGGTCGATGGTTTACAGGGGCAAATGATGGAGACATTGACGTTACCAGAGCATGCGCTTGCGCCTGCCGATCTATCAGATTGGGCCGCAGAGGGGACTGCGTCTACGCGTGGTCACTACATTAAATCGATCTGCTTAGACCCGATCGCACAAGAGACCCTAAATATTAAGCTACAGGAGAAATACGCCGCCATGACACCAGAAGCACGCTGGGAGTCGTATCGATGTGATGATGCAGAGCTGATCCTCGTGGCCTATGGGATCTCAAGTCGCATTGCTCGCTCTGCGGCAGACAAACTACGGCAAGAGGGCATTCGAGTCGGGGTCTTTAGACCGATTACGTTGATGCCATTTCCAGAAAAGGCCCTCTGTGACATACTGCAAGGGCACACCGTCTTGGTGCTTGAGCTCTCCGCCGAACAATTCGCCGACGATGTGCGCCTCCACTTGACCAAAGGTGGCATCTCCGATATCGTGGTCAATGTTTACACGAGAATGGGTGGTGTGATCATCTCCGTCGAGGAAACAATCTCTCATGTGAAGGAACTTTTAAAATGATTAATACCAAACAACGCGGCATGTATGAATGGTTTGACAGGAGTGGTCAGCACACGCGAGCGACTCACTATTGTGCTGGATGTGGACATGGCATCATTCACAAATTAGTAGCGGAGGTGGTTCATGAGCTTGCGCTTGAAGACCGCATGATTTACCTCGACCCAGTTGGTTGTGCGGTATTCGCCTTTTACTATTTAGACGGCGGGCATCTATCAGCTGCCCATGGACGAGCCGCAGCATCGGCGACAGGGATTGCTCGAGCTCGCCCCAATGCAATTGTCTTATCCTATCAAGGAGATGGAGATTTGGCATCAATTGGATTTAATCACTCCTTTCAAGCGGCAAGCCGCGGAGAAAAGATCGCCGTAATCTTTGTCAACAATGCCACTTATGGGATGACAGGAGGCCAGATGGCACCCACCACCCTTCCTGGACAAAAGACTGTCACCTCTCCGTGGGGGCGAGATCCTGCCACGACGGGGTACCCGCTACATGTCTGTGAAGTATTTGATCAACTAAGAGCACCCGTCTATATTGCGCGCGTCTCTGTCGCAGAGTCATCTCGAATCATGGCCGCCAAACGCGCCATTCGTAAGGCGTTGGAGATTCAGCGCGACGGCAAAGGGTATGCCTTTGTAGAGATTCTCTCACCTTGTCCGACCAACTTTGGCGTGGATCCCTTGCAGGCGGCAGACTTTTGTATTCAGCAAATGGAAGCGGAGTTTCCGCTCGGTACACTTCGCGATCACTCGGAGGATACACTCCCTCTAACCACGCCAATCCCTACTCAAACAGTCGAGTCTTTTTTCTCCTCTAATCCCTCAGAGGATCTCCCCAATGCACAAGACGACGAAGCCTTTGGCGAGATTCGCTTAAAGTTTGCAGGTTTTGGAGGACAAGGCATCCTCAGTCTAGGGCTCTGTGTGGCTCAAGCAGCTCGTCTCGACCGCCGCCACACGATTTGGTTTCCCTCTTATGGCCCCGAGCAGCGCGGCGGGAGTGCTTCCTGCTCAGTCGTCCTCTCAGGCAAGTCAATTGGCTCCCCCTGTGTCGACCACCCAGACGTATTGGTGTGTATGAATCAACCCTCTTATGAAAGCTTTGCTCATGATGTCCCCCAAGGAGGCACCATCCTCGTCGATGCGACCGTGCCTAAATCGATCACCACTGCCCCAGATGGCGTGCGAGTCATCCGCGTGCCAGCAATTGCCCTGGCAAAATCACACTCCATGCCTAAAGCGGCCAATACCATTATGCTAGCCGCCTTAAAAAAGCTCAACTTGACTCGTCTATCCCATGAGAGTATTGAGCAAGCAATCATCGAGAGCTTTAGCAAAAAAACCGACTTGGCCGAAAAAAATCATACGCTTCTTTTATCCGCAGAGTCAACGTTAGCCATTTAAGAGCCTTTGCTATTAGTAGTGGAAAACGGTGACTGCGTCGCCGTTGTAGGCTTACAATGCTCGCCCGATTTAGGGGCGCGATCGCTCCCGCTTGATGCTTGATGCTTGATGCTTGATGCGGCAAACTTGCTCGCCTTACAGCGGCGGCGCAGCCGCCCCTTCGTTACCTTATCTCCCTTCGTGACTAAAATCCCGCACGAATCCACAAAGCCACAACGCCCATTTTACCCGTTAAAATAGAAGAAGAGCCACAAGAACCAAGAAAGTAGCTGGTTCGAGGCTTTTTTTACTTCCATTTTAGGGGCGTTTCTGTTATCATGAGACTAGTTTTTTTGTTCGCTTTATGCAATCTACACATACGAGGTCTTTTATGGGCGGGTTTTTTGGTGTTGTTTCTCAAAACAATTGTTGTGCTGATGTTTTTTTTGGCACAGACTACCATTCACATATGGGGTCGCGTCGTGGTGGGATGGCCTTTTTAGCGGGTAATGGCTTTCATCGCTCAATCCATGACATCTCCAATGCGCAATTTCGCGCGCGCTTTGAGCACGACATTGTGAAATTTTCAGCGCTAGACCCTCATTATGGCATAGGCGTGATCAGTGACAACGACGACCAACCCGTGTTGGTACGCTCACATTTAGGCACCTATGCGATCATGATTGTGGGCTTAGTGACGAACCTCGAAGAGCTTGCTGAAGAATTGATGCATTCTCGCCATGCGCATTTTTGTGAGATTGGTCGCGAAGGACTCAACACCGTCGAAGTGGTCTCAATGCTGATCAATGCTCGGCAATCTTTCGTCGAGGGCATCGAGCATCTCCGCGACAAGATCGAGGGGTCACTCTCCCTGCTCATCCTCACAGAAAAAGGCGAGCTCTATGCCGCACGAGATCGATTTGGGCGCACGCCAATCGTCTTAGGGTACAAGCCCGAGGATCAAGCCTACGCAGTTGCCATGGAATCGGCAGCCTTCCCCAATTTAGGCTACGAGCACATTCGAGACATTGGCCCCAATGAGATCATTCGTATTACGCAGGATAACGACGTAGAATCGCTCCTAGAACCTCGCAAAAAGATGGCTATCTGTTCATTTCTCTATGTCTATTATGGTTATCCAGCCTCCTCTTATGAAGGACGCAGCGTCGAGGAGTTGCGCTATCAAAGCGGCCGCTACCTCGCTCGTCGTTACCCTGTCGATGCGGACTATGTTGGTGGTATCCCCGATTCAGGCGTGGCACACGCTCTCGGCTTAGCGACCGAGTCTGGCATCACATATGCGCGCCCATTTGTCAAGTACACCCCTACGTGGGCGCGTTCTTTCATGCCCACAGAGCAAGCCATTCGCCAACAAATCGCCCAGATGAAGCTGATCCCCGTACTTGATTTGGTCAAGGACAAGCGGTTGATCTTTTGTGACGATTCGATCGTGAGAGGCACCCAGCTCAAGGATCAAGTGCATCGCCTCTATGATTTTGGCGCAAAGGAGATCCATATGCGTATCGCCTGCCCGCCCCTACTCTATAAGTGTAAGTTTTTGACCTTCTCACGAACCAAGACTGTGATGGACTTAGTCACTCGTCGTTTAATCTTTGAAATGGATGGCGAGCACGCCGACATCGAGTCCTACCGCGACCCCGAGGGCGCACCCTACAAGCGCCTGGTCGAGAAACTCCGCGATCGACTCGGTATGACCTCACTCCAATTCCAGCGACTACAGGATCTCAAAGACGCAATCGGCATCGGTGAAAACATCTGCACATACTGCTGGAGTGGTGAAGATATCTCACTCAAAGGCAATGGCAATTGCTCGGGCAATTGTTGCGCCTGTGGAGACTCATGCGCCATGAGTGACTGCCTAAAAAATCTTACCCAAAAATAGGTCTTCTTCTATCATGTATCGACTCTTAACCTCGACAATCGCCTCAATCCTAGTCACAGCCTTAGCGGTAGCAGACGAGGGTCGAGCTCCTATTGCCAGTAAAAGGGCCTTTAAGCCGTATCAATCAATCATCGAAGCCAAACTATTTGGCGAAATTGCGGCCGTTGAGGATGACGCCCAAGCGAATCAAAAGCCTGTCAACGAAGCCACACCCGAGGAAGTCAAGCAAGAAGCCGAAAAGCTCACCCTCTGCGCCATGACCATCATGCCCGATGGCCGCGCTGCAGTCGGGCTCATTGATGCAGGCGTGCAACCAGCCGCCAGCCTCCTCCTCTATCAAGGCGACAAAGCCAATGGCCTCGAGGTCGTGATTGTTGATTACGCCTCTGAGATTGCGACTTTTAAACGCGGCGAGATCCTCTTTACCCTCAAGTATGGCGCAGGACAAATCGAGACCATCACCCAAGAGATGCTCGACGAAAAGCGCGCCCAAGAGACGGCAGCCCTCGCCAAAGCCAAGCACGACCCTAAAAAGCCTCGCTACAATAGCCTCGCTGAGCAACTCATTGCCATGGAGATGAGCCTGCCGCCAGATGTCCAAGCGCCACCCTTGCCAATCCCAGCTGGTGTCGACTTGACCAAACCATTCGACCCAGACGCAGCCAAGCCTCAAGCCGACCCAGAATCGCAACCTGCTCAAGCTGAGCTCGACGATATTGTCCAGGCTGGCATGGCGGAGCTCAAAGATGCCAAGCTCGCTGGCGAATCCCCTCAATCTTACATCGAGCGACTATCCGCTCACCGCGCCAAGGAATTCGAACGCCAACAAGCCGAAAAGGCCCAAGCCAAGCAAGATATCGAAGACGCCCTCGCAAATCAATCGCTCTCAGAAGCTGATCGCGACTACATCAAGCGACGCACCAATATCGAGCTTATCAAAAAGGGCGTTGTCCCTCTCGAAAATATCGAGCTAACCAAAGAAGAAGAGAAAGAGCTCGTCAAAGCTGGCGCTTTATAACATTTTATTTCTAATTTCACACAAATAAGGCTTGCATTTATTAGCAAAAAAGACTAAACTAAAATCAAAAGTTGAGAAGAGGATTGATTGATCTCACCATTTGTATTTATGTTTAGCAGAAGGATAATGAGAATGATGTCAGAAAATAAACTAAAAGTCGGCATGGTTGGTGGTGGCAATGAGTCCTTTATGGGCAAGATCCATCGTGCTGCGATCCAACAATCCGGTTGCTGTGAGCTTGTGGCTGGTGCATTTGGCACCACCCGTCAGCGCTCCATCGACACAGGTAAACTCGTCGGACTCGACCCAAAAAGAGTCTACGGCATTTACCGTGATATGTTTCGCCGCGAACAGCGCGCCAGCGCTGACACCAAGCTAGACCTCATCACAGTCATCGCCCCCACCAATATGCACTACCCTGTAACCATGGCAGCTTTTGACGCAGGTTTCCCAGTTTACTCTGAGAAACCCATGAGTAGCAACATGGACGAAGCGCTCAACCTCAAGCGTAAAGCAATCATGAATGAGAGCATCTACACCACAGGCTACGTCTTCCCATTTTATCCCGTTATCGCTAAAATCAAAGCGTTCATTGCGGATCAAGGCGTTGGCAACATCCGACGCATCAACTCCCAATTCCTACACGGGTGGATGGGTGTGCGCCTCGAAACTGCTGGCAATCGTTCGGCGGCTTGGCGTGTCGACCCCCGTCGCTCAGGAGCCGCTGGCGCGACGGTTGACCTCGGGGGTAACTGTGCATTCCTCGCAGAGTACTTAACCGATCTCACTATCACCGAAGTCTGTGCAGATCTACATTCTGCAGTGGCAGGCCGCACCATCGATGACGATGCCTCGGTTCTCGTGCACTTTGACAATGGCGCAATCGGTTGCTTCCAAGCGAGTCAAATCACCCTCGGCGAAGCTGAGGGCGTATCAATCGCCATCTATGGCGACAAGGGCACCATTCACTGGAAACAAGCCACCGCCAACACCTGGACATTTACCGATACCACTGGCGCCATCACCGTGCACACCATCGATGGCGCAGTCGTCCCAACAGCTGGAGAGAATCGTTTTGCAGAGCCCTACGGAGACGACGCAGCCTACATCGAGGCCCTGGCTCAATCCTATCGTGCATTTGCTGAGGTCATCCGTAGTAATCGTGCGGGCTCGCCCGTAAGCAATGAGACGATCTCTGTCGATAGAGCGCTGCGTATTGCTGCATTTAACGATGCCTCCATTCGCAATGCTTCACAGGTTGCCGATCTCTTGGCAGAACAAAAATGGACGCCGATTACGATTCCCGAAGTCACCCTCTTTAATTAATCTGTAGAAAGCGCCCCCAGAGTCATGATTGAATTCCGCGATGTCTGCGTCCGATTTGGACCAGACCCCCTCTTTGAAAACGCCTCCTTTAAGATTAATACTGGCGAACGCATCGGTGTCGTAGGCCCCAATGGGTCGGGTAAATCGACCCTCTTTAAGCTCATGCTCGACCAAGTCTCCGCAGACAAAGGCGATATCATCTGGGAGGGGCAACCTCGAGTGGGATTTGTGCGCCAACACCTCGAGCCAGAATACCCCGACCAAACATTGCTCGACTACTGTCTAAAAGGTATCCCAGGCTTTCGAGAAAGCGAAACCCGCATCCACGATCTCGAGGGACAGCTCGTCTCAGAATCAGACCCCACGCTCAAAGGCCGCCTTCTTGATGCTTTAGGCCAAGAGCAAGCACGCTTTGAGCACATGGGTGGCTATACCGTCGAAGCCCGCGTCAAAGAGGCCCTCGGTGGATTAGGCTATGCCAACGAAGACTTCGATAAGCCTTTTTCATTCTTTAGCGGTGGCTGGCGCATGCGCGCTGAGCTCTCTCGCGTCTTGGCATCCAAACCCGAGCTCCTGCTCTTGGACGAACCCTCCAACTACCTCGACCTACCCGCAATCGAGTGGCTGCAAAAGTTCCTCAAATCCTATGAGGGCACCCTCGTACTCATCTCGCACGACCGCTACCTCCTACGGACCATCACCTCAATCATTATCGAAGTCGACGGCTACACCGTCACCCGATACAATGGCAACCTCGATTACTATTTACGCGAACGCGAGCAGCGCTACCAACAGCTCGTAGCAGCCAAAGCCAACCAAGACCGTAAGCGCGCCGAGCTCGAGCGCTTCGTCGAGCGTTTTCGCGCCAAAGCGACCAAATCCACCCAAGCCCAAAGCCGCGAAAAGCAGCTCGAAAAGCTCGAAGAGATCAAGCTCCCCGCCCGTAGCAAATCAGCAGGCTACCTCAAGCTGCAACCCGCCCCCCACGCTGGCGCAGAAATCGTACGCCTAGAAGACGTCGCCTACCGCTATCCATCAGGCGACCACGACATCTTCTCCAATGTCAATCTACGCATCATGCGCGGTGAAAAAATCGCCATCGTCGGCTACAACGGCACGGGTAAGACCACCCTCCTGCGCATCATCGCAGACGTTCGCAAGCCTACACAAGGACAAGCGACCTTTGGCTATCACGTGCAGCTCGGCTACCAATCTCAAGACATCGCCGAAACGATCAACCCAGAAGAAACCGTCTTTATGGCGGCCAAATCTGTCACCCAAGGCATGCCCGAACGCGACCTCCGCAATCGACTCGGCAACTTTGGCTTTGACGTCAACGACTGTGCCAAACAGGTCAGCGTCTTAAGCGGCGGAGAAAAGATCCGCCTCGCATTCCTCAGACTCTTCCTCAATCCCCCCAACGTCCTACTCCTTGACGAACCAACCACCCACTTAGATATGGAAGGCCGCAAAACCCTCGAGACAGCCATTCAGCACTACGACGGCACCGTCATCCTCGTTTCCCACGATGTCGACTTTGTCCGCGCCACCGCAGAAAAGATCATCCAAGTCTCAAAATCAGGAATCAAAGAATTCCACGGCGGCTACGACTACTACTTAGAAAAGCTCACCCAAGGCAATCCCAATCAGCCCACACCAACGAATGAGCCCTCCAAAGCAGAAGAGCCCTCCAAGCTCTCACAAAAAGAGCTCCGCCAACAACGCGCCCAAGCCCGTGCTGCAAAAGCACCGGAAATGAAGCGCCTCAAGTCACGCGTTCAAAAAGCAGAAACCAAGATCGCAGCCCTTGAAGCAGAGCAAGACCAAATCACCCAAGACTTGACCACTACCCCACCCGATCAAATGGCAGCCCTCTCCAAGCGCCTACGCGACATTCAATACGACCTCCACGTCCAAACCCTCGAATGGGAAGAAGCCGCCACCGACCTCGAAGCGCTCGAATCCGCAGAATAGCTCGACCGACGCCAACAACATGATCTCAACCAACCAAAACAATAGACTAATTGTCAAAGGACTTTGAGAGAGTAGTAAGGGCGACTTCGTCGCAAGTAGATCGCTGCGCAAGGAGGAGCGAGGCGTGCCTCCTAGTTACAGTTTTAGGGAGATCCACAAACTTAAAAAGGAGCGACATTATCGGAATAATTCCGATTTTATACTCTTGATGTTTTAAGAGTATAAAAATAGGGCTCTTTTTGATGATTAGCGTAGCTTGCCTTCTTTTTTGAGGCGAGCGAGGTCTTTGTTGAGCATTGCGGCGAATGGCTTTGTGGCATTGACATTTAGATGATTGGCATCTGCCCAATGTGTGTCTGGGAATTCCAGAGCATAGTAATTCAACCACTGGATGTCGTAATCGTGAGAAAATCGAGTCATCCATGTATGAAATATGTCAACCTTTTCGGGGTCATACCCTTTTCTCAAGTTTCGATGTAATGGTGTTGTTAGTAAAACAACTTGGACTTGATTCTCTTGAGCAAATGCAATCATTTTCCTAACCATTTTTACTGGGTGAGAAGATTCTGCTGGGAACGTCTTTTCATTAAAATCAACGATTCTCTCTTTTTCATATTTAAGTGCTTGTGCATAGTGGTCACGATAACCTGCTGTGTTTTTTTCAATATAACCGCCGATGTAAAGAGGTTCAGGATATTGCCTTGTTTGCCACATCTCCTTGATCTGCCTGTTGAGACAAGGGAGATAAATTGCAGGATCAACTTTTCTCAATAAACTCATCTCCTTGCGATGAAAGAAAAAGAACTCCGCAAACAGGCTTTCATAATTATCCATAGTCATTCTATCATCTCGCGGACTGAAGAGTTTTAACGGAGAGACGTCAATGAGCAACGTTTTGATTTGCCCAGGATTCTGAGCGATTAGATCTTTTATCCTTAAATAGGACATTTCAAGCGGATTGCCACTATTACTGAAGTTCTCAAAGTTGGAGTAAAGGGCTGGATCAAGCAAGACTTCGGTTTGCGAGTCTGAAGAGATGACCATTGTCGTTGTAGGCTTTAAGGTAATGCCCTCTTTATATAAACGGTAATCCATGCATAACACAACTGTGTACTGGGAGAGCAGAAGCGTTGTCAATACAAACGTAAAGAGTAAGATTTTTTTAATGAATGTTTTCATGGCTAGAATTGGAAGTAGATAAAGGATTGATTCGTGCCTTGGGTAATAATCACGAATAGGGCGAGAAGGATATAGATTACCCAGCGAATGATTTGCGGGAATGGCAATCTTGCAAGGCCATATTGACAAGGGCGATTGAGCCATTCTACGAGCATGAGCAGGCCAATAGAAATCAATGGTAAGCCGCTGACTTGCGATCCATACAGCGTTGTGTCGAAGTTGCAAAAGATGAGGTTGAGCCAGTGCCAGTAGGTGGAGATGTCGGGGGCGCGGAAGATGCCCCAGGCGAACATGGCAATGGTGAAGGTGGTGCCCATCTGGAGGAGTTCTCGAATGGTGGGGAGGAGCTTACCTTGGGCGACGATGTCGGTATTCTTGCGGTTGCGGTGGAGTAGCAGGAGGGGCAAGAAACAGCAGGCGTGAACAAAGCCCCAGAGGATAAAGGTCCAGTTGGCGCCATGCCAAAAGCCACTCACGAGGAAGATGGCAAAGGTGTTGCGGACTTGTTTGGCCTTGGAAACGCGGCTGCCGCCAAGGGGAATATAGAGGTAATCTCTGAACCAGGTGGAGAGGGAGATGTGCCAACGGCGCCAGAATTCGGCAATATCGCGTGAGAAGTAGGGAAAGGCGAAGTTGCGCATGAGGTCGATACCAAAGAGCCTTGAACAGCCAATAGCAATATCGGAATAGCCTGAGAAGTCACCGTAAATCTGAATGGAGAAGGCAAAGAAGCCGACGAGGATGGCAAGGCCGGAGGGTTCTGCAAGGTCGTTAAAGATGGTATTGGCCACGACGGCACAGTTGTCGGCGACGACCATCTTCTTAAAGAAGCCCCAGAGCATCTGTCTGCAGCCGTCAACGGCTTTGGGATAATCAAAGGTGCGGGGTTTGAGGAATTGGGGGAGGAGGTTGGTGGCACGTTCGATGGGGCCGGCTACGAGTTGGGGGAAGAAGCTGACGAAGGCAAAGAAGGCGATGGGGTCTTTGGTGGGGACGATGTCTTTGCGATAAACGTCGATGGTGTAGCTGAGGGCTTGGAAGGTATAAAAGCTGATGCCAACGGGTAAAATAATCAGTAGGGTGCTGGGATGGGCTTGGAGGCCGATACTGTTGAGCAGGTCAACGGCTTCGCCTACAAAGAAATTATAGTACTTGAAGTAACCGAGGATGCCGAGGTTGATCACGCAACTGAGGGCGAGTCGGGCTTTGGCACCGCGACTGAAGTAGAGCTCCATCACGCCGAAGGCATAGGCCCACAGGGAGGTAAAGGCGATGAGACCTAAGAAGCGCCAATCCCACCAACCATAAAAGAGATAGGAGGCGACGACGATAAGGAGGTTCTGAATGCGCAAGTTGCGATTGCAAACGAACCAATAGAGGATCCACACGATCGGTAAAAAGATCAGGAAGGTAAGGGAATTAAACAGCACAGTAGGCACCCATTTCTCTATATGAGTGCACAAAAAAGGCGTGCTCCCATATCGTATTTACTTGTGAGGCCTACCACAGCCTTATCTAGAAAACACGATAGAGAGACACGCCAAGGTATAAAGATACCAAGGCGCGCCTCCGCTAAACATGTCGCTCTAGATTAGGAAAGTGGTAGTTTCACAAGTGCGAACATCTTTGCGGTAACGCAAATATAAGCGTTTGCGGGTGGTGAGAGGATTGCTCACTGGCACAATCATCATCCAAACACAAACTATGACAAAGACAAGATAGCAAAGCCCCCGAAATTATGCAAGCCCAAAGCGTACCCCCTACCCCATTTTATAACAAAAAGAGGGCCTTGTTCGATCTTAATGGGTAAAATGTGGCTCTTGTTTAATTTTAGAGGGTCGAAAGTATAAGAAGTAGGAGCATCGCGACTGTCGTAGAGGCAAAGCCTCCGCCCTTGTGAGGGAGAAAAAGCGCCCCTAACGCTCCCCCTGGCAGTCCTACGAGCGTTAGTAAGTCATTCGTGGCCATTCATGGCACTTCGATGCCTACTACCCGCAAGCGATAGCGCGCAGTAATTTGTGTGCAAAGTAGACAACGTCGTCAGGTCAACAAGCAAGGCGTGGGGCAGCCGCCTCCACCTCTAGCACTAGGACTAGGACTATCAACTAACACTAGGAGGCGCAGCCTCCTTGCCCCCTGCCGCTCCAACGCTACACGCA
>CAYZIC010000061.1:0-14495 GCA_964478335.1 uncultured Lentisphaeraceae bacterium | reverse complement strand
CAAAAGTCAAACACTCTTTATCTCCAAATCTCCCAAAAGTGCCAGTGTGTTTCTTCTAGAATTAAAATTCTATGTTACTTAAGGCGAATATCTATGGGGATGGTCTCGATATGAATAGCACCATCTTGTGGCCGTTAGATTGAGTCGGTCAGTCAGGAGGGGATGCAGAGTCTTGAGATCATTTGCATTAGGGGCATTGCGCGAGCCTAAAGCTCTTCGTGCTCGCATGCCCCTTGTTGACATAGCAGATGAGATAGTCGCCAGATTGGGTAATCGCCTCTGGGAAGATGAGCAGGAGGCGGTTTTCTTGGTTGAAATGGTCTCTCAGACAGGTTGATTGGTAGGTCGTCGGGTCGAGGATTTTGCCAGGGTTGCCTTGGGCATCAAGGGCGATGACTTCAGTTTTTGAGGAGGTGCTTTTGGGTAAGACTCCTTCAACCATCACGACATATTGACCTTGATCATTCGCGATGACCTCATCCTCTGAGCCGGTGGTATTGTCGCTGACTCGGGTGATGGTCGGCGCATCGACGGCCGTGGTGGCGCGCTGTGGATGCGCGAGCGCATTGATCTTTTTGATCAGCTTTTGCGAGACGCGCAAGCTGGTATTGATCGTGATGTCATCAGCAGCAATGCGCTCTTCTGGATTAAAAATCCCCTTAATCGACGGCTTAAAGGCTCCCAACCCCTCAATATTCACGCCATTACCCTCGGCAATCTCCTTAGCCAAGACCTCTTTGAGCTCCTCGATGACCATGCGCACCATGTGAGGGGACACATGAGCACGTGCGGCAACCTGATCATAAAGCGCCTCCGTGGAAACATTGGCGACAGGTGTCACCGATGCCACGTAGGTCTTTTCTGCCTTTTTACCGAGAAAATCGCGTTTGGTTAACGTATACTGAATCATCACAACCTCCTAATAAATGACTATTAATCTATGACTTAACATACCAAGCTCACACTAAGATCGACGTCGTCGATCCTAAGGTTGACACCCAACAACCCTGATGGTCATATCTCTCCTTAAATAATGAGCATACAGTAGCATAATAATAGAGCATTGTCAAGCCTAAATAATGAGAATCTGCTTCCCTGCGAGGGAAGGGGATGTTTCCTCACAGGGAAGGTTACGTTCTCTGCGAGGGAAGGACACGTACCCTATGAGGGAAGCGAATAAACCATACAGACCTTTTTAATAAAGGTTAGAGAAGAATCGAATCAAGGATAGGGTCTTTTTGGAAAAGCTTACGGCTCTCGGCAGGTGCTCTATCTGCTGCGGGTTGTTGAGGATTTTGGACAGGGCACGGCATCTAGAATAGGGCGGATGCTCTATTTGTCGCGGGTTGTTGAGGATTTTGGACAGGGCACGGCATATAGGATAGAGCGGGTGCTCTATTTGCCGCGGGTTGTTTGAGAGCGGCGAGATAGCCTCCGTCTAGAGGTGGCAGAGGACAGTCGTTGGCGCGAGGAGTGAGACCGGGAAGTCTCTTGTGGGCTTAGAGATCGTAGCGTAGCGCGTATGCTTGTCCACCCCTGAAAAGATCAAGATTCGCTGGTGGGCCGCATTGATCACCGGTAGGGTCAATGTTAACCGCGCAACCTGTGGGATTGATGTTGCCACAGGCTCCACTGCGATGACTGCGTGGGTAGCTTCATCTAAGCTGGGTTGATTAGGAAAGAGTGAGGCGGTGTGTCCGTCAGCACCCATGCCTAAGAGGATACAGTCAAATTGCGGGAACGATGTCTCACGGCCGATTAATCGGTTGTCAGCACGTATTAGGGCTTCGTAGGCAGCCGCACCATCCGGCGCAAGCGCATCCATGGGGTAAAGCGAGAGGGCTACCTCATGTAGAGCTTTTTTGATCAACCGCTGATTAGATGCAGCAGCATCAGCCGCTACGCATCTTTCGTCTACACTGTAGATTGCAATCTTATCCCAGTCAAATCCCGCAGCTTGAGCCCAAGCCTCTAGGAATGGTCTAGGGGTAGATCCTCCAGAGAGCGCAATACAAAAGCACCCATGGCGAGCGATCGCGGCAATATAGGCCGCGCGGATCTCCGCTAAAAACGTTTTAATGAGAGTCGCTTGAGAGCTTGCGCAGGGTGCATTCATGATTCTATCGGTCTCCATGTCGCTTGCCATCGAGCAAGTAGTTCATCGGCCTCTTTGGGGCCATCGCTACCAGCAGGGTAGGGTACAATCGGAGAGGACTCTGGATGTTCGCGCCACTGAGAGAGGATAGGATTGAGCAAGCCCCATGCTGTCGCAATGACATCGCTACGAATAAAGAGCGTCTGATCTGCTAATAGGCAATCGAGTAGGAGTCGCGCATAGGCATCGAGGGGAGTGTCATGTTGGGCGAGGCTATTGTAAGAGAAATTAAGAGAGAGCTGGCCCATGCAGAGCTTCGGGCCGGGCTTTTTCGCTTGAATCGCTAACGTCATCGCTTCATTGGGCTGCACTTGCAAGATCAGCTCATTGGCATCGAGAGCTGCCGCTGGAATTCTTGCAAAGATAGAGTGGGGTACTCGCTTAAAACGAATCGCAATCTCGCTCACTTTGCGCCCGAGGCGTTTGCCAGAGCGCAAGAAGAATGGCACCCCTTGCCAGCGCCAGTTGTCGATCATAAAGGTTGCCGCTACGTAGGTCTCAGTCATCGAATCCTCCGCTACGCCAGATTCTGCGCGATAGGCGACGCCCGTTTCACCCTCGACATATTGCCCACGCACAATCGACTGATTGAGCGTCTGCGTATCAAAGGGGCGAATCGCCTGTAAGACCTTGAGTTTTTCATTACGAATAGCGTCCGCTTCAAAGGTCGTTGGCGGCTCCATCGCCACGAGCGTCAGCATCTCCAACATGTGATTTTGAAACATGTCGCGTAGTAAACCGGCCTTTTCGTAATAGCCAGCCCTCTGCTCGACACCGAGCTCTTCGGCTACCGTGATTTGGACAGATTCGATCATGGTGCGATTCCACAGTGGCTCAAAGATGATATTCGCAAAGCGCAACATCAAAATATTTTGTACCGTTTCCTTGCCTAAATAGTGATCAATGCGGTAGATCTGCTGCTCAGTTAAATAGTTGTGGAGCATCGTGTCGAGAGCTAGAGCCGACTGAGAATCATACCCAAAAGGTTTCTCCAAAACCACATGTCGCCAAGAGTGGGACTGCTCTGTCAATAGCCCCGCACCTGCTAAATGGGGGACAATCACGGAATAAAGTGTCGCCGGTGTCGCTAAATAAAAGGTACAGCTTTTGTGGCACGCTTCACAATCGACTCCTAGCGAGGCTAATCGAATCGCGAGCGTCTGGTAATCTGCAACCTTGTCATAGACGCAGACTTGATAGTGCACATGCGATAAAAATTGATCTACCGTGTCGCCCTCTCCTAAAAAAGGCTTGAGGTGTTCTCTAAAATCACCATCGGTATAGACTTGACGACCACAGCCAATAATGATGCTGTCCTCCGTCATGATCGCGCGCTTATAGAGCGCAAAAAGCGCTGGGAAGAGCTTGCGCTTCGCCAAATCTCCAGATGCGCCAAATATTACCAAAAAAGCCGGTGCCGCCGGCGTCTCCACGCAGAGACTTTCTTGCCAGTCATTTGTGATCATGATTAAGCCCTCCCCCAAGGATGATGAAAAAAGTGCCCACGAGGGCGGTCGGCTCGTTCATAAGTGTGCGCACCAAAGAAATCTCGTTGACCTTGGATCAGCATCGCTGCGTGTAATGCCTCCGAGCGAATGGCATCAAGGTAAGCAATCGCCGAGGATAAAGCTGGTACCGGCACCTTAGCCAAGACGGCCAGCGCCACCACTTTACGTAGTGCCTGCTCACCTGCGCTCACCGCCTCCTTTGCAAAGGGCATTGCCAATAAATGGGTCACCTGGCTTGAGGCCTCATACGCTTGAGTCATCTTTTCCAAAAAGCGTGCTCGAATGATACAACCACCTTGCCAAATGGTTGACAAGTCTGCTAAGTTGAGCTGCCAGTTGTAACGGGTAGACGCAGTCTCTAGTAGTGCCATGCCTTGCGCATAGGCACAAATCTTCGCCACATAGAGAGCTGCCTCAAGCTCGTCCGTCGAGAGTGGCAGTGCGGCCCCTAGCTGTGAATCTGCATAGACCTCAGCCAGAGACAAGCGTGTGTCACGCTGCGCTGCAAGAGCCCGCATCAAGACCGCCTCCGCTAAGGTCGGCACGGAGACCCCTAGCGCTAGCGCACTCTCGATTGTCCACCGACCTGTCCCCTTTTGGCCTGTCGTATCTAATATCTGATTAATCAGTGGCCCGGGACCAAAATCATCTGAGGCGCCTAAGACTCGTTCGGTGATTTCTATCAAATAGCTCTCCAGGCGACCGCGATTCCACACGGAAAAACGCGCCTTACAGTCCTCGACGGAGTGCCCCATGGCCCTCATAATCTCATAGATCTCTGCGATCAGAGCCATGTCCGCATACTCGATGCCATTATGCACCATCTTAGTATAGTGCCCCGCACCCTCTTCACCGATATAGCGACAACAAGGCAATCCATCAAAGCTCTTCGCCGCAATTGTTTCCAAATAAGGTTGCATGACTAACCACGCAGCCTTGTCGCCTCCAGGCATTAAGGCAGGGCCATGACGCGCCCCCTCCTCACCGCCAGACACACCCAGGCCCATGTAGTGAATCCCCGCCGCAGCAGCCATCGCCTGACGACGCACCGTATCCTCAAAGAAGCTATTCCCACCATCGATCAAGACATCTCCAGGTGCTAGCAATGGCTCCAATAGTCTCAATAGCGCATCCACTGGGCTACCTGCAGGTACCATTAAGAGGATCTTACGCGGCAAGGCGAGTCCCGCAACCAAAGCCTCCAAAGTCTCAAATGCCATCAGTCCCTCATGCGACTGAGCCAACGCCTCGGCTTTATCAGCTGATCGGTTGTACACGCCCACACTAAAACCATGGTCAGCAAAGTTGAGTGCTAAATTTGCACCCATCACCCCAAGCCCGATCACAGCCAAATCAAGAGATTGAATCATAGATACCTCCACAAAAGATTAATAAAGAGATTCGATGCCCCCCAGTATACGTCAAAAGTAGCAACCTTGTCAATTGGAAATTCTCCAAAATCACAAGAAGATTGCCCCATTCTTAGGTAATTAGTAGCATTCTTCCAACCCATGAGGGGGAGTTGGGATAGAGGGCTCACAGACGCTTCGCCATCCTCCAGGTTCGCACACCCCTGACCCGATATACCCCTCGCAGGCCTCTGTCCCACGGCGTAGCCACCACCGATAGGGAGCGCTGCGACCATTTCAAAAGGCCTCAGGCCGTTCAAAAGGGAGGCGCAGGCCTCCTTTGGGGGATCTGGTTTGATTTTAATGGGTAGAAAGGATGAAAAGGGGGGCTCTCCTTTCATTTTTGATGGGTGAAATGTGGTCTTAGGTCTAGTTCTTTACAAATGAAAAGGATCGTAATCCAGTCGTTTTAACTGTTACGAAAGCCTTTCGCATAGGCATTAGATGGATGAATCCCTGATGCAATTGCCAGGGGGGGGCTAACTTTCATTCACTTATTACTTCTTACGAACTCCAAGTGGGGCTAAGAGAAGTTCTTTGCCTAGCGCACTTAGCCTCTCCAAGGTTGGTAAGGTTTGACTCGACCTCTAGGTAATCGCTCAAGCCTTATTTCCCCACTAAAATCGCACAAGAGTCCCTTTTGGGCGTTTTTTTGTCTTTTTAGGGTGTTTTACTCCTTTTTTACTTGTAATGTTACGTTTAAACTGCTACACTAGAATCATTCAGTGGACAAACTCATTTGATTGTGTGGTAAAATTGTATTAATGATAGAGGAGACGTATCATGGTAACAGGTATTATTTTAGCAGGTGGTAAAGGAGAACGCATGGGTCTTGGCGGCTCAGGCGATAAATGTTTTTTGAGTCTAGGTCCCCAGCCAGTTATTGCGTGGTCGTTGTTGGCATTTGAGCAGTGTGAGGCGATTACTCAGATAGTTGTCGTCGTGCGTAAAGGCCAGGAAGGCGCCGTGCGAGGAGCTGCGCAAATGTTTGGCATCTCCAAGCTTGTTGCGATAGTGAATGGCGGATCTCGTCGTCAAGATTCCGTTTTTGCCGGGCTTAAGGCCGTTTCACCCGATACTCGGTATGTGGCGATTCATGACGCCGCCCGTCCGTGTGTGACAACCGCAATCATTGCAGATACCGTTAAATTTGCCAAGCGCTGTGGCTCAGGAGTTGCTGGACATCCAGTCGTTGATACGATTAAGGTCGTAGGTAAGGGCGTTCTTGTCGAGCAGACTCCTCCCCGCGATAAGCTCTGGGCTGTGCAAACCCCGCAGACGTTTAACTACAAAGAGCTGACAGCAGCCTATGAGTCGACAGGCGCATCCCAAAAAGGCGGCCCCATCTTTACTGATGACGCTGCGATCCTAGAAGCAGCTGGTGGTCAGGTGAGATTAGTCGCAACAGAAACGCCCAACCCCAAGATCACCACAATGTCCGATCTAGCAATTGCAGCAGCGTTGCTCAAGCTGATGTAGGTCTAGGAAGAGGCGCAATAGGCAGAGAGTAGTAAATTTTTATAGTGAGACAAATTCATTATGGCAAAAGAACGAAAATACGCAATTATTAGTGATATTCATGCAAATATCGAGGCCTTAGACGCAGTTATTGCAGATGCGACAGCCCAAGGCGTGGATGAGTTTTTGTGTTTGGGAGATGTGGTTGGCTACAATGCCTCCCCGTGCGAGTGTATTGCTCGCATTCGAGAGCTCAATTGCCGCGTGATCCACGGCAACCATGACCACTATTGCTCCGACCCGACTGTTGATCTCAATGACTTTAATGACGAAGCCGCCGCCGTGATAGACTGGACTCGCCGTCAACTCTCCCAAGATGAGTTAGAGTGGCTGCGAAGCCTGCCAATGCGCTTAAAAGTCTTTGGATTTGGCCTAGTGCACGGTTCATTAGACTCGCCTGCTGATTTTCGCTATACCTTTAACGCCGAAGATGCCCGCGATAGCTTTAATATCCAAGATACCCCGATTTGCTTTCATGGGCATACCCACGTTCCCAAGATCTTTGCAATGGTGCATGATCAAGTGATCGCCCTACCTCCACCTAATGAAAAGGTCATGCTCGATCATACGATGAAGTATTTTATCAATGTTGGGAGCGTTGGTCAACCCCGCGACCGCATCAATCAAGCCTGTTATTTAATCTATACCGTCAAAGGCATCGTCGGCGGCACGATCGAATATCGCCGCGTCGACTATGATATTGAGTCAACCGCAGCACGAATCGAAGCCGCAGGATTGCCAACCGAGCTAGGCGATCGACTCTTTGTTGGTAAATGACGTCCTGGCAGCCTACCTATTTAAGGAGCCCCTATGGCGATGACAGACTACTTCGCAATCTTTTTTAACTGGCTTAAAGGAGTAGGGATTGTACTTGGACAGATCCCGATAGTGGGGTCATTATTAAAAGTCATCCTCGTGCTCATGATCAGCGCGCTGGCCTATTACCTACTCAATAAGACACGGCGCATTTTGCGTAGGCGCTTACTGCTTTATCTACATTCTAAATTTGCTACAGCCCTACTCAAGACACGTTTTTTGGTTTGGTTGATACAGTTTGCGCCAGTCTTTATTATAGGCGCATCTGGGCGCTTTTTCTTTGCCAATGAGCCTTTTTTACGTCAATTAGTCTTTATGACAGGTGAGGTGTACTTTACTATAATTGTCGTGGGCATGATTGTCGCCGTGGTTCATGCGCTTTACTCCTCCTTGCAGCATCTTAAATCGATGGCAGATGTGCCCGTAAAAGGGATTTTTCAAGCGCTCAATGTTGTCATCTACCTCATTGCTGCAATTGTGATCGTCTCCACTCTGCTAGATCGATCACCTGTCTACGTGATTTCTGGGTTAGGCGCATTAACCGCAGTATTGATGCTCCTTTTTAAAGACTCCATCCTAGGCTTTACCGCAGGTGTGATGCTCTCCACAAATAAGATTATCCATCTTGGAGACTGGATCGAGATGCCCGACGAACGCGCCGACGGCAATGTGATCGATGTCACCCTGACCTCAGTTAAAGTGCGCAACTGGGACAATACCATTACGATTATTCCTGCGTACAACCTTATTTCACACGCCTTTAAGAATTGGCGCGGGATGGAAAAAAGCGGCGGCCGCCGCATCAAGACGCAGATTATTATCAATATCGAGACTGTCTCATTTGCCACCGAAACCCAGCTCGACCACTGGCGCAAGATAAAGATCTTGCGCCCCTACTTGACCGCCAAGACGATGGAGATCAACGCCGCCAACCAAGCCAATGGAGAAGCCTGGAGCTCACCCGTAAACCGCCGCTCACTGACCAATCTAGGGACCTTTCGCGCTTATTGCAAGGCCTATTTTGTCAATCATCCCCTGATCCGCCATGATATGACCTGCTTTACCACCCTAAAGCCCCCGACAAAAGACGGCGTCCCCGTGTTGATTTACTGTTTTACCAGCGTGACCGCCTGGACTGAGTACGAACAGATCCAGAGCGACATGATGGAGCATTTTTTCTCGATACTACCCGAATTCGGCCTTAAAGCCTATCAGAGTGCCTCTGCGTCAAGCATTCGTGCTGCAGTACAGGCTCTTAAAGAGGATGCCCATTAAGCATCCCCAGTAGTGCTTTGCTGCGAAATCACCCCCCAAAAAAAAAAACAGTGCGAGGGGCGATCATCCCCTCGCTAATCAACCCAAAGACCCCAAAAGTCTTAGGTAGTGGGTGATGAAATACACCTTAATGAGTGATTCTTGAGATAAATGGGGGCTAAAATAGCTTATGCAGCTAGGAATAGAGCCTCATTTTCAATGCAAGCACCTAATTAGGTCTGCTTCAGCCTCCAGATGTGGTCTTGAGTCTGAAGACGGTGTGTAACAAGCTGCTCCAAATATGGGCACGAAAAAGCTTACCAAGCTTTTTTAGATGATAAGCAATCATAGCGAAGCCTGCGTTAACAACGGCACTGTGATACCCTTTAAGAAAGGCTGTCTTTATGCTTAAATGTTGCTTAAGATACCCGAAAATTGGTTCAATCGCTCCACTGCGCTTGTTTAAATAATTGAGCGATTCTGATTCAACGCATTTTCTCCTATGATCATAAATAATTACGTTATAAATACAGGCTCTTGTTTAATTTTAATGGGTCTGAAGGATCAAAGGCAGCGTATCGCGGCTGTCGTAGAGGCACAGCCTCCTTACGGCTCCAAGCTGTAATCAGGCATAGCGTAGCGTCCTTTTGTGAGCCTTTTGTGGGAGAAAAATCAGGCTTGATGGATTACCTAAGGGTCGAGTCAAAGGTTAGCTGACTCTCAAATCGAGGGTCAGGTAAGGTTTGTTTGCATCCCTATCGGAGACGCTGATTGCTAGACTAAGACCATATTTTACCCATTAAGATCGGACAAGAGCCACTCATTGACTCTTTTTTGCTTTGCGTTTAGGAATCCCTGGTCTCAAACTCGGTCAATTCGGAGACTCAATCCTAAAATCCAATTGGGCTGGGGATTTTGTGCTTGCATTTTTGGTGGGTTTCAGCTATTATAAGTGGTGTTGTTTTCGAGAATAGGTGAAATTCCTTATCGGCGGTATAGCCCGCGACTGGATCGTTTATGCTAGCGGTCTACTGATAGTGGTGTGAGTCCACAGCCGACGGTTACAGTCCGGATGGTAGAGCGCTGAATCGATTTTTACGAATCGAATGTGGATAATTCAATGTCTAATGAGATGACAAATCAATGTGATACGCCTTTTGATTCTTTTGAGGCATGCCTTGAGGATATTCGTGCGGGGCGCATGATTATCGTGACCGATGATGCGAATCGAGAGAATGAAGGGGACTTTTATGTGGCGGGTGATTTTATCACCGCTGAGACGGTCAACTTTATGGTGTCTCATGCTCGTGGTTTGCTGTGTATGCCTTGTGCGGGTGAGATTTTGACGGACAAGGGGATTGCACTTGCGCCAAGTGTGAATCGTGGGGATGCCTTTGCGACGGCTTTTACTTACTCAATTGATGGCGCAAGTCATACGGGCGTGACGACGGGCATCTCGGCAGCTGACCGCGCCAAGACGATGCAATTGCTTTTGGATCCGGACAGCCAGGCTGGAGATTTGGTTTCTCCTGGTCACAGTTTCCCTCTGTTAGCTCGTGAGGGCGGGGTATTGGTGCGCGCTGGTCACACGGAGGCTGCAGTTGATTTGGCGCGTCTCGCTGGTCTCAAGCCTGCGGGTATGATCTGCGAAATCATGAATGCCGACGGCTCGATGGCGCGGTTGCCGCAATTGCGCGAAATCGCTAAACAGCACGGTATGAAGATCTGTACCATTGAGCAGCTGATCCGCTATCGCAAGCAGCACGAATGTCTCATCGAGCGAGTCGAGTCGGTCGATTTGCCGACGGCTTATGGTCATTTCCAGTTGACGATGTTTCGCTCTAAGCTCGATGGTTTTGAGCACTTGGCCTTGGTCAAAGGTGATTTATCAAGCGTGGAGGCGCCTTTGGTGCGCGTGCATAGTGAATGTTTCACTGGCGATGTCTTTGGGTCTGCGCGTTGTGATTGTGGTTGGCAGTTGCAGTCTGCGATGCGGCAGATTGACGAAGCGGGCTGTGGGGTCTTGCTCTACATGCGCCAAGAAGGGCGCGGGATTGGCTTGGCCAATAAACTGCACGCTTACAAGCTCCAAGAGCAAGGTCTCGACACGGTTGAGGCGAATGTCAAGCTCGGCTTTGCGCCCGATTTACGTGATTATGGTATCGGTGCCCAAATCTTGGAGGCGCTAGGCCTCAAGAAGTTGCGTCTATTGACCAACAATCCCGATAAGGTGATCGGCCTCTCTGGTTATGACCTTGACATTGTCGAACGCGTCCCCATCATTGCCCAGGCTTGTGACAGCAATCGCGCTTACCTTGAGACCAAAAAGGTCCGCATGGGCCATCTCATTTAACCCCTTTTTAACCAAACCCTCACTAAGGAATAGACCATGTCTACTTACCAAGAAATCGTCGGCACGCTTGATGCCACAGGAATGCGCCTGACCATCATTGTCAGCCGCTTTAATTCATTCTTTACCGAGCAATTGCTCAAGGGCTCCGTCGATTGTGCTGTGCGCCATGGTGCGACCATCGAGGACATCCGCGTGATTCGCGTGCCTGGTGCCAACGAAATCCCCCTCGCAGCAACCTTTGCCGCTGATGCGACCAAGACCGATGCGATTGTTGCTTTGGGTGCGGTCGTCGATGGCGCAACTGATCATGCCATGCTGATCAATACCACCGTTGCCAAAGCTCTGTGCGAAATCGGCCTCAAGGCCGGTATCCCCGTGGTCAATGGCATTCTCTGCGCCCACAACCTTGATCAAGCGATCGAACGCTCCGGCACTAAGGCTGGCAACAAGGGGTGGGATGTGACACAGGCTGCTATCGAGGCTGTCGCTGTCGTTAAACAATTAAAATCAACGAAATAAGGAGGTCATTATGCCTGCAGTAAAACGTCGTTCGGGCCGTGAATGGGCTCTACAAATGTTAGTTCAAGCCGATTTGAATCCAGAGTTGGACATCGATAAGATGATCTTCAACTTTTGGGACCAGCAATGGTCCTGCAAGATGGAGTCTGACAACAAGACCGATGCAGAGCTCACCGAAGTCGAAAAGCTCCTCACCCCCGCCGAGAGACTCGCCTCCACACAACTGCGTGAATTCACCGAATGGCTCGTGCGTGGTACTCTCTCGCAGATCAAATTGATCGACAACAATATCTCCATGTATTCCCACAACTGGGCAATCTACCGCATTGGCGTGATCGAACGCTGCGTCCTGCGTATGGCCTTTTTTGAAATTGGAGAAGGCAAAACCCCCACGCCCGTGATCATTAATGAAGCCATCGATGTCGCCAAGTACTTTAGCAATGCTGATGCCGGCCGCTTTGTCAATGGCGTACTCGACCGTTACAGTAAAGACCGCGCTGGTAGCCGCCACTAGGAGCTTGGAGTGGGGGACTTCGTCTCCCTGATCGGCTCTAGAGCCTAGAGCTCGAGTATTTGTTGCTGTTGTTGATACTCGATGATCGAGCGATGGGAGTTCTTTCGAGACACCGCTTGCGAGCTCGAAGCTGGCATAGGGGGGGCGGTAGCTACAGCCGCCTCGATTGCCGCTGTAGCGGAGTAGCCTCTCTGCGAGCCTATTTCGAGCGTAAGGGGAGGGGAGAGTGTCTTGCAGCGAGTAGACGAGCCTAAGGGCGAGGATGCGATCGCATAAGCAAGCTGCGCTTCTGCATGAGGCAGCAGACAAAGACAAAGAGGATTTAGGGTGGATTGTGGGGATTCCTCTACAAGCGGCCAGCGGGGGCACTCTATGACAGCAGGCTGCTATCAGTGCCCCTATTCCAAACTCTAGCGGCGCAGCCGCTCCAGCCGAGACACCCTTTATCCGCCTCTGCGTACTCTGCATTAAAATGCTTTACATCCCTTGTATTACTGGCAATTATTGTGTCAATTTGTGTTCCTTTGTGGACTAAAACCCCTATTCATTAGCGTTTATTAGGTGATCACCGTGCACCATCCTCCCCACTCCCAGCCAGAGCTACCCGCTCACTACCTCTCTCGAGCCTATGACTTGGCCCGAGCGCGCACTGGTTATACATCACCCAATCCCCCCGTGGGTGCTGTTGTCGTGCGAGATGGTCAGATTCTTGGCGAGGGAGCTCATCAGCAAGCTGGCCACCCCCATGCCGAAGTCATGGCCTTACGCGCTTGTGGCGATATCTCTCTCGTCGGTGCGACGCTCTATGTCACCCTTGAACCTTGCAGCACCACTGGGCGCACACCACCTTGCACTGAGCTAATCATCGCCTCTGGCATCAGCAGCGTCGTCGTTGGTTGCCCTGATCCCAATCCTAAGCACGCTGGACGCGGCTTCGCTATTTTAGAGGCTGCAGGTATCGAGGTCATCCTCGCAGAACCTGCCCAGCAGCTTGCTTGTCAGCTGCTCATCGCCCCCTTTGTCAAACGTACCTGTCGCAGTTTACCTTTTGTCACGCTCAAGCTCGCCATGACCCTCGACGGCAAAATTGCTGATGCGACAGGTGGCTCACGCTGGATTACAGGCCCTGCCGCCCGTGAGGTTGTTCAAGATATGCGCTTGCACACCGATGGCGTGATGGTCGGATCTGGTACCTATTACGCCGACCACCCGTCTCTCTTACCCCACGTCGATAATCCCCCTGCCAAACGCCGATTTGTCGTTTCGCGAAAATCGCTGACAGACCTGCGTCCAGGCTTCGAACCTCTCGACGGCACCGACCTCCGCCAAAGCCTCACTCATCTCGCCGAACAAGGCCTCTGTCATTTACTCTGCGAGGGAGGCGGGGCATTGGCAGCCGCCCTGCTTGAGCAAGGCCTTGTTGACGAATGCCTCCTCTTTTACGCTCCCAAACTCCTCGCCGACCCCCACGCCAAAGCTGGATTTACCAGTGCTCAAGGACGCTCCATTGACCAAGCACTCTTAGGTAAATTGATCGACACCCAGCTCATCGGCGACGATGTGCTCATCCACTTTATCCCACACTCCTCATCAATCACCCCACTCTTAACAAATTAGGAGATAGACAATGAATCAAAAAGACCTCACCGGTGCCCTCGACGTCAAGCTCAACCGCACCTGCAAACACGTCGAAATGCTCGGCAATGACGCAGAAATGTCCATCTGGCTCTACGACCTCAATGACCAAGTCTCAGGCATGGTCGTTTTAGAGAAAAATGACGACCTTCCCGAAATCCCCCCCACCGTCTCCATCTCCATCACCCTCTCCACCCAAGTCAGCCTCAAGCCTGACGAATTGCTCAAGCTTTTTAGTCTCAATGGACTCCTCTTTGATGCCGCAATTACCGCAGAGGAGGTCGGTGGCGAGTGGACCTTTTACCTCCAAACCAAACGCCCTCAAAAAGACTTTGACCCCACCGATTTTGACAAGATCGTCAGCCATCTGCGCATTCAAAAGACTCTCATCGTCGAATGACTCAACGAATAGATGCGAATAATTGTCTGGAATACAAGAAATGTAAGATGTTTTAATGCAGAGGCGGACTATAGATGTCTCGGCGGAAACGCCTGTGCCGCTAGAGTTTGAAATATGGGATTTAGCATATGATCACTAATAGCGGCCTGCAGTCATCGCATACTCCAGCAGGTCGCTTGTAGAGGGCTCCTCACAATCAAAATCCTAAAATTCTCTTTGTCTGATGCTTCTTGCGTGAGCATAGTGGACAGTCTGATGCGCAAGCGCAACGTGTTAGGAGCGGTTTGGACTCTGTGATCACCCATGCTATTTTCCTAATGAAGTGAGCAACCTCTAGACACGTACTAAAAAAGCCCCGCCTCACTGCGGGGCTTTTTTAGTACGTCCGACATGGTTATAGTACTGACGTGAAAG
>CAYZIC010000060.1:0-14668 GCA_964478335.1 uncultured Lentisphaeraceae bacterium | reverse complement strand
TGAGGTGAGCGTGCATACTTGTTCGGTAGCCGGACGGGCACGTCTGGCTCGGGGTATTAGGGGCAGACGGCCCCTAAGGCCTCTACTGGCAGTCTTGCGAGCGCAGCGAGCTCAATGCTTGGTGCTAGAGGCGGGGCACCTGCCTCTTAATGCTTGATGCCTGATGCGTGAGCGTAGCGAACTGCCTGATGCGGGCGAGCGCAGCGAGCCCTAGACTCGCCAGTAGCCACCATTCTTGGGGGCTCCCTTGAAAACAACGCGTGAGGTGCGCTTGAGCTGCACCAAGTATCGCTCCACTGTGGACTTGCTCTTGCCTAATGCGGCCGCTAAGGCGATGGCATTTTGCCCTGGATGGGCGGTGATTAGATCCAAAAGTGCATTTACACCTTCACTTGCACCTTTATTTAGACCGCCATTTACACCTTCACCCGTAGCATCTGGATCATATTCCATGGCAACTTCACTAAGCGAGAGAGGCGTTTCGGTGAGCGCGTCAAGGATACACTGAAGCATAAAGTCGATGAATGGGCTGGCATCGGTGATTTTGGTTGTCGCCGCAATGGCTTCATAGTAGGCGGCTTGGTTGCGACAGACAATGCTCTCGATGGGTAAGTGGTAAAAGAGAGGACGCCATTGGGCGAGGATGAGGGTTTGCCACAATCGTCCCATACGGCCATTGCCGTCGGCAAAGGGATGGATGAATTCGAGCTCGTAATGAAAGACCGCTGCCTTGATCAGCTCATGCGCCTTTGAGGTGGAGACCCATTCCATCAGTGAGGCCATCAATTCGGGTACGCGATCGGCCGGTGGGGCGAGATGAACGATGCCGCGTTCGGAAAAGACCCCTACTCCACTTCTACGGTATCGTCCTGCATCCACACTCAGTCCGTCTAATAGCATCTTGTGTGCTTGGAGGAGATCTTGAGAGTCGTAGGGATTGAGCGAGGGCAAGAGGTTGTAGGCGCGCTTGGCGTTGAGCACCTCGCGGATTTCGTTGGCGGGTGCAACCACATGACGGCCATCCAAAACGGCAGTCGTCTCGGCCAGCGTGAGGGAATTCGCCTCGATGGCCAGCGAGCCCTGAATCGAACGGATCCGATTAGCCTTACGCAAGAAGAGCGCATCCGCAGTCGCAAAGTGCAGCGCATAGTGCTCTACAGCCGCCGCAATCTCGACGACACGGTTGATGGCGCTTTCGCTAACGGTAAATGGAGGGGCATCATACATAGAGGACTCCTTGGCTGCAGACTCTCGCATCATCATTGAATAAGTTCATGACTCAACGAATTAAAACTAAGAGCATCGTACCATAAACGGCCCCAAAAGTCAAGCCCAATTCTCGGAGGCTGTGCCTCCGAGAACGGCCTACGGCCTTTTAGAACAGTCGCTACGCTCCTTATTGGAACGCTGCGCTTTTAGAACGGTCGCTACGCTCCCTCTTAGAGGCGGCGAGGCCGCAGACTACACGGCTGCGCCGTGTGCGGGAACGTCGGCAAGCCGACGTGCGGGAACGAGCAAAGCTCGTGCGGGAACCGCCTCCGGCGGTGCGGGAACGGCCTGCGGCCGTGTAGAGGCGCCTGCGAGCGCAGAGAGCCCTGCCTGATGCCTGTAGCGAGCCCTCTCGCTGCAGGCAACAAAAAAAGGCTCCGACAAGCGGAGCCTTTTTATACCTTTATCGAAACAGGGGTTTCGATTAATATGCGTAATGAGCAAAAGCTTTGTTAGCTTGAGCCATCTTGTGGGTGTCATCACGCTTCTTGAGCACGTTACCAGTGTTGTTGTAAGCGTCAAGGAGTTCGAGCGCGATAGCCTTAGGCATAGCGACACCACGGCGGTTGCCAGCGTACATGGACATCCAGCGGATCGCGAGAGCGAGCTGGCGGCCAGGACGGATTTCAACCGGCACTGGGTAAGTGGTACCACCCACGCGGCGGGACTTCACTTCTACTTTAGGCTTCATGTTGTTGATGGCTTGTTCCATCACTTCGAGTGGATCTTTACCGGTTGCAGTTTCGATTTCTGCGATTGCACCATAAACGATGCGTTCAGAAGTGGTCTTCTTACCGGACTTCATCAAGCTACGGATAACCTTTGCGACGAGTTCGCTATTGAACTTAGGATCGGCTTGGTGCACGCGCTTGACAGCTTTACGACGTCTTGCCATAGTATAAACCCTTTATTATTTCTTTTTACCTTGAGCGACGGCATTCTTCTTGACGCCATACTTCGAGCGGCTACGGCCACGGCCATTAACGCCCAAGCTATCAAGAGTACCACGAATGATGTGATAACGCACACCAGGCAAGTCCTTTACACGACCGCCGCGAATCATCACGACGCTGTGTTCTTGCAAGTTGTGGCCTTCGCCAGGGATGTAAGCAGTCACTTCGAAACCGGTGGTCAAGCGAACACGAGCCACCTTACGCAAAGCGGAGTTAGGTTTCTTAGGCGTTTGGGTCTTAACGACGATACAGACGCCACGGCGTTGAGGGCAAGCCTTCAAAGCAGGGGATTTGGTTTTTTTGCGCTGGGCAACGCGGCCTTTGCGCACCAACTGATTGATAGTCGGCATGGATAATCTTCCTATTTTAACAATAATCTAATCATGTCCGCAACTCACGGACGCACATTCTGCACAACATCAGGCCACCGGGACGGGCTCTGTCCTCTAAAATGAAAGGTTCGCTACAAATCTTTCATCCTGATAATTGATTAGTGGTCGCACTATATCACAAAAGACTCTGCAAACGCAAGGACAAAATCACAAATAAGTGCTACTTTTTGCAATTCTGCACACTTTTGTATGCATTTGAGACACGTGCACAACATTTTTACTTGCAACAATTCTCCCTTCATGCTACGCTATCCCCCCAGTTGAGCCCCGTGTGACCCAACCTTATAATAGCCCCCCAAAAACCAAGGATTCACCTATGACCCTCAATCAACGCACCTACCTGCTCTTAACCGCCCTGACCTTTTTAGTGCCCACCCTCTTTCCTGCGACCAAAGACTACGCCCCTGGCATCGCCATTCTGCTCGGCGCACTGTACACCGGTCTGATTGGCAACCCCTACCGCGAGACCACGAGCAAAATCGTCTCCCCGCTTTTGGGTCTAGTCATCGTCGGTCTCGGCTTTGGGATGAACCTCCCCGCCGTGCTTCAAGCAGGCGGCAACGGCTTCATCTATACGATCATCGGCATCGCCATGGGGCTCAGCCTGGGCATCCTCCTCGGCAAAAAGCTCCACCTCACCCGCGACACCACCCTCCTCATCTCCGTGGGCACCTCCATCTGCGGCGGTAGCGCCATCGCAGCCGTCGCCCCCGTGCTCAAAGCCAAGGCCAACGACATCGCTCTCGCCACAGCCACCGTCTTTATCCTCAACGGTATCGCCCTCCTCCTCTTCCCCGCCATTGGCCACGCCCTCGAGCTCGACCAAACGCAATTTGGCACCTGGGCCGCACTAGCCATTCACGACACCTCCTCCGTCGTCGGCGCCTCCATGGCCTACGGCACAGAAGCCCTCGAAATCGGCACCACCATCAAAATGGCCCGCGCCCTCTGGATCGTTCCCGTCGCCTGCCTCATCGGCTTCCTCATCCGAAAAGACGACCCCACAGGCCCCAAAGCCAAAGTCCGCGTCCCTTGGTTCATCCCAACCTTCCTCCTCGCAGCCGTCGTCACAACCTTTAAAGACACCCTACACATCGACCCCAAAGGCCTCGCCATCATCTCCTCAGTCTCCAAATCGATCATGGTCACCACCCTCTTCCTCATCGGCACCAACCTCGACATCCGCAAAGTCAAAGAGGTCGGTATCAAACCCCTCATCCACGGCGTCGTCCTGTGGTTTATCCTCGCCACCATCTGGCTCAGCGCCATCTACTTCAAGATCGTCTAGGCGGAGGCTGCGCCTCCCCCAAAAGCTCGGAGGCGAGGCGAACCTCGCAGTAAACAGTGCACAGTTACAGTGCACAGGGGGCGCCTGCGGCGGGCGGGACAGCGTAGGGTGGCCTGCGGCCACGGGTAGCGTGGGCGCTCGCAGGCTCGCAGGACGCGCTGTCTGAGTAAACTCAGCACAGAACTCGCCTCGCTGTGCTCGGCTCTCCTTGGTGGCCTGCGGCCACGGGTAGCTGAGCGGGTAGCGGATCGAGTCAGCGGTCTACTAGCGGGAGCGTAGCGAGCTCTAAGCCCCTACGCTGCAACAGCTCTGCGCTCTTAAATAAGCAGGGTGTAGGGCGGCAGCCCCTCCTAGTACTCTAACTCTAAACTCGAACTGGGAAGTGAAACGAGTAATCAAGCTCGAAGAGCGCAGTGGCGAGATTGAGGCTTAGACAAGTACGCAGTACTTGAGCGACCGAGCCGTAGGCGACCGAGCGGTCAACTAGGAGGCGCAGCCTCCTGCCTCTCTGCGGGAGATCATCTGGCAGTCCTGCGAGCGCAGCGAGCCCCCCAAATCCCAAAATCCTCTCAAGCAGCAACTACTCGAGCTAGGGGGCGCAGCGACCCAAAGGCAACAAAAAAGCCTCACCGAGGTGAGGCTTTTTGTATAGAGCGGATGTGGGAGCTTAGCTGCGCACTTTGCGGCGAAGGCCAAGAGCGGCTGCGCCCATCAAGAGCAAGGCCATCGCAGTCGGTTCCGGCGTCGTATGGGTCACGCCATTCCAACCCGGCTTCCAAACGACATCAAATTGTGGCCAATCGGTGCCTGTCGGTGCGCCATCAAAGCCGCCACCGTCAACGCCATTGTATGTCACTTGACCAACAAGCGTGTTGTTGCCACCTTGGCTGTGATCTGCGATAACGACGTAGAAGACATCACCCTCTTTAATGCCATCAGGCAAGGTGAATGATGTCCATAAGCCGTCACCAACATTAAAGGTGCCTTCCGTATTCGGAGGACGCATTGTCACCACGTCCGCAGAGCCAGCAGCACCTTCTGTTGTACTGGTAATTGTCGAGCCATCCATGACATCTTGGTCTTTAAGCGCACCGATAAAGTTATCAACTTTAGTCAAATCGCCAGTTGCCCGATAGATCGTGAAGGAGACGTTGTTACTCGCCGTGTTGATCGAGACGGAGACATCAGAGCCTTCGACCGTTTGGGTACCAGAGATATTCCAGTTGAATGAGAGGGCACTGGCGACGGAGGCGTAGCCAAGAAGCGCAATGAGTGTGAGGAGTTTTGTTTTCATAGTGATTAACCTTTTCAATTACTGTGCTGCTGGAGCCTTAACCCAGATAGAACGACCCGCAGCGAGAGGGATCGCCTCTGTAACCTCAAACCAGCCGGTAACGCCAGACGGGTTTTGGACGATCTGCTTCCAAGTGCCAGCGACCACCTTGTACTTCTTCATGGTGCCATCGGTGCCAGGCATGGCGATCTCGTAAGTGGCGGTGTCACCCAAAGCGGCTTTGAGTTTCGCATGCGCTCTCAAGTCATCGATGGCGACTTTGAAGCCGACGAGGTTGTAGCCTGCGGCAAGGGTGATCGGCTCGGTGGTTGCGGCGGGATCTTCGGTGACCATCGGGCTAACGGTGGCGTTAGCGGGCAATTCCAACCAGAAGGGGGTGCTGGGGGCAAGGGCGTCTTGATCAACGGTCGTTGCGACAGTCGTTGTTTCACCAAAGGTGACGGGGGCGGTGTCTGCTACCCAAGAGTAAGTGGCGGTGTCGCCATTGCCAGCCTTGGTGGCGGTGAGGGTGGAGTAGCCATTGCCCGTATAGAAGTAGACCTTGGAGCCGACGTAGATGGCGGGGTCGAGGAGGGTAGCCAAGGCGATGGTCTTGGTCTCTGCGGTGCCGTTGAATTCTGGTCCAGGGACGGACAAGAGGCGGAGCTGCGACTTGGTGTCGGGGTAGACAGTGGTCAACTTGAGGGAATTTGAGGTCTTGCCTGCGATATCAGCAGCGAAGGTAAGGGTGGCGATGCAAAGCATGCTTGCTACAAAAAGGGTCTTTTTCATAATCAACTCTCCTTTACTTCTTAAGAATACGGAAGAACTTAGCGGGTGCCGTGGAATCGACCTTGATCGAGTCGGCAGAGAAGGCACGCACGGTCTGTTCGGCGGTCCAGTTCTTCAAGTCTGTGGAAGATTCAATGACGAGGTTGGCTGTGCCTGTAGCGGTGACGCTGAGGGTTGGCTTGCCATTCACGATGGTGATAGAACCTGTCGCAGTGGTCGCAGCGATGTCCTCTGCGGAGGCTGCTTGCGTTTCGACCTTGTCGCCCGTTTTGACAGCAGCGGTGGTGACGCCTGCTTGATCCTTGGAGACATAGATGGTTGCTTTTGTCGTGAGATACTTGGCGAAGACCGTGGTGCCGAGGGTGTCTTTGGCGGTACGGGTATCGCAATAAACCACAACAAATTTGCCGTTGGCGTACTTGGAGGTGTCGACCTTGACGTTCACATCTAAGGCACCAGTAGCATCGGCCTGAACAGCTTGGGTCACGGGATCGCCACTATTGGGCATCCAAATGATCTCGTAGCGTTCACCCTTGAGCAAGGTAGCGCCATCAGAATAGGTATTGGGTGCAGACTTGAAGTGAATCAAGAGATTGGAGCCCACAGAGGCGACATTATTCGCCCACACAGAGGCGACAGACAAAGCGCAAAAGCACAGTGTAGCAAGCATTTTCATACGTTTTCTCCCAATTATTATACCCCAACAAAGAGGCTGTAAAACTGCATCATTGGGGCACTCCTACCCCAGATTGATTGAGAACATAATAACACATGAGGTGGAATAATGCAAGCGGTTTTGCATAAAAAGCAAACTTTTTTAGTAAAACGGCGACTTATGCCTGCGGCTACACGGCTACGCCGTGTGCGGGGACGGCGGCAAGCCGCCGTGCGGGAACGAGCGGAGCTCGTGCGGGAACCGCCTGCGGCGGTGCGAGAACGGCCTGCGCGGCTGCGCCGCAGGACTGCCAGGGGTCTGGGGGAGAGCGGGTCAGAGACACAGAGGGCACAGAGGCGGTCTGCGACCGCAGTCAGCGTGGGACACGGGCGCCTGCGGCGTGTGAGGTGAGCGTGCATACTTGTTCGGTAGCCGGACGGGCACGTCTGGCTCGGGGTTTTAGGGGCAGACGGCCCCTAAGGCCTCTACTGGCAGTCCTGCGAGTGCAGCGAGCTCAATGCGAGCAACGGGAGCGCCAACAGGCCCTGCGAGCGCAGCGAGCTGCTTGATGCATGAGCGTAGCGAACTGCGGGCGAGCCTCGCCTTAGAGTTGGTCAAAGAAGGTCATCTGGTCGGTGTCGACTGTGGAGGCGGTGATCTTTTTGTTTTTGGGGATGCGCGCTTTGGGTTGGTTGAGCTTTTGATTCTCGAGGGATTCGAGGATCTCGGTGGCGCGGTTGATGATGGGGTCTGGCATGCCAGCGAGTCTGGCGACGTGGATACCGTAGCTCTTGTCAGCGGCTCCGGGGACGATGCGGCGGAGGAAGACGATGGTGTCGCCTTGTTCGCGGACTTGTACGGTGTAATTCTTGATGCCAGGGAGGGTTGTGGCCAGGTCGGTCAATTCGTGGTAGTGGGTGGCGAAGAGGGTGCGGGCTTTGCGTGAGGGGGTATTGTGGAGGTATTCAGCCACGGACCAGGCGATGGAGATGCCGTCAAAGGTACTGGTGCCACGGCCGATTTCGTCGAGCACGATGAGGGATTTGGCGGTGGCGTTGTTGAGGATATTGGCGGCTTCTTGCATTTCTACCATAAAGGTAGAGCGTCCTCTGGCGAGGTCGTCTCCAGCGCCGACGCGGGTAAAGATGCGGTCAATGACGCCAATGGTCATGGCATCTGCTGGCACATAGGAGCCGGTGTGGGCGAGGATGGCCAGGATGGCGACTTGGCGGATGTAGGTCGACTTACCGGCCATATTGGGACCGGTGATGAGGAGGAACTGCTGATCGGAGCCATTCATGATGGTGTCATTGGGGACGAAGCGCTCTTCAAAGCTTTGGCTTTCGACGATGGGATGGCGGCCTTCTTTGATTTCGAGGCGGTCAGAGGTATCGACGGTGGGGCGGATGTAGCTGAGGGCGAGTGCGCGATCGGCGAAACATTGGAGCACGTCGACCTGAGCGAGTGCGGCAGCGGTTTCTTGAATGGCGGCCATGGCGGCGGCGGCTTGACTGCGCAACTCAGTAAAGAGGGTGAGCTCGATGGCGTTGGCTTTGTCTTGGGCGCCGAAGATCTTTTGTTCGTACTCTTTAAGGATGGGAGTGATGAAGCGCTCGGCGTTGACGAGGGTTTGGCGGCGTTCGTAATCGTCGGGGACTTGGCTGGCTTGGCCTTTGGAGACCTCGATATAAAAGCCGAAGACGTTGTTACGGCGGACTTTGAGGGTCTTGATGCCGGTGCGGTTTTGTTCATCGGCTTGGTAATTGGCGATCCAAGTGTGTCCTTGGTGGGCGAGCATGCGCAATTCGTCGAGCTCGGCGTGGTAGCCATCGGCGATGATGCCGCCCTCTTTAATGGTAACTGGGGGAGCCTCGACGATGGCGCGCAGGAGCTCCGCGGTGAGGTCAGGCAATGGATCGAGCTGGCGGGCGAGCGCTTGGAGGAGCTCGGCGTGGGCGGGTGCCAGAATCTGAGAGAGGACGGGGATTTGGTTGAGCGAATCGGCCAGGGCGCGGAGGTCTCGGGCATTACCGGCATTGCCGCAGAGGCGGGTGATGAGGCGCTCGAGGTCGCGGACATTGACGAGGGCGGCGCGCAGGGCATTGAGCATGCGGCGGTTGCCGATCAGATCGGCAACCGCATCTTGGCGCACGCAGATCGCCTCGGCTTGGCGCAGGGGCGAACGCAACCAGCTGCGGAGGAGGCGTTTGCCCATTGCGGTCTTGGTTTCGCTAAAGACGCCCAGCAGCGTCTGGTCTTCGGTTCTGCCCGGGTGTGGGAGGAGGTCGAGGTTGGCGCAGGTGGTTTCGTCGAGAATGAGGAAGTCGTCATTCTTGCGCACGGTCATGCTGCGCAGGTGAACGAGATCTTGGTGCAGGATCTCTTTGACATAGTGGATGAGCGCGCCAGCGGGTTGGATCCACGGAGCCTTGGCATCTTCGGAGAAACCTTGGAGCGAATGGACCTTGAAGTGGCGCAGGAGGACATCCTGTGCGTGGTCAAAGAGATAACGCCACCCATCGGTAATCGTCTGGGTGCGAATGACCTTGAGCTGGTGGAGCTCGATAAAGAGCGGCAGGGTGGACTGTTCGTCGCTGAGGAGGCATTCGCTGGGGGCATAACGGCGCACCGACTCGGTGAGCGCTGCGGCGTCTTGGCATGATTCGGCCAAGAAAGCCCCCGTGGAGAGGTCGAGGATGGCCAGGCCGTAGGTGCCATTTTTGTGGGCATAGAGCGAGGCAATAAAGTTATTGGCCGTGGCATCGAGGATGGCATCTTCGACGAGGGTGCCGGGGGTGATGATGCGGGTGATTTCGCGGCGAACGATCCCCTTGGTGGTTTTGGGGTCTTCGACCTGTTCGCAGATGGCGATCTTCATACCCGCCTGCACAGCCTTGGCGATGTAGCCCTCGACCGCATGGTAGGGAATGCCACACATCGGCACGCCGCCGCGTTTGGTAATCGTCACGCCCAAGATTGGCGCAGCGCGCTGCGCATCATCAAAGAACATCTCATAAAAGTCCCCCAAGCGAAAGAATAAAATCGTATTATCGTCGAGCCCTTGTTGGGCTTGGCGGTATTGTCGCATCATGGGAGTGAGTTCTTCGGCCATTGGGGAGTCCTAGCTATGAGAATGTAGAATGTGGGGGAGGAGGGATGCAGGACGCGGGTTTACGATTGGCTGATGGCGTTTTGGGCGAGCGTGGCGATGGTTTGGACGGCCGCATAGTCGCCATAGGATACCTCGGTCTGTTTGCTATTGGTCGTGAAGATGACCTTGGGCATGGTGCTACCTCGTCCAGAGGGCATGGGTGCTCTCGTGGAGACGCGGGTATTGCGATTGTAGTCGAAGCGCCGACGAAAGCCCAAGGGACCAATCCCCGCAAAGAGCACGGCCTTGCCTTGACTCAAGGTGATGGTGCGTTTGCCAAAGAGGTGAAAGAGGACTGAGTAGGTCAAGACGCAGGTGCCGATCAAAAAGGGTAATCCCATCACCTGGGTCATGCTCCAGGCTTGTCCTTTGAGGATCAAGGGCTCGATGTAGAGCTGCTTCATCGAGACGCCACCCCACACCGATGTAAAGGCGGTCATGAAGATCGCTTGCACCCAGCCAATGCGATTGTAGATGATCTCCGTCATGGGGATGCCCATTTCGCTGATGGTCTGCTTATACTGGATGCCTCGAGGCAATTTGGACGTATCGACGGGTTGGGTGGCGACATCGTCATCGATCAACTCGCTAAAGGCACACGTCTCACCGCAGCTACGACAAAGGGCAATATCCTTGGCGACATTGACGTCGTCCATGGCGATGGTGTGGTTACAGTTGGGGCAGGTGTAGGTCATGGGGTGGCTATTCCGATGTGTAGGTGCGTTGTACGCGGTTGCCGATGGAGCAAATGATGTCGTAGGCGTGGGTGCCTTTGAGGGCGGCCCAGTCTTTGACATGAATGACTCGGTCGCCATCGCGGCCGAGGAGAGTGACAGTGTCGCCGACCTGTGCCTCGGGAATGGCATCAATCGCGACGGTCGTGTAGTCCATGGAGATGCGGCCCACAATGGGGGCAAGCTTGCCGTGGATAATCACAGCACCCAGATTAGAGAGGGCCAAGGGTAACCCGTCGGCGTAGCCAGCAGAAATGGTCGCCACGCGCATGGGGTGGTGAGTGACAAAGGTGTGACCGTAGCCAATGGCAGTGCCTGCTGGCAGGTCGCGAATCTGCGCAATGCGCGTGGTCAGCTTGAGCACGGGCTTGAGCGGCACGCGCAACTTGCCAGCTGCATCAAATGAACCATGGAGGTTGATCCCGCTGCGCACCCAATTAAAGGGCGCCTCGCACGCAGCGAGGGCGTTGTTGATACCGTCGGAGTTGGCCGCATGGATCATGCTAAAGGTGATGCCGTCTTGGGCGAGCTCGGCGACGAGGGTACGCATTCGGGCGATTTGGGTTTCGGTAAAGCTGGCGTCGGCTTCGTAGCCGAGCGGGAAGTGGGTGAAGATGCCCTCGAGCTTGAGATTGGGTAGCTTGGCCGCAGCGCGAATCTGCTGAGCCGCGGTTTGCCAAAGCATCCCTGCGCGGCCCATGCCGGTGTCAATCTTGCAATGGACCGTGGCGGTCAGGCCGAGCTCGGTGGCGATTTGGGAGATCTGCTGGGCGGCGTCGAGGCTAACCAGGGGCAACACAGTGCCCATGGCGAGCATGGGGGCGATTTCGTCGGGGAGAATCCCGCTGAGGATCTGAATCGGCACACCCAAATCACGCAACTGCAACGCCTCGTAGGGTTCCGCGACGGCGATGCGTTGTGCGCCGGTGGCGACGAGGGCTTCTGCGATGGGGTGGACGCCTAGGCCGTAGGCATTGGCCTTGAGCACAGGCATGACCTGAGCTGGGGCGACGCTTTGGCAGAGGGCGTGATAGTTGTCTTGGAGCGTCGAGAGATTGACGGCGACTTGCACACGATGGGAAAAGGTTTCATGCGACATGATTGACTCCTTCTCAAACAATGCAAGCCATCAGGCACTTAATCAATGGTAACAGGCACACGAGGCACCGCAGCAATCAATCGCTGGGTATAGGCCTCTTGAGGATTGGAGAGCACCTCATCTGCGGGGCCGCGTTCGACGACTTCACCCTTATACATGACGATGATACGGTCGGCGATGTGCTCGACGACACCAATGTCGTGTGTAATAAAGAGGTAGGAGAGCTGGTACTTGTCTTTGAGATCCATGAGCAGGTTGAGGACCTGTGCGCGGATCGAGAGGTCAAGCGCACTGACCGCTTCATCGCAAATGATGAGCTTGGGCTTGAGCGCCAAGGCGCGCGCAATGCAGATACGCTGCTGTTGGCCGCCAGAGAATTCGTGCGGATAGCGATGCAGGGCCGTTTCGGGCAAGCCGACATCGGCAAGCAACTGCTTGGCGGTGGCTTCCTCTTCGCCATCCTTGATCAAGCCATGGACGAGCATGGCTTCAGTCAAGATATCGAGGATCGAATGGCGCGGGTTGAGCGTCGCATGGGGGTCTTGAAAGACCACCTGCACTTCACGACGGAATTGCAACAACGCCTCACCGCGCAACTGGAGCACATCCTCGCCTCTAAAAAAGATCTGCCCAGAGGTCGGCTTGACCAAGCGCAGGATCGTGCGAGAGAGCGTGGACTTACCACATCCCGATTCACCTACTACGCCGAGCGTTTCACCGGCATTGACGACGCAAGACACGCCGTTGACAGCTTTGACATGGCCGGCAGTTCGGGCAAAGATGCCCTTTTTGATCGGGAACCACGTATTCAGGTCGCGCACTTCGAGTAGAGGAGATTGATCAGACATCGGGATGGGGTCTTTCTTAAGGGATTAAGAACGGTAATTCGGGGCTTCCTTGGTGATGGTGATGTCGTGTGGGTGCGCCTCACGCATACCAGCAGCCGTGACACGGTAGAATTGGCCCTTTTCTTGGAGCTCAGCAATGGTACGTGCACCGCAATAGCCCAAGGAAGCTTGCAAGCCGCCCGAGAATTGATGCATGATACGATTGACAGGACCAGAATAAGGCACCATACCCTCGATCCCTTGAGGGACCAAGTTGTCGTCGGATTCGCCATCTTGGAAATAGCGAGCGCGAGAGCCCTTGCCATTCTTCAAAGCAGCCATCGAGCCCATACCACGATAGACGACATATTGACGGCCGCCATTGAGGATCTTTTCGCCGGGGCTCTCCTCGGTACCAGCGAGGACCGAGCCAAGCATGACGCTATCCGCACCAGCGACGATCGCCTTAGCCACGTCACCCGAGAGCTTAATGCCACCATCGCCGATCACCGGGATGGAGCCTTCGAGCGCCTTGCGAGCATTGTAGATTGCAGTCAATTGAGGGATACCCACGCCGCAAACCACACGTGTCGTGCAGATCGAGCCAGGACCAATGCCCACCTTGACAGCATGTGCACCAGCATCACGCAAAGCCACCGCAGCCTCGGAGGTTGCAATGTTACCCGCGATGATATCGACATCGGGATAGTGCTTGGAGATCCACGTGACCATATCAAGGATACCCTTGCTGTGGCCGTGAGCAGAGTCTACGACAATCACATCGACGCCTTCGGCGGCGAGCTTTTCCATACGCGTATAGTCACCAGACCCGCCACTCACAGAGGCCGCCACACGCAAACGATACTTGCTGTCACGGTTGTAAACGGGGTTGGTATTGCGCATCAATTGGCTCACATCAGAGAAACTATAGAGCCCAGCGAGCGTGCCATCAGCATTGAGCAAAGGCAACTTACCAATCTTGTGCTTGAGCATGATGTCAAAGGCTTCCTGCAGCGTCGTGCCAGGCTTAGCCGTGATCGTCGTCTTGACCATCACATCGGCGAGCTTTTCACTGCCAGAGGTGCAATAACGAATATCGCTACCAGCAACCATACCCACCACACGACCTTGGTCGTCCAAAACAGGGAACCCACCAAACTTCAAATTGCGGCGGTGCTTTTCGCCGAGCAAGAAATTCACATCATCATTTTGATTGAAACAGACCGGCTTCTCGATCATACCATTGAGATAGTGCTTGACACGAGCCACTTGAGCAGCTTGCACATCCTCGTCCAAGTTCTTGTGAATCACACCAATACCGCCAGCCAAAGCCATTGCAATCGCCATCGGTGCCTCGGTCACCGTATCCATCGCCGCGGAAACAAAAGGAATATTCATCGTCTGACGGCTCGTCAAACGCGTCTGCAAAGACGTTTCATCTGGCAAAAAGTCCGCATATTGCGTTACCAAAGAAACATCATCATAGGTCAACCCCTCAAAAGGAAAGTTGTCCATAAAGGCCTTCAAGTATGTATTCATATTATCAATCTCCTTAGTTGTGTCTGTTTCCTTAGCATATATAGCATATCGAGCGCACAAATACAAGCACAAAATGAGCCAAATAGCAAAAAAACGAGCAGACAGGCGGCTGCGCCTCCTCGTTACAGTTACAGAGGACAGATGCGGGAAGAGCGGTCTGCGACGCAGAGAGCGACTGCGTCGCTACACAGAGGCGGTCTGCGACCGCAGTCAGCGTAAGAGAAACCCACGGCGTAGCCGTGACACACTCTCCCTGAGCTGCAACGGCTCTGTGTAGCGAGCGAAGCGAAGCGCTCTGTGCCTCTGTGATTCATTACTTGCGTAGACCCACGGCGAAGCCGTGCCATAGTCACACTGGCAGTGTCTCTGTGATACAATCCTACGCTGCAACGGCTCTGCGCTCTCTGCCTCTCTGCGGGAGATAACCTAGCAGTCCTGCGAAGCGCAGCGAGCCCCTAAAGCACTAAAAAGAGCGCAAAATTATCACTTACGGTCACTTTTATCCCACAATAGCCCAAATAACCCTTGCCCCCCCCCCCAACTTATGCTATACTGCTTGCATAAATGAGAGAAAGACCCGCTTCGAGTGAAGCTTGGCCACCTCCTCACTTCAACGTACAAAAATCCTATTATATAGGGAGTACACACATGAAAAAACTACTCGCGTTCATCGCAATCACTGCCATGACCCTCACC
>CAYZIC010000059.1:0-14733 GCA_964478335.1 uncultured Lentisphaeraceae bacterium | reverse complement strand
TTATTCCCACTTATTCCCGCCAATTCCCACTTCCCACCCCCCACCTCAAATCTCATTTGTGTGATATGAGAGACACCTGTTAAATAGGCGTCCTATAGGAGGTTACGATGATTAATTATGCTTTGAAGAAACGAGATTTCGTTAACAACAAACAGGAAAAGACCTATGTGGCAGTAGTAAAGCCTGGTGTCAAAGTCTCTACGCAGATGGTTTGTAACAAGATTGCAGAGCGCATTAATCAGTCACCACATGTGGTGCGGTTAATCATTGAGGAGCTCAAGGAGATTCTTGCCAAGGAGATTGCCGATGGTAACAGTGTCAACATCGAGGGCTTGGGGGCTTTTAAGCCGTCAATCAAGGGTCTTTATAATCCCGAAGACCGCATTCCTGCCGAGGATCTGTCGATCAATACGAGCTTGCGTGTCTCGCCTATTTTGGTGAAAAAGATCAATGATCTCGCCCACCCGCAGCGTGCCACAACGGTTGTCGACGCGCCAACCATTACCCGTATTAGCGATAACACGACCGACTCTGAGGATGAGGTCGTTCCTAATGAGCAGGGCCAATATGTCGTGATGGTTGAGGGTGTCTTGCCTCGTAGTGTGACTGCTGTCACAGAGGTAATCCCCCTCGATGCGGAGGGCAATCTTGGCGAGCCGCTCGCCCCCACAGCCTACCAATCGACATTCTTAAGGGACCACTTCAACCAAGAAAATCGTCTAATGATCGTCTTTTCTAAAGCAACCACGTCGCCAGGGAATTATCTCATTTGCTATACAAACAAGGATACCAGTAGCCAGGGACGCATTACGCTAAATGATCAGACCTCTAAATAGGACGATGCGTACCGTCTCGTGGGGGTGTAGGGCAAGCCCAGGGGGCTGCGTTTAAGAATAAACGCAGCAATATACAAAAACGCAGTCCCGCCTGCCGCGGGAAGTGGGGTGGCCTGTGGCCACTGGTTGCGTAAGGAGGGGCGACTGCAGCAGGCGGGACTGCCAGGGTTTAATCACAAAGGGACAAAGGAACGAAGAGGACACGGGTGCCTGCGGCGGGCAGGTAGCGTGGTGCGTGGGGTTGATGCGGGGGCGGATTTATTTAGATTCAACAGAACGCTGCGCTGTGCTGCGGCTGGGAGTCGAGAGGAGGCTTTGCCTCCACGACAACTTTTATACTGCCGACCCACTAAAATTAAACAAGAGCCAGCCTATTTTTTGATATTGACTTGAATGATCGACTTGCCTTGGAGTGTGTCATGTGGGAGGGTTAACGTTAATTGCTCGGTGTCCCATTTCCAAGTCTCATTGTAGGGGATCTCTATTTCTTCGGTCTCGAGGTCGCCTTTGGCCAATATGGAGACTTTTTGGCCATTCCAGCTGTGTGTGCCTCCCGTGACACGATTGCCATCGTAATCCCATAATGCCAGACTAATCGCGAGCCATAATTTACCATCGATCAAGCTAAGTTTGCAACCGATGATCTTGAGGTCAATTTTCCCACGATCGACTTGTGCTTGCCCCGTTGTATCGACTGTGAAGTGGGGCTTTTGATTAAAGAGATAGAGGAAGCCAGCCTCGTATGAATCAATTATAATGCTTTTGATGGAGGGATTTGAATCATAAGCGGCTTGCTGAATGAATGAGAGGACATCGGGCTTGTCTTGTTCAATGGTCGGTACCATAATGGCCGTCCACGGGGCATCAGGCATTTGTGGCGTTACGGTCAGTGGGCTATCTGCGAGGTCAAAGCCGTATTGATAGGTTGTGGAGCTACCTGCTGCTATTAACGTAAGATCGTAGCGCATATCTTTATGTAGCCAGAGGCTTATTTTGCCAGAATCGGTTGTATAAAGGTGCGCGGTGTTGTACTCATCGACACCATTCATAATCCCCCCCCGAGCACTGGCGATCTTTTTATTTTTGGGGAGATTGGAAAAGGTGACAGGGATTTGCACGGAATTAACGCCGATCACGTCACTCTTTTGATCAACCACAATGGATCCCCCTCCCAAACGGATAGGTCTTTCTGCACATGTAATTGCAGCTTTAGCACCTGCGCCCTTTTTCGCAATCAATGTACCATCTTTAATCCATAAATCGTCCTCGTATTTTTCTATTTTTAGGCCACCAATTGCGGGATAGCCAGCACCACCTTGCGCAATGACAAGGCCTCCTTGGATCCAGATCGACCCCACACTCTCGTCTTGAGTGCCACTATTAAAACTCCCAATTGCGGCACTATTGGTGCCACCCTTTGCCTCTAAAGATCCCGTGCTCTCTTCAGAGATTATCAATGATGATTTACTTTTACCATTAACGAAAATAGCGGGGCGACCAGTGGTCGTGGAGAGGGTGTTTTTTCCTTTAAGGATCAAGGTCACTTGGCAAGGGTTTCCCTTGCCAGGGGTGCCTGAAGAAATTGCAAATGCGGGTGCAGGGGTGGTCCCCGTGTACGTCACGTTTAAATTATCAAAGGTGATCGAGACATTAGGGGAGCTATTAATACTAGGATTGACCGCAATACGGAGGTTTGATGCAGTGCCAGTCAGGATGTACGAATAATTCGTAGCGTTCGTTGAGCCATCCAATTGTAGCAAGTTATAACTGGGATAATAGGTCCATCTCTCGCCTGTGGGCGTGGGGGACGCATCAGGCTTAAGGGTCGCAACGTCAATCTTAACCTCCTTTGCAATCAGGCTCGTCGCAAGGGTAAGGCAGGCAAGGCACATACAGAATCTACGCATCATGACATCTCCTTTAGAAGTATTAACTTGCTATCACTATAAGCTACATTGTGATTTCTGTCAAGGAGAATATGTCAAATAGCACAAGAAAATCCCTAAAAGAGGCTCTTGTTTGATTTTAATGGGTAAAACGGCGAGAGCATCGCTAGGATTTGGAATGTGGGAGGCGGCGGAGCCTCCTAGAATGTGGAAGCGTAGGTCTGCCAGGTTATCTCCCGCTGAGAGGCGGAGAGCGCTGAGAGGACACAGGCGCCTGCGGCGGGCAGGTAGCGTGCTGCGTCGTGCTACTTGATGATTTCTTGGTAGCAGGCGAGGGTTTCGCCTGCCATTTTGGAGAGGACAAAGCGATCAAGGATTGTTTGACGCAACCCGGTCCAGGGGATCGTTAGGGCATGTTGGATGGCTTGGCACAGGGCGTGTTCGTCGCTGGGTGGTACGAGGATGCCTGTTTTGCCGGGCTGAATGATATCCAGTACGCCACCATGAGCCGCAGCGATGACGGGTCGATTCATGGAGATGGCTTCTGCGACGGAGCGGCCGAAGGCTTCTGGTTTGTGGGTGTTGCAGCTGAAGACGATGGTGGAGAGGTCGTAGATCTCAGGTACGGCGCGCTGACTCCCAGTAAAGTGGATGCGAGACTGGAGGTTGAGCTGGGAGACTAGGTCGTGGAGGCTCTGTACGTAGGTCTCTTGGCCTTTTTGCGGGCCACCGACAATAAGCATGACCCAGTCGATGGTCTTGGGCAATTGGGCGGCCGCCTTGATGAGGACTTCGCAGCCTTTGAGTGCAGATATGCGTCCAACCATGGTCAGGACAACTTTACCAGCTAGCTGATAGCGATCGGAGAAGTCTTTTTGGAAACCTCGGTCGAGGGTCTCGGGATCAAATGTGGTCGGGTCGACGCCGCGGGGTATGAGGCGGATCTTTTCGAGGGGTATTTGGTAGTTTTGACGGATGTAGTCGACACCTTGTTGGCTGACGCAGATGACGCGATCAAAGTCGACCATGATCTGGCTGTAACGGCTGACACTATTCAGACCATGAAGCGTGGCAACGGCTGGGATGTGAAGCGTGCGATTGGCAAACTTAAAGAGCCAGCCAGGTACGCGGCTCCGAATATGCACGACATCAGGCTGGATTGCTTTGAGCGCTTTGCGCAAGCGCCAAGCACGGGAGAAAAAGGTGAAGGGGTTTTTAGTTGCGACATCGATCTGGATGTGCTGCGATCCTTGTTGAGTCAAGGTTTCGACGAGCTTACCGCCTGCTGAGATGACACAATTTTGATGGTCTTGCTGCACATAGATACGGCTGGACTCGACGGTGCCGCGCTCGACGCCGCCTTCGTTTAATCTTGGGATGATCTGGATGATTTTCATGTCAGCTCACGTAGGGTGTGGGAGAAGTCACAAATAGCCACTACGCTGCCGAGATGGACTCGTACAGCGTAGCAGGCGTGGGCTTGCTAAGCGTCGAAGGCGCTTAGCAGCTTTTGGAGCTTGGAGATGGTTGTCTCGAGCTCGACCTTCTTTTCGCGTTGGTTGGCGATGATGGCTTCTGGTGCTTTGGCGACGAATGCTTCATTGCTCAACTTAGCGTTGATCCCCTTGAGGAAGCCTTGATTCTTGGCGATTTCCTTATTGATGCGTGCGATTTCAGCTTGGACATCGATGAGGCCTTCGAGGGGGAGGTAGATGGTGCCAGCCTTGACAAGCGTGTGGGGCATTGCTTTGGTGGGTTCCTCAGTGATGAAGGTAATCTCGTCCGCGCGCATGGCAACCTTGAGTGAATCCATCGATGCGGTCAATGTGGTTGCTACTTGTGCATCAGCGGGGTGGATGATCAGCTTAACCAATGCAGATGGTGCGATACCATATTCGCTACGCAATGCTCGGGAAGCGGTGATCATTTCGCGTTTGGCTTCGACAGCATCGCGGATTTCTGCAGTCAATTGCCATGAGGCGACTTGGTCAGCGGTCCATGCCTCAGGCCATTTTGCGAGCATGATGGTTTGATCATCTGCGCAGTAGCCGAGCTGGTGCCAGATTTCCTCTGTCAAGAATGGCATATAGGGGTGAAGGAGCTTCAAGCAGCGGGCAAAGATCGTGGCCAAAATGGCGAGGATCTGTTCGCGGCGTGCTTGGTCTTCTCCATAGAGGTCGGTTTTGGCGTATTCGAGATACCAGTCGCAGAAGTGTGTCCAAACGAAGTCATAGATGGCGAGTGCGCCGTCTTGGAAGTGGTACTTCTCGAGGTGTTCGGTAACTTGCGCGGTGACGTCGCTTGCCTTAAGGAGCAAGTGTCGATCATCATCGGTGAGGAAGGCCGGATTGAGGGTCAAATCGTCACCAGCAAATTTGGCGAATGAGAATCCGGGGAGCTTTTCTGCTTGCATTTGCATGAAGCGGGCGGCGTTCCAAATCTTGGTGCCAAAGTTACGACCGATCTCAAATTTGCTCATATTGACACGCGTGTCGACCTCCATGGAGGTGATCAGGGCTAAGCTGAAACGCAATGCATCTGCGCTGTATTCTTCTATAACCTTGAGCGGGTCGAGTGAGTTACCCAAAGACTTGGACATCTTGCGGCCTTGGTCATCACGCACGATACCGTGGATGACGATATTCTTAAAGGGAGCTTGTCCCATAAATTCGTAGCCAGCCATGATCATACGTGCGACCCAGAAGAAGATGATGTCTGGTGCAGTGACGAGGTCTGCGGTCGGGTAGTAGAATTTTAAGTCAGCCGCATCTTTATTTGGCCACCCCATGGTGGTAAATGGCCAGAGCCATGAGGAGAACCAGGTATCGAGGACGTCAGGGTCTTGGGTTAAAGCATCGGCACAGGCGCCGCACTTGGGGCAGGATATTGGTGCTGTGGGAGAGGCGAATTCGTGTCCACATGAGCAGGTGTAGACAGGGATACGATGGCCCCACCAGATTTGACGTGAGATACACCAGTCGCGAATATTGTCCATCCAGTTGAAGTAGATGTTTTCCCAGCGCTTAGGGGTAAAGGTCACTTCGCCAGATTTAACTGCGGCGATAGCAGGCTCAGCCAATGGTTTCATCTTGACGAACCATTGCTTAGAGAGGCGGCTTTCGACGACGGTGTGGCAACGGTAGCAGTGTCCGACTTGGTTTTGATAATCCTCGACCTTGACGAGATAGCCGCCAGCTTCGAGGTCTTTGACGATCTTTTCGCGGCATTCAAAGCGATCCATACCAGCATAGTGCACGGAGGCTTCATTCATCGTGCCGTCACCATTCATCACATTGACGACGGGCAAGTCGTGGCGTTGGCCGACGGCAAAGTCATTGGCATCGTGAGCGGGGGTAATTTTAACCACGCCGGTACCGAAGTCTTTTTCGACGTAATCATCGACGACAACGGGGATTTCGCGATTGCACAAAGGCAAAAGCACGCGCTTACCATGAATCGCAGCGTAGCGTTCATCGCTAGGATTCACTGCGACAGCGGTATCGCCAGGGAGAGTTTCAGGGCGCGTGGTTGCGACGACGACTTCGCCACCGCCGACGACGGGGTAACGAATGTGCCAGATGTGACCGGAGTTGGGCTCGTGCTCGGTTTCATCATCAGCGAGCGCAGTACCGCAGCGAGGGCACCAGTTGACGATGTAGTTGCCACGATAGATCAACCCCTTGTCATAGAGATCACAGAAGACCTTGCTCACGGCATCGGAGAGACCGTCGTCCATGGTGAAGCGCTCTCTCTGCCAGTCGCAGCTTGCGCCGAGTTTGCGCTGTTGGTGAACGATTGTGCCGCCGAATTGCTTACGCCATTCCCAGACGCGCTCGATAAAGGCATCACGACCAACATCTTGACGACGCTTGCCTTCGTCGCGCTTGAGGGCTTTTTCGACGACGTTTTGCGTGGCGATACCAGCATGGTCAGTACCCGGGATCCACAAGACATTGCGGCCTTGCATTCTACGCCAACGCACCAAGATATCTTGAATCGTCTCATTAAGAGCATGACCCATGTGCAAAATACCGGTTACATTGGGTGGTGGGATGACAACGGCGTAGGGCTTGCCACCTTGTGCGGGCTCTGTATGAAAATAGCCACGTTCTTCCCAAATCGGGTACCACTTTGCCTCAACGGCCTTTGGATCGTAATGTTTATCCATGATTCTAGACTCTCTTTCTATTCTATCAAGCAATCGCAATTGGGCTTATTTGGGTGTAATTTCAACTAGAAAACACCAATTAGGCGTGTATCCTTTATCCCAAAGCCTTTAGTCGGTTAAAATGTGGCTAATAAAATACCAAATTAAGCGAGACAAAGCAAGACTAAAATAGCTTTTGTGCCATTTTAATGGAATTAAATGGCGACTGCGTTGACATTTTAGGGATGCAGCAGTGGAGCGAAGTCTTTGCTTAGGGTAGCGCAAGCTCTCATAGGGAGAGGCTGGCTCAGGGGCGTGCGTTTAAGAATAAACGCATCAATCTACAAAATACAACTCGTAAGCGCGCCAATGTGGCTCTTGTTTAATTTTAATGGGTAAAACGGGACCGCATCGCTGTTGTGGCTTTGTCGAGTCGTGCGGGATCTTTTTTGGGGATAGCGTAGGACTGCCAGGGGGTAGCGTAGGGGCGCTTTTTTTAACCACAAAAGACCATAAAAGACCACAAAAGACGCAAAAGGGATGCGCCATGAGCTCGCTCATGGCGCATCCTTGTTGTGTATTTAGACGAGAGATAGAGATGGGATTGCATCCCCTACCCTGCTGGCGGCGAGCGGCGGAGCGGCTGCGCTGCGAGAATATCGATTGCCATCCACTCACATAGAACAAGAGCCAACATTCGAGGAGGGAGGACTCTACAAATTAGAGTCTGCCGTCGACTTGGTCTTTGGGCAAGATACACTTAATGTCGTAAAGGACGGTGTGCTTGGGGTCTCTAGTGAGGTCGAGCTCTAAGAACTTGTCATGCTTCACTGCAAAGACGACAGCGTTGAACTGGTCGAAGATTGGCTTTTGCGCAATTGTCGCATAGTCGGTAAGCTGGAGGTTGTATTCGTGCTTGACTTCCTCAATGCTTGCCCATGGGTCTGTGACGAGGACATCGCACCCGAAACTTTGCAATTCACGGACGACATCGATGACGCGGCTATTGCGGATATCGGGGCAATTTTCTTTAAAGGTCATCCCGAGGATGAGGATCTTTTGGTTGCGTACGGGCAACTCTTTTTGGATCATCTTTTTGATGACTTCATGGGCAGCAAAAATCCCCATATTGTCATTGACGCGTCGGCCAGAGTTGATCACGTCAGCATGATACCCGAGAGCTTGAGCTTTGTGAGTGAGGTAATAGGGGTCGACACCGATGCAATGTCCACCGACAAGCCCTGGTCTAAAGGGGAGGAAGTTCCACTTTGACCCAGCCGCTTCGAGGGCTTCAATTGTATCGATCCCCATGCGGTGAAAGATCACTGAGAGCTCATTAACAAAGGCGATATTGATGTCTCGCTGACAATTCTCAATGATCTTAGAGGCTTCAGCCACCTTGATACAAGAGGCCTTATGAGTACCTGCGGTAATGACGGTGTTGTAAAAAGCATCAACAAAGTCTGCAATTGCAGGCGTAGAACCAGAAGTCACCTTTTTAATTTTGGTTACGGTATGCACTTTGTCGCCTGGATTGATACGTTCGGGGCTGTAACCAGCGAAGAAGTCGGTGTTAAAGGTCATATTGCTAACCTTTTCGATAACGGGGATGCAATCCTCCTCGGTGCAACCAGGATAGGTGGTCGACTCATAAACGACGACAGCTCCTTTTTTGATCACCTTGCCAATCGCTTCGCTCGCTTTAATCAACGGCGTGAGGTCTGGGCGCTTGGATTCATCGACAGGCGTAGGCACTGTGACCACATATATATCGGTCTGTGCCAGCTCGTCGAGCTGGTTGGTGAATACTAGATGTGTGGCCGACTTGAGCTGCTCAGGGGATTGCTCGAGTGTGCTGTCGGTGCCTGCGCGTAATTCGTCGATACGGGCTTGCTTAAGGTCATAACCAATCGTCTTAAAGCGTTGACCAAAGGCAACGGCGAGGGGCAAACCCACATAGCCTAAGCCAATTACGGCGACTTGCAGGGTGTTATCATTTAGTTTATTCATCAATTCCATCATTAACCTACTTTCAAATGATTCAGCACGGGGGATCTAATCTGCTTACTAAGCTACCATAATCGTCTCTAAAAAACAAGACTAAAGAGGAGAGGAAGGAGAAAAAAGGTGTGCTGAGCTAGCTCTTTCGTTTCTTTTTGCGGTTTCGCTTGATCTTTGAGATCCATTCTCCGCTCGTGCCATGGTGCTCCGAAAGGGAGAATGCTTTAGATTCTTGTTGTTGTTTATTATGTAGCGGAGATGCAAATCGATCTCTAAATTGGCTCTTGTAGAGCGTCCATCCAGGAGTGAGGGTAAAGGCTAATCCGCAGACCCACATGGCTGGTAGCAAGAGGCTATGATTGCCCGTAAACTCACTAACCATCAACATGGCAGCAAGCGGCGTACGGACGGCCGCAGTTAAATAGGCCGCCATGCCCACCATGGCAAAGTCTGCGATTTGGATATCAAGCTCAGGAGCGAAAAATTCAAAGGTGGAGCCAACGGCAGCGCCAATGAGCGCACCACAAAATAGAGCCGGTCCTAGCAAGCCCCCCGAGCCCCCCGAGCCAACCGTAAAAGAGGTAGTGAAGACTTTTGCCACGGCAATGAGAAGAAATATTAGCCCAGCATAGAGACTCCAGTGCCCCAAATCCATCCAGACGACATCATTTGGCAAGAGGACTTGCTGAATAACACCATATCCCGACCCAAGGATTTCAGGCAAGAAAAGTCCCACAAAGCCAGTCATCAAGCCCCCAACAAAAGGTCGCAACAAGGCATTGTAGCAGCGCTTCCTAAAAAACATTTCAAACTGCCTAAAGACCATGATATTCATTCTGACGAAGAGCGCCACGATAACCGCTAGGATCGTATAGGGGATCAGCGCCCACGGCGAGGCGAATTGGCTACCCGGCGTAGAGAATACCGGAGCCCAGCCAAAAAAGCAGGCAAATGTCACATATGCGACCGAGCTTGCAACCATTGATGGGATGAGCACCTCCCCCTCAACATCAAATCCTCGATAAAAGATCTCAGCAGCAAAAAGGGCTCCCGCCATAGGCGCACGAAATATCGCCCCCACACCAGCAGCCAATCCCACAGCAATCAAGACCCGCTGATCGACCTTAGTCAAGCGCATAATTCTGCCGCAACAACTGGCTACAGCAGCACCGATTTGTGTAACAGGCCCCTCACATCCAGCCGAACCACCCGTACCAATAACAAGAGAAGCAGCAAGCATTTTAACAGGAGCGACCGATGCTGGCATATTGGTTGCTTGGTGATGATAGGCCGCAATGACGCTGTCAGTGCCATGACCTGAAGCCGATGGAGATAATTTATGAGCAATCAATGCTGCTAAGAAGGCCCCAACCCCAGGCAAAACAAAGGCGATTAGGCCTGCCAGAAAATGGCCAGCTTGTGGATGAATGCCGTTCAAAAACGAATAATCTGCGAAGCCTGCGATAGCATGAAATAGCGGCTTCTCCCCCGTGGCAAGGGCTGGCGAGTAGCCAGTTAGCGTCTCAAGAGTGAAGACCTTGACCCACTCAATCATTGCAAAAAATGCCGAAGCAAAGAGCCCTACGAGGATGCCAACGGTGGCGCAAACTAAGACCGTGTGTCCCATTCGGAAAGTCTCCTGGTCAGCAGGCATAGCCAGGCGAAACCAGTGCACGGAGTCTTTGGAGATATTTTTGAGGAGGCGTTTCATCAATTAGTCTTTTAAGATACGGCTAAAGAATCGCCAGACTGGGATCAGTCCTACGAGCTCTTTATCCTTGAGGACATAACAGATGTCGGCGTTATGCTCAGCCAATTCAATTGCGACCTCTTTAGCTGGCGAATCGACTTGCACCGAGACAAAGCGTGTATCGAGAGCATCAGAGACGGCGATATCTTTGGTTTCTTTGAGGACATCAGCGAGGATTTCAAGCGTGGGGGTCGCTGGGATGTGAACCTGCCGCGTGAAGGTCGTTGGTACAAAACGGCGCAGCATACTCTGCACAGTCAAGACCCCGATCATGTCACCGATGTGATTAACGACAGGCACTTCGCCCACTTGATTGGTCATGAAGGAATCATACGCATTAAAAAGAGGTTCGGATTCGTTAAGCACTTCGAAGCGTTCTGTCATCAGATCTGCTGCGCAGATAAAGGCAGGCAACTGGAGCTCATTTCTCCGGAAGAAACCAACCACCTCATCAACGGCAGAGAATTCAGCAAGGTCATTGATCATTGATTCTGCGGAGAGAGATTTAGAGATTGCACGCAAGATCTGCAAGTAGCGAGCTGGTTGAGTTTCTGGTATCAAGAGCAAAAATACGACCTTGACGGGAGGTTTTCCCGGGTCAAAAGTCACACCATTTTTATAAATACCAAGTGCAATTCTTGGCGCATCCAACCCTGCGACACGCGCATGTGGCAAAGCTAAGCCATCGCAAATGATCGTCGATGCAGCACGCTCTCTAAAGAGGATGGCATCACGGATTTCGTGAGCATTGGCATCAGGTAAATGGCGCACCACAATCACATTGACCAAATCTTTTACCACGCTCGTTAGCGTAGCCGATTGTGAGGTGATGAGAATATCGTCATCTGAAAAGAACTGTGAAACATAGATCGGTGTAGCAGGAGTATCACTCATGGATTGGGACCTTTCTCTCTATAAATAATCGATTTAATAACGGGGCAAAAATCCACCCCGTTACAAAGCCACCGAGATGAACACTCGATGCGAGATAATCTGACATCAAAAGATATTCAATCAAGCATGAAAGCAATAAGACAATGGTCAGCACCCATCCTGGGATCAACCATTTGCGGGGTAAAAAGATCAAGGAGAAACGACTTTTGATTAAGGAAAAAGCCACATATCCAATTAAACCAGCCACGCCCCCCGATATCCCGACGCAAACGCGTGTAGTTTGATGCGTAATCCAGCCATGCTCAGCGCACCAAAAAAGTCCCCCTATCAAAACAGACATCCAAATCAGGCAACTCACCCCCCACGCTCCTAATCGCCGCTCAATCTTTGGAGCCCATGACAAAAAAACGATCAAATTAATCGTCAAGTGTACCAGAGATGTATGAAGGAAACCATAGGTGATCAGCTGCCAATAAAACCCCTCCGCCACCAAGGCTGGGGTTATGGCGAGCGTCTCAACAAATGCCTTACCATAAGCTAACTTCCAAAACAGCGTGGACTGTAAAAGTGTCGTCTGAATCCAAAAGAAAAGAAGTACAATCACGATGATAGACCACGTGATTGGCACTTCCTTTTGTCGGGTCAAGGTTGACTTGATCGATGAACAAGCACGTTTAAGATGCTGAAAGACACTCATTCAGGGATCACCGTATCATGCTTACGCTTTATCAACGCCACCTATTTCGTTAGGTAGATGGTAAAGAAGTCCCAGTCAAAATAGAGAATCGCAGTTGTCGCAGCAGCGACACCAAATGCGAGGATTGCAAAAATCCCACCAACGATATCGCTCTTAGCCTTTTGGGGCTTAGCTGCGGCTTCTTCATTGGGGTTACGTAAACGTGATGCGATATAAGGCTTGGCCATGGTTATTCTCCGAAAGCGTTTTGTAATAATGTAGCTCTAGTATAGAAGATTGCGTCTCTGATTGCAATGCTAAAATGGGGCTGAGGTGCCTTTTTTTAGTGTTTTTATGGTTCTTTTGCCCTTTTATGGGCAAAATGGCGACTGCGTCGCCGTTGCAAGGCTCGCAAGCATCGTCGTTTTAAGGAGGCTGCACCTCCGCGAAGTCTTTGCTTAGGGTAGCGAGGCTGGCTCAGAGGGATGCATTTAAGAATAAACGCATCAATATACAAAATACAACTCGTAAGCTCGCCAATGTGGACATCATAGGGGCATCGCACCTGCCTTTTGCACTTCTGCCTTATTCACCTAAACAATAGCCCTGTTATTCCGTTTTGTCGCATTTATCAGAAGTAGAAGCGTTTTCTTGATCGCTCTTATCCTTTTCACGAATAGCGACGCGTCTAATTTTGTCAGAAATCGTCTTAGGTAATGACGAGACGAAATCAATCACTCTGGGGTATTTATAAGGAGCGGTCATGCTTTTGACATGGGCTTGGAGTTTTTTCTTGAGCTCTTCAGTAGCCTCCACGCCTTTAGTAAGGATGATCGACGCTTTAACGACGATTCCTCTGACAGTATCAGGAGTGCCAGTGACGGCGCATTCCAAGACAGCCGGGTGCTCCATGAGGACACTCTCGACCTCAAATGGGCTGATGCGATAGCCCGAGCTCTTGATGAGGTCATCGCGTCGTCCCGTGAACCAGAGGTAGCCCTCTTCATCCATGCGCACCGCATCTCCCGTGTGATAGATTTTGCCAGTCCAGGCTTTTTCATTAGCAACGGGATTTTGCCAATAGGTCATAAATAGTCCGATAGGTCTACCGATTGCAGTATTGACGACCAATTCGCCCTCTTCGCTAAGAGCGACTTGCTTGCCACTCTCGCCATGGACTTCGACATGGTATGACGGAGCTGGCTTACCCATTGATCCCGGTTTGGGGTCTAACCAAGGCCACATGGCAGCAAGGACGACGGTCTCTGTTTGACCAAAGCCCTCTGCGATTTCGAGGCCAGTTGCGCCCTTGAATTGGCGGTACACCTCTGGGTTGAGCGGTTCACCAGCGGTGCTCGCATGTCTAATGGAGAGCCAATCATTACGATTAAGATCGGTCTTAATCATAAATCGATAGATTGTCGGCGGCACACAAAAAGTCGAGACTTGATACTTCTTAATGACGCGAATAATCGCAGCCGCGTCAAACTTATCAAAGTCAAAGACCATCACAGCAGATCCCGAGATCCACTGACCATAGAGCTTCCCCCAGACGCACTTACCCCATCCACTGTCAGAGACGGTCAAGTGTAGTCCATCATCAATACATTGTTGCCAGTATCGTGCGGTGACGATGTGTCCGAGTGGGTAGTAAAAGTTGTGCAATACCAACTTGGGATTGCCAGCCGTGCCCGATGAGAAATAGCCCAACATTGCAGAGTCTGCATCGACAGGGATGACCCCAAAGCGTTTAGATGCCAAAGCCACATGGCTATCTAGATCCACCCAACCAGGCACCTTGATCTCCTCAGCCGACTCCGGGGTTGACTTAATGGCGAGCTTAATCACATTGCGATCTTGCGTGCCGGTATCGACGTGTCCCATAATCTCCTCATCATTGACCGCAATAATCATCTTGATACTAGCCACATCGCACCGATAAGAGACATCTTTTGATGAAAGGAGAAATGTTGCAGGGATGGCTGTGGCACCTAATTTGTGCAAAGCCATCATGATCGACCAATACTGGATACGCCGTTTGAGGATCAGCATCACGCGGTCACCCGCCTGAATGCCTAGCTCTTTAAAGTAGTTGGCAGTTTGATTGGTGCGCTCTGCGACATCTCTAAAGCTATAGATACGCTCATCACCTAATTCATTACACCAGACAATGGCGCGCTTATTGGGGTTTTGGGTGGCGTAGGTGTCTACCACATCGTAGGCAAAATTAAAGCCAGGCTTAGCTTTGAGGTGGTAATTGGCAAAAAAGTCTTCATACGACGTGAAGGTTTCACGTTCAAGAAACACATTAAGTAAATTCATTGTAACCATTCTTTCATTAATTATGGCGATTTAAAAACAAGGTCCCTGGGAGCGATCGCTCATCACAGAGAGCCAATGCGCCTTGTTGCTGAGTATAGTACGCTATTTAGCTATGCTTTGTCAATTGCAAAGTGGCAAAAAGTATTTAATAAGTATGCTTGGGTTAAAATTGAAACCTGCAATAATAGATGTCGCACTTGAAAAAGTTGGCAAAGCGTATA
>CAYZIC010000058.1:0-14749 GCA_964478335.1 uncultured Lentisphaeraceae bacterium | reverse complement strand
AGAATTACTAAAGATTTCTTAGCCTACTGCGACATTTATTGTTGCAATTTACCGTCAAGAGAGAGGCTTTTGGGGCGATCTAATCGTGTGATCGGTTCGTGAGACTTGCGACTAGGGAGCGGTGGCTAGTGTGACTCTGGGTCTGTAGAGGCGGCTTTGCGCGCTTTGAACCATTCCAAGCGCTTGGCGATGGTGTCTTCATAGCCGTGATGGGTCGGCTGATAGTAGGTTTTTGGGATGGTTAAGTAGGCCTGATCGACAACTGCGCCCTGGTAATCATGGGGATACTTGTAGGCATCAGGAGCGGCCTTGTCGTGGGCTTTGACGTGGACATTCTTGATCTGCTCAGGCACCGGTTGCACGCGCCCCGATCGAATATCTGCAATTGCAGCATCGATGGCGAGGTAGGAGGCGTTGCTTTTGGATGCGCATGCGAGGTAGGTGGTGGCCTGTGCCAAGGAGATGCGCCCCTCCGGCATGCCAATAAAGGAGACCGCATGCATCGCCGAGACCGCTACCTCTAGGGCACGAGGATCAGCATTGCCGATATCCTCTGAGGCAGAGATGATCAAGCGGCGCGCAATGAAGCGTGGGTCTTCGCCCCCCTCGAGCATTTTGGCGAGCCAATAAATTGCCGCATCTGGGTCAGAGCCACGAATGGATTTGATAAAGGCCGAGATCGTATCGTAGTGCTGATCTTCATTTTTGTCATAGGAGATGATGCGTTTTTGCACGCAGTCTGCAACGATCTCTTGAGAAATATGGATAGAGCCATCAGTCTGAGGCTGGGTCGAGCGCACGGCGATTTCAAGTGCGGTTAGGGCACGGCGGGCATCACCATCACAGATTGTGGCGAGAAAATGGGCCGCATCGGGATCAATCGTGGCGTGATAGTCGCCTAAGCCCTTGTCCACATCGGCGAGTGCACGCAAGATGAGCGTCTTAATTGCATCGGCGGTCAGGCTGTGCAACTCAAAGACCAGAGAGCGCGATGTCAGTGGCGTATTGATAAAGATCTCAGGATTGTGGGTGGTCGCCCCAATGAGCGTCACTGTGCCATCCTCAATGTAGGGGAGCAATACATCCTGTTGGGATTTATTAAAACGATGAATCTCGTCGACAAAGAGGACCGTGCCAATCAGCTTGCGATACTGCTTGGCAACCTCGCAGATCGAGCGAATAGCCGAGACATTGGAGAGGACACCTGAGAGCCGCTCAAAGCGCCGATTGGTCGTCTTGGCAATAACCTCCGCTAGGGTGGTTTTGCCCGTACCAGGAGGTCCATAAAAGATCAAATTGGTAAAGCGGTCGCTCTCAATGATGCGTCGCAAGAGCTTACCCTGCGCAAGAATGTGGTCTTGGCCGACGATTTCCTCGAGCGACTCAGGGCGCATTCTTGAGGGGAGGGGCTGAGCCTTGGCATAGGAATAGTCATCCCCCTCTTGATGAGATTGAGTCAAGGGGGTAGGGATGTCTGATGCAAAAAGGTCGTCTGTGCTACTCATTGTCAGTGCAGTGGAGCTTGAGTGTCAATAGGAGGTAGATGAGCGCAGCGCAACACGCACCAAAGGTATTGGCTACTGCGTCGAACCATTCAAACGATCGCCATCCCGAGAGCTCTTGGAGGCACTCCATGAGGAGACCAAAAGCAGCAGCTGCGAGGATGGTCAGCGGTACGACAATGGTATCGCGGCGCACAGCTCTTAGGGCAAAGAGCCAGGAGAGAGTCAGGACGAAGTACATCGTGATGTGCACGAGCTTATCCTGATAGGTGACCTCTTTGACTAAGTCAATCGGATTGCCGATTTTGACTAGGGATAAAAAAGCAACGCCCCCAAGCAATATGAGGGCGATGAGTAAGCGAGACTTTGTGCAAAGAGTCAGCATAGAGGGCGCTTATTTTGCCGGTTTGGCAGGTGTCGTGCTTTTGGCTGGTGCAGTCTGAGAGGTGACAACTTTAGGATTGACCGGCTGGGGCTTTTCGTAAGACTCGATCATCTTAGCAGCTTGCTCAGCGGCGAACTTAAATGCCGCCAAAGGCGACTTGTCGTCAGCGGTCAAGACAGGAGCCAAGATTGTGAGTGCTTGAGCCTTGTTGCCCGAGAGGGTTTCGCAGCGCGCCCATGCGATGAGGGCGGTAGCCTTGAGGTAGTGACTGTCGGTAGCTTGCTCAGCAAAGGGCTTGAGAATGGCAATTGCGTCGTCGGCTTGGCCGAGACCTTCGAGGGCGTGAGCCTTACCAATGACAGCGATGTCCTTGAATTCTGGAGCATCGGTTTGTGCCAAGAATAGATTGTACTCAGAGAGCGCTTCTTGGTAAGAGCCAGCATTGTAGTAGGCACGAGCCAACGCCAAACGGGAGAGTTGGGCGGGCTTGGTGTTGTTGTCAGAGAGCAAGGTTTGGAAATCTTCTGCGCCTTGGGCTTGAGCGAGGGCGACATTGGCCTGGTCGAGCTTGGCCAAACCACGGAGATGCCAACCAATCACACCAAAAACAATGGCCAAGATGACGATTACGATCGCAACAGTCTTGGGACCGCGGGTAATCCACCAATCATAAACGGGGATGAGTTCTTCAGGAATGTGCGCAGGCACGGCTTTGAGGGTGGGGAGTTCTTTAGACATAATGTAGACCTACTTGTAATAGAGATCGAAATGGGGATACGCCTAGCTCGCAAGAAGGAGCTAGGCGAGCAAGGATTAGTTAGACTTGACGCGGTCGGCATATTCTCCCGTGCGGGTGTCGATGCGGATGATGTCGCCTTCATTAATGAAAAGCGGGACAGCCAATCGGTAACCACCCTCGACGGTACCCGGCTTGGTGACCTTACCGGAGGCGGTGTTGCCCTTGACGCCAGGATCGCATTGGATCACGGTGCGCTCAACGAATGAGGGTAGATCGACATCGATCACAGAGCCCTGGTAAAGCAATGCGTTGACTTCGATACCATCGGTCAAGAAGTAAACCTTGTCGCCGAGGGTTTCTTTGGAAACGCGGATTTCGTTGTAGTCTTCGTCGTTAAAGATATATTCGTTGTTGTCCTCGTAGGAGAAGATCAAGTCCTGTTGGGAGAGGTCTGGCTTTTCGAAGCGGTCGCCCGAGCGGAATGAGCAGCTTTTGCCAGAGCCATTGAGCATATTGCGCAATTTACAGTTGTAGATGGCTTGGCCTTTGCCGGGCTTGGAGAAGTCGAAGTCTGTGATGACGTAGGGTTGGTCATCGAGCATGATTTTGAGGCCTTTTTTGAGGTCTGATGCTGTATACATAATAAGTGTCCTTAATCTTGTTTCAAAAATGAGGGTTAGTATAGCGATTTCCCATTCATTTGTCAAGCGTCAAACGCAATCAGTGCGGAGGAAATCGCCTAGAGGTCTTAGAGAGTCGGGGTGTAGCTGGTCGTCTTAGGCTTGGAGACGAGGATCGCCTTAATGAAGAGCCCCTTGAGGTCTGCATCGTAAGGGATGATGATGGTCGCGGTTTGTGTGGTGCTATTGATAACCGTGGTATAGGGAGCCGTATTATAGTGTAGGGCACCGAGCCAGGTGTCGGTTAGCTTAAACTTGCTCGCGAGGCAGATCGTTGCATTGATCTTGCTGAGGTCAAAGGTCTTTGCGCCTGGGCCTGTAGGTGTGGCGATGACATTGAGGGTGGACAGCTTGGTTGTCTCGTTGACCGAGAGCCCCGTAATGCGCAAGGTCGCACTGGTGCCGATGGGGGCATTGAGGAGAAAAGCTTGTAGGTCGTCGTCAGAGAGAGCTGTCGAGGCGGTGTAGCCATTGTCTGCGCACCAGCGGCCAAAGTCCGCATCATCTGCGGTGATGCCTTGATCCTTAAATGCTTCAGGCAGCGCAGGATGGGTCGGGGGGACATCGTTGACGAGCAGGGCCAATGATTGCAGGTGGGCTCCCTCTGTTGCAGAAAATCCGATACCGGAGAGCTGATTGACGGAGTCAATGTCGGCGGCGGTATTCATGTAGAATAAGGACAAAACCCAGTCTCCAGAGCCGGGGGTGTAGTCCCAGATGTTGTTAGACTCATCCTGCTTATAGCCGATCTTATCGGTGATGCATTGTCCATCGAGGTAGACCTTAAAGGCCGAGCTATTGCTTTGGGTCTTATTGACGATGCGGATGGTGTGGAGTGCGTTGAGATCGCCTTGTACGGTGTAGCCCGTATCGGCCATGTCTGCGGTGTAAGAGGGGAAGCCATCTTTGTCGAGATACTTGGTGCGCGAGATGTAGATGCGCTTGTCGATGCCTTTGACGCAGAGTGCAATCTTGGCCATGTTTGACGAGGGATCGGTCACGTCGGGCATTTTGATATTGTTATAGAGATCAGTGAGATTGGGCAAGGCATCGCTGAGGACGAGAGTCGTCTTGAGCTCGACGCTGTTGGTCACACTGGTGGCGGTAGATTCTGTCGTCCATCCATTGAGCGGTGTGGCCTGCTTGTCCGATTGATAGATTGGCATGGTGAGGAATCCCGTGTCGCCAGTATCGAGAGCGAGGAGGACTTTTTGAGTGTCGGGGTCTTTTACAAATTTGGATTTGTCGATGGTTTCGTGACCGCTGGGGAGATTGGCTTGGTAGAGCTTGGCCCAGCCTGCATAGAGGGCATCGAGGTCTCTAAAGAGCTTGCCAGCATTGTCGGTGGAGAGGGTCGAGAAATCAACGAGGGGCTTCTCGGGACTCAGCACATTGAGTGGGAGGCTGTGAAAAGGCTTGTAGGTGACGATGATCTGCTTGCCTACGATCGCGACGAAGTAGTCGCCCTCATTGGTGACGGCTGCTGCTGAGGAAACTTGCTTGAGGGTTTTCTCATTGCTGTAGCCCGCGGTGAAAGTTGGGGTGATGGTGAGCCCAGTAGTATTAAAGGTCGTTGCGTCGCTGCCATCGACGAGGATGCGTGTGGTGATTGGGGTTGGTGCATTAGCATCCATTGCAAGGTGGGCCGCGAGGGTCAGGGTGTTGCTCGAGAGATTTGCGGTGTTGGCAATGGTGAGCTTGCCAGCAATGGCAAGATTAAGAGACCACGTCTTATCTGGCGCAGAGAGCGTTTGGATGGTGGCTGATGGCGAGGTCGCAGTGAGGACTGCGGTGTCCTCGATCGAGATTGTCGTGGCGGTAAAGGGGGTGTTAATGAGCTCGAGCGTACCATCAAGTGCAGAGATCGTGTCAAAGGTAATGCCCGCAAGGCAGTCTCTAACAGTGAGGTGCAGATTGTGACCATTGAGTGCGGGTGCCGTAATTGCGTCATCGACGCTATTTAAGAAAATCTTGCCGAATGCAGGCGTCAGGATGGCGGATTCATTGGCGAACGAATCCGTGTCAAGCGCAGGCACAAAGGTCGTGTCGTTGTAGATATTGCGGTCGTCCCAGCGGCTCCAGTTGCGGGCATCTGTCCAGTCGCCAGAGATACCCTTAAAGAGCCAAGCGAGGTTGGCTGCAGGGGGAATGGAGTTGGTGACGAAGATCAGCTTGAGGGCACCATTTGCCTTGACAAATGTGTAGGTGTTGATGGGGTCGTCGGTCGTGGGCGTGGTAGCCTTGAATTTTGCAGCGGGCTCGTTGTCGGTGGTATCTGCTGTAGAGGTGGTGACGGTCGCCGTAAAGGTGTCTGCAGTGAGGCTCTTGGCTTGGAGCAACGTACGGGTGACGATGCGTTTTTGGGATTGGGGGAAGCCTGCAGTGACGGCGTTGGGCAGGGAGCAGGAGATGGATACGGGGGCGACATTCTCTGCGTTGATGTAGATACGACCAGCTTCGCCTAATGAGTAGGCACAAGTTGTTGATGGTGCTCGTGTTTGCTCAAAACGTAGGCCAACAGGGTTGTCAATTGTCCAAGTTGCGCTATTGGAGACATTAGAGATATCGCCTCCAGAGAGGGTGATTTGGGAGATTGCATCGATATAAATGTTGGGCTGATCTGCGGGGGTGGTGCCTGCGAGGCTTGTCAGGTTGGCCAAGGTTACCATTGCGCCATTGACGATGCGGAGCTTGAGGTTGGTCGCAGCTAGAGGGAAGTCCGCAGAAAGGTTTTTGGCGGATTGCACTTCGTTGCCATCGACGAGTATTGCGCCTGTGGGGATGACGCCGCCTTGGTAGGGGTAGGAGGTGGCTTGTGTCCAGGGGGCAGTGTTGGTCGTGCGCGTCTGCCAGTTGGCGGCATTCGCCCATGAGGAGTCGGTACTGCCGATGAATTGCCAGGTGCAGTCGCTGCTATCTTGGGTGATGTCGGCAAATAGAGCGGGCGCACTCAGCAAGCTAGCGAGTACGACAAAAGAAAGATGATGGATCGCGCTGAACATTTTTAACATATAAACCTCTAATACTGATTTCACAATGTTCTAAATAATGGTATAATAGCCTTTTTTTGCAGAAAAGACAAGTCAAAAAGTGACGCATTGATTGATTTATTGTCGTGAATGGTGGCTTTTGGGATCTAAATGGACGATCAGTAAAGGGATAGTGGAAAGGGACGTACGTCAAGGCAAAAAAAGGAAATAAAAAAGCCTCGGCGTAAACCGAGGCTTTTTTGAAGCATCTGCAGCACTTAGAGCGAAGCGTGGTGCGTACGAGAGATAACCTCGTCTTGGTGCTTCTTGCTGAGGCTGTTAAAGCGAACAGCATACCCCGAGACACGGATGGTCAAGAGCGGGTACTTCTCAGGATGAGCTTGGGCATCGAGGAGGGTTTCGCGGTCGAGGACGTTCACATTCAAGTGGTGAGCGCCTTGGACGAAGTAACCATCCATGAGGTTGACCAAGTTCGCGACCTGAGCGTCCTTGTTTTGACCGAGGGTCGAGGGGACGATCGTAAAGGTATTGGAGATACCGTCACGGCAGTGATCGTAGAAAAGCTTAGCGACAGAGTTCAATGAAGCTACTGCGCCAGAGCTATCGCGACCTTGCATGGGGTTTGCACCAGGAGCGAAAGGTTCGCCAGCCTTACGGCCGTCAGGAGTTGCACCGGTATTCTTGCCGTACATCACGTTAGAAGTGATGGTGAGCAAGGAGAGGGTGTGGACCGCATTGCGATAGCAAGGCGTCTTGCAGAGCTCTTTGTAGAAGTAGGAGACGATTTCTTGAGCGATCGAATCGACGCGGTCATCATCGTTACCAAACTTAGGGAAGTCGCCTTCGATCGTGAAGTCGGTTGCGATGCCAGCTTCGTTACGCACAGGGGTGACCTTAGCGTATTTGATTGCGCTCAAAGAGTCCGCCACGACAGAGATACCTGCGATACCAAATGCCATCCAGCGTCTCACTTCCGTGTCGTGCAAGGCCATTTGGATCTTTTCGTAAGCATACTTGTCGTGCATGTAGTGGATGACATTCATCGTATTGACATACGCATGAGCCAACCAGCTCAAGTACTTTTTGAAACGTTCCATGACGTCGTCATAGTTCAAAGCACCTTCAGCAGGGAGAGATGTTTCAGGAGCGACGAGCTTGCCCTTGATTTCTTCACGGCCGCCATTGAGGGTCATCAAGAAGGTCTTGGGGAAGTTAGCACGAGCGCCGAAGAATTGCATTTCCTTACCGATGGTCATTGCTGAGACGCAGCAAGCGATTGCATAGTCATCACCAAAGCGCTTACGCATGAGGTCGTCGTTTTCGTATTGGACAGAGTCGGTATCGATCGAAACCTTAGCGCAGAAGTCCTTGAAGCCCTTAGGCAAATTCTTTGCCCAAAGAACGGTCATGTTCGGTTCTGGAGCAGGGCCGAGGGTATTCAGCGTGTGCAACACACGGAAAGTCGTCTTCGTGACGAGGGTACGGCCATCAAGGCCCATACCACCGAGAGACTCGGTGGTCCAGGTCGGGTCACCAGCAAAGAGCTCGTTGTACTCAGGGGTACGGAGCTGACGATTCATACGGAGTTTGATGACGAAATCGTCCACGATTTCTTGTGCGGACTCTTCGGTCAAGGTGCCTTCTGCAAGGTCACGCTCGAAGTAGATGTCCAAGAATGTCGACACGCGGCCCAAAGACATCGCAGCACCATTTTGCTCCTTGATCGCAGCCAAGTAGGCGAAGTAGACAGCTTGGGTAGCTTCCTTAGCGGTGACGGCAGGTTGGGAGATGTTGCAACCATAGGTTTCAGCCATCTTAGCCAAGCGCTTGAGGAAGTCGATTTGACGCCAGACGTCTTCACGCAGTTGGATGAGCTCAGCAGTCATGGTCTCATGATCAGCAGTGCCAATGGTATCCAACTCAAAAGCCTTTTGAGCGATGAGCTTGTCAGTACCATATAGTGCGACACGGCGATAGTCACCGATGATACGGCCACGGCCATAAGCGTCAGGCAAACCGGTCAAGATGTGAGCCGAGCGCAAAGCGCGCATTTCAGGCGTGTACGCACGGAACACACCATCATTGTGGGTCGTGCGGTAGGTGAATTCGGTACGGAGCGTATCGGAGACCTTGTAGCCATAAGCTTCGCAAGCTTGCTCTGCCATACGGAAACCACCAAAGGGGTTCACGCTGCGCTTCAAAGGTGCGTCAGTTTGCAAACCAAAGATGATTTCATTTTCTTTATCAATAAAGCCAGGTTCGTGAGCCAGCAAAGAGGATGCGTGGCGCGTATCAACATCAAGCACACCCTTTTCGAGTTCTTCGAGGTGAAGGGCTTCATACTTGTCATTGATAGCAGTGGTACGGGCCGTAGGGCCGACCAAGAAAGAATCGTCACCCGTATAAGGGGTGTAGTTACGCTGGATAAAGTCACGAACGTTAATTTCGTTAGACCAATCGCCAGAAGTGAATTGTTTGCTCATAATGAGCCTCCTTAGTATGGGAAGTTTCAACATATTTCCAGTTAAAACCTCAAGGTTGGATAGGTTATTTCGTACAAATGAGATGCAAGCGCACAACTTTGGGAAATAACTGGCGCAAACAATACCACACCCCGCCATTTTAGTCAAGTCATAATCGCTCAAAAAGTATCGAATCGTGCCAAATGACCCCAATTATCGAGCTTTATTCTTATTTATGAATTATAATAACTACATACATGGCTCGCTACGCTCGTCTGCAACAAGCATCAGGCATTAAGAGGCAGGTACCCCGCCTCTAGCGTCACCACCCTGCGCCCTCACGCCATCCCAGCAAGCAAAAAGCCCTGCGGTTAAGCGGGGCTTGAGAGGATCTAATAAGGAGCGCAGTGACCGTGCCAAAAGGCTGCAGGCCGTTCCTAGAGCGAGCTTGCTCGCTCTAGTCCATGAATTCGAGCAAGCCCTCGCGATAGAGGAGTGTCATCAAGCGCACATCAAGTGTGTGGCCTGCTCGGTAGGAAACAAAAGTTCCTGCGAAGCGTCCCATATCGACCAAAGCAATCGCTGCTAAGAGGTCCAACGTTGCCCGGTGCCACACTGGCTCTAAAGAGACCTTGGTTGGGTGGTCAAATTCCGCACGCGGCGTATTGACATACGCCTGCTTGCCGTGGATCAAGATGTTATCATTGGTATAGCCCATGTGGCGCATATCGGCAAAGAGCTTACCGACGGTTTTTGCCAAGATGAGCTGCTTGTGTGTGGCATTGGTGCGTGCTCCTGCGCCGTAGATGAAGTTTTCGGGTGTCACATCATAGACGATGCGTTGTTGACCGATGATCGAGTTAAAGTGAATTGCGGTATCTAGGCGTAGGCGATGGTCGCCCTTTTCTGCAGGTAAGATCGTGATAAAGTCACCCCGGTCTCCACCGATGGTGACGGGTTCTTTAACCGTTACATAACGCGCCCGCTTGGTCGTCTCGACAATTTTGGCAGATTCGATCGCTTCGACTAAATCGAGTGAAGATCGATCAAAGAGAGGTGGGTCACCGCCGCCGATCTCTAGAGCGGCATTGTCTAATCCCAACCCGAGTCGTAGCGCAACGATGTGCTCGACCATACGTAAATAGTTGTGAGGATTGCCACTACGTAGCACGATGTTGCGAGCACTTGTCCAGACATTGCGAATCGATACGTGGATCGGCAGTTGTTCTTGCAAGTCCGTGCGCGTGATCCACCAGCCAGACTCTGCAGATGGACCAAAGGTTAATGCTGCCCGCTTGCGTCCCTCAAATGTCCCAGGCCCCTCGGCAGAAGCTGACGATGCGAGGGTCGTTTCAAAGGGGGAATAGGGATTTAAGTTGTCCGTTAACCGCGAAATGTCGATCGCTTGGTCGGCCATTCTCGCATTCGCTTCGTTAATCTGCTTACTGTCACCAGCAACAACTTTTCCAATAGGGTAAGACATAGGGTGCTCCAAAAAAGAATTAAAATGAGTCATTTGCAGCGGTAGTATGCCATAAAGAGTAAAAAGAGTCAAGTGCAAAGTGATCTGCAGCGCCCTGCATATAGGGTGGGTTTCTTCTAGAATTAAAATTCTATGTTACTTAAGGCGACTCTTGTGCAATTTTAATGGGTCGGAAGTATAAAAAGGTAGGAGCGTAGCAATTGTAGAGGAGGCGCAGCCTCCTCCGTCCACGCCCTCGCCGCCGATCACCAAGAGCGATCTTGCGAGCTCCCGCAGTGCAGCCGCTCCACCATTTTATCCACTAAGATTAACAAGATCCCTTAAGGCGTAACAAGAAAGCGTGCGGTATCGCATTGAATGCTTACGGTTTGTTGGTGATGAGGATGAGCCTGCGTGAGGGGATTTTTTGACGGCATTAAGCTTTAGGAGGCATTTTATGCTTGTCTCTTTTGAGGGTTTATGCTATAGTGACAGCATATTTAGGTCAAGTTTTTGCTTGGTATTACAGGGCATGGTTATGTAAAGGGGGGGGGAGATGAATCAAGATATCGTTTGTATCGGGGCTGGTTACATTGGAGGCCCGACGATGGCCGTGATCGCACAGAAGAATCCTCATCGCAAGGTCTACGTGGTCGACATCAATGCAGATCGTATTGCGGCGTGGAATTCTGATGCACTACCGATCTATGAGCCAGGTTTACAGGAAGTGGTCGAGTCGTGCCGGGGTAAGAACCTTTTTTTTACGACGGATGTTGTTGGTGCAATTCGGGCGTGTGATACGATCTTTGTTGGGGTGAATACGCCGACTAAGACGTTTGGTCGTGGTGCAGGTAAGGCCTCGGATTTGCAATTTTGGGAGGCGACAGCGCGGACGATTTCTCAGGAGGCGAATGGTGACAAGGTCGTGGTAGAAAAGTCCACCCTTCCCGTGCGCACGGCGGCTGCGATGGATGCGATCTTGTCGACACACCCAGAGCATACCTTTCAGATATTATCCAATCCAGAATTTCTTGCCGAGGGGACGGCGATCAATGATTTGCTCAATCCTGATCGCGTCTTGATCGGTGGGCCGCAGACACCTCTTGGGCTCGCAGCAATTGAGTCGCTCTGTGAGATCTATGCAGCGTGGGTGCCGCGAGACAAGATCATGACGACCAATGTCTGGTCTGCGGAATTGACTAAATTGGCTGCCAATGCCATGCTCGCTCAGCGAGTCTCGTCGATTAATGCATTCTCTGTGCTGTGCGAAAAAACAGGTGCAGACATTGACGAGGTGGCTCATGTGATGGGTGCTGATGGGCGCATCGGTAGTCGATTTCTTAGGGCTGGGCCTGGATTTGGCGGGTCGTGCTTTAAGAAAGATGTTCTCAATTTAGTCTACTTGTGCGAATCGTATGGCTTGCAGGAGGTGGCTGACTATTGGCATCAGGTGATCTTGATGAATGATTATCAGCAGGAGCGAATCGTCTCGAGGATGCTGGAGGCGATGTTTAATACGGTCGCCAATAAGCAGATTGCGATCTTTGGCTTTGCCTTTAAGGCGGATACGGGTGATACGCGAGAAACGCCCTCACTAAGGGTGTGTCAGCTCTTGGCTGCCGAGCATGCGCAATTGCGCGTGACCGATCCTAAGGCGTTGGTCAATGCTCAGCGAGATTTGGCAGATGTGCCAGGTGTGACGCTGACGCTTGATCCGTATGAGGCGGCTTCGGAGGCCGATGCAATTGTGTTGATGACGGATTGGGCGGCTTATCGTGAGCTGGATTGGCAAAGGCTCTTTGACCAGATGCGTAAGCCGGCGTGTCTCTTTGATATGCGTAACCATTTGGATGGAGACCGATTGCGGGCGATCGGTTTTAGAGTGTTTAATGTGGGTAAATAGATGCAGAGTGCGGTGGTATGAAGATCCTTTTTATCGCAACGATCTATCCTCGTGAGGGTGCCTTACACTATGGGTGCTTTAATCACGAATTGGCCTGTGCGCTACGCGCACAGGGGCACGATGTGCGTGTCTGTGTGCCGATGCCGCGGATTCATTCGCACGCTTTGACGCTTGATGGTGTGCCCGTTTGCTATTGTGGCTATTGTGGACTTGGCTGGTTAACGCGTGGGCTCAATGGTCGTCTAATCGCTCGGGCGCTTTTGCGAGACTGGCCTTGGGGTGGGTGGCGTCCAGATGTGATCGATGCGCACGAGCCGCTCAATGGCGGAGAGGCTGCGCGTCTTGTGGCGCAGACGTGGCAGCGCCCCTATGTGATCCATGTGCATGCCTTGGATGTCTATGGTCAGGCGTTGAGATTGCGGCTCAAGCGTCATTGCCGGGTCTATCACGATGCCGCAGCTTTGATCTGTGTGAGTGAGGCGACGCGCGCCAATCTCGATTGCTACGATCAGCATTTCTCACCAAAGGCAGTTGTCGTGCATAATGGGTATAATCCAACGATCTTTTATCCGCCGGTTTCGCGTGAGCCCTCTCAGGTGCTGCGGATCATCAGTGCGGGCAATTTGGTTGTGCTCAAAGGCCACCAAGATACGTTGCGGGCTTTGGCAGCGCTGCGTGATCGTGGTGTTGATGCGCAGCTGGATATCTATGGGTCTGGTCCCCAAGGTGCCACGTTGCGAGCTTTGGCGGGTTCGCTCCGGATTGATCATGTGGTGCAGTGGCATGGATCTGTGTCCGTGCGAGAGCTGGCCGATGCGATGCGGGCGGCGGATCTCTTTGTCTTGCCCTCGACGAGTGAAGCTTTTGGATGTGTCTATTTAGAGGCGGCTGCTTGTGGGTTGCCCTTTATTTGCTGTGAGGGATGTGGCATTGTGGATTGCTTTCCGACGGCAGTGACCGTGCCCAAGAGCGCGCCTCATGCGTTGGCCAATCGCATTGTTTCGTGTGATCGTTATCCGCATTGGCACGTGGCTCCCTATACATGGGCGAGTGCTGCGACGGCACTGGCGACGCACTATCGACGCCTGGTGGAGGACCGCTAATGCGCTATGCCATCCTCTCTGATATCCATGGTAATTTGCCGGCGCTGCGTGCGGTTTTGGCGGATTGTGCCATTCAGGAGGTCGATCGTATCCTCTGCCTGGGGGATATCGTTGGCTACGGCCCATTTCCAAAAGAGTGCCTCGACATCATCCGTAAGCGAGCCTATGCGATCGTCCAGGGTAATCATGATGCGGCGGTCTGTGGAGACCTCTCGACGGCGGACTTTAATGAATTTGCCACCGCGATTGTCGCACGTCATCAAGCGGAGCTATCTGATGACGATTGCGATTACCTGCACAATTTACCCTATGTCCTCGATGCGCAGGAATTCATCTGCGTGCACGGCTCGAACAGTTTTCCGCAAGCCTTTTACTATGTGGCAGATACGGCAGATGCGGCGAGGGACTTTGCCAACCTCCCCGCTAACTATGGCCTCTCATTTGTGGGCCATACCCATGTGCCAATCGTCTTTGACTATCGGGAGGATGGCTCTGTTAATAGCTACTTTAATCCCTTTATTGCGCTCGAGCCAAACGTTCGCTACATTGTCAATCCAGGCTCGGTGGGCTTTTCGCGAGATGGGATCCCCGAGGCGAGCTACGTGATCTACGAGCGAGAGCGCGAACAGATTTTTTTCAGACGAATTCCCTTTAATCTGATTAGTTACAAGCAAGCATTACTAGACAAAGGCTATCCCATCGACTATTATTGGTTTGTTAATGGTGTGCTTGATGCCAAGTCCGATGCTACAGAAGAGGGCATGAGGCGTATCTCTGATGTAGCCGAGACTTCGCATTGTTCGAGTGAGCTCACCAAGACCCAGCGCATCCAGCTCCCCTCCACGCACCTCCGTCGCAAAAAGATCGTGAGAGCGATCGCCATTATCTCGGCAATCACTGCGGCCATTTCGCTTTGCTGGTGGACAGCCGTGCAGACTGGCAGAAATATAGATCAAGAATACGCCACCCGTGATCAAGCAACCATTCTCATCGACTCAAATGATTACGCCCAGCCCACACTCGCCATCACGGGCAAAGGCTCCATTCGCCCACAGATCTATGACCGCCTAACCACAAGACAGCAGCAAACCTGGAATCCAGACCTCTCATTTGTCATCGCCGATCTCTCACGAACAGGCAACCTTTTGCCCAAAGTAGGCCTCGCTAGTGGTCGATATGGCGAGATACCCCATTGGAACTACGCCTCGCAGCTCGGCACCAAGCTGACACCCTTTATCAACCTACAAAATCAAAGCGGATTTAAGGTCACTAGTGATGGCTCTGAGCTATTCATAGAGTCGGGCATCCTTGAATTTACCCGAAAAGGCGGCATCAATCAACTCACCAGTAAATTGAGCTACGACCTCTCGCAATCCCAAGGCATCATTACCTACGCCCTCGTCCAGTACGAACGCCTCCCCGACGGCACCCTCGTCATGGCCGTCGTCAACACCAATCCCAAGCCCATCACCCCAGATACCCCAAGAAAAACTCGCTCGTACACCTTTAGGCTACGCGCCAAT
>CAYZIC010000057.1:0-14799 GCA_964478335.1 uncultured Lentisphaeraceae bacterium | reverse complement strand
ATTATACGCTTTGCCAACTTTTTCAAGTGCGACATCTATTATTGCAGGTTTCATTAAGTGACGCAATACGCTTTAATGGACAAAATCATAATCACCGCTTGCATTTAGAGAGGGAATGTGCTATAGTGAGTCTTTCTATTTGCAAGGACTCTCGAGGATAATTATGATTGGTTTTGATAATGATCGCTATTTGTCACTCCAGGCTGAAGGCATCTTAAAGCGTGCCCAGCAGGCGGGGAATAAGCTTTATTTGGAATTTGGTGGCAAGTTGATGTTTGACTACCATGCAGCACGTGTATTGCCTGGATATGATCCCAATGTCAAACTACGCCTCCTACAAAAACTTAAGGATCAGGCTGAGATCGTGCTCTGTGTCTATGCCGAGGATATTGAGCGCAAAAAGATGCGTGCGGACTTTGGTATTTCCTACGATGATGATGCGCTCAAGCTGATCGACAATTTGCGTAGTTGGGGGATTCATGTCTGTGCCGTGGTGATCACGCGATTTGAAGGGCAACCAGCGGCGCTACAATTTCGCAATAAGCTAGAGACCCGTGGGGTCAAGGTAGTCTGCCATCGTGTGGTGCCGGGTTATCCGACCAATCTTGATGTGGTGGTCAGTGATGAGGGGTACGGAGCTAATGAGATTGTGCCGACATCGCGCCCAATCGTGGTGGTGACGGGCCCTGGACCAGGTAGCGGTAAACTAGCGACCTGCCTTGCAATGCTCTATCATGACTATCAAGCTGGCCGTGAGGCGGGCTATGCAAAGTTTGAGACATTTCCTGTTTGGAATCTGCCGCTCAAGCATCCAGTCAATTTGGCCTACGAGGCGGCAACGGCCGATTTGGGCGATATCAATATGATTGATCCATTTCATCTCGAGGCGCATGGCGAGATCTCGATCAACTATAATCGTGACGTGGAGGCCTTTCCGCTCTTGCGTGCGATTTGGCAGCGGTTGAGTCCGTCGCACAATTGTCCTTATCAATCCCCAACGGATATGGGGGTAAATTGCGTGGGCTTTGGCATTTGCAATGACGAGGTGGTGCGTGAGGCGGCTAAACAGGAGATCATTCGACGTTATTTTCGCCATTTAACAGATTGTGTGGCTCATGGCAAATCAGACAAACGTGCGGTTAAGGTAATCGAGCGTTTGATGCAGGAGCTCGCCATTACACCTGAGATGCGTGCCGTGGTCACGGCTGCTCGTACAGCAGCTCATGATGCAACGCAAGCACACAAAATGGAAGGTGTCTACTGTGGGTCTGCACTCCAATTACATGATGGCCGAATCGTACAAGGTAAAAACTCCAATGAATTGCACGCAGCTGCAGCCAATATGCTCAATGCGGTCAAGGTTTTGGCGAGGTTGTCTGATGATCGCCACTTGATTGCCCCAGAGGTGGTCGCCTCGATTGCCCATATGAAATGTGACATCGTCAAGGGGAAGTACGGTTCTCTCAACTTGGACGAAGCGCTCATCGGTCTGGCGATCTGCGCTGCAAGTGACCCTGCAGCTCATGCAGCACTGGAAAAACTCAGTGAACTGCGCGACTGTGAAATGCACTTATCGCATATGTTAACTCCTGGTGATGAAGCGGGGTTGCGTCGATTGGGTATCCGCTATACGACCGATCCCCTTTTCTCCACCGCCGAGCTTTACATCGACTCATAGGGCGGCTTGGCTGCCCGAAACTAGTAACTAAAAGGATTTTATTTATGGCTCAAGCATGTGATTTGACGGTCGTCTGGTGTGAATTACTAGACGAAGATCAAGTAGATCAGCTCCTCGAAATTCTCGATGGGGATGCCTTTACGCCCACTTTTTATACCGACATTGAGACGGGCAAAACGCGCCTAGAGGTATTCCTAGAGGATGCATATCAAGCAGACACCGTCAAGGATCAAATTGCGCAGTGTCTCTCGATCATTGGCGTGACTACGGATATTGCGGTCGACACATTGCCGGCTGCAGATTGGGCCGAGAGTTGGAAAAGGTTCTTTCATGTCGAGCACATTTCAGAGCGTATTGTCATTAGGCCGTCGTGGGAAAGCTATAATGCAAAGCCTGCGGAGTGCGTGATCACACTCGATCCTGGGATGAGCTTTGGCACGGGCAAGCATCCGACGACGATGGCATGTTTGCAATTACTCGATACACTGGCCGAGGGCGATATGCGCAGACCCGTTTTGGACATGGGCTGTGGTTCGGGCATTCTCTCGATCGCTGCGAAAAAGCTTGGCTTCATAAATGTACGTGGCTTTGACTACGATTCAGACTCGGTCGCAATCGCCAAGGAAAATGCCGCACTCAATGATGCAGTCATCCCCTATGAAACGCGCGACCTAGCGAACAACTTGGACAGCGGGGCGATTATTTTGGCTAATATCTTAGGACCTGTGCTTATCGAATATGCCAAAGAGGTGGCTTGTGCCGTCTTGCCTGGTGGGCAATTGATCATCTCGGGTATTCTCGACACGCTCTATCCTGAGGTGCGGGATGCGTTTGTTGCGCAAGGCCTCGTGGAAGCACAATCCATTCTCATCGGCGAGTGGCGATCGGGGCTATTAACTCGCCCGTGCTAGTCTGCGCTGTTGCCCCCTAGACCTGTATGTCTAGGGAAGTGTCTTAAAATACAAGGTTGCTCATGTTCATTTTATCAATAGTAGGATTTGTTATGGGCTGTGCACTACTGGTGTGGAGCTCGAACCTTTTTGTCGATGGTCAAGTGGGCATGGTCAAGTGGTTTAAGATCCCCCCAATTTTGGTCGGCATGGTGATCGTTGGATTTGGTACATCAATGCCGGATATGCTCGTCTCGGCAAGTGCGGCCTATTCTGGCAAACCTTTATTGGCTCTCGGCAATGCCTTTGGGTCAAGCACGACCAATATCTTACTCATTTTAGGCGTATCAACCTTTTTGACACGTCTAGTGGTGCATCATCAAGTTTACAGGCGCGACCTACCTATCTTGTTGGGTGTAACCCTGCTGACTTTATTTTTGGCAATTGATGGTGCTTGGTCACGACTGGATGGCGTGATCTTATTGGCGACATTTTGCATACTCATCTTTATCAGCGTGAGAGATGCGATGCGAGAGCATGAACAGATCCTCGCTCGGACGAAGCCTAAACGCCGCAAACCCAAACGCATCGATCCGCGCTTAATGAAGCCTTGGAAAGCCGCTATCTTAATGGTCATCGGGTTAGGGCTCATGGTGGCAAGCTCGACACTTATCGTAGAAACCGCAGAATTTATTGCGACGTACCTTGGTGTTCACGATTTAGTTATTGGGATCACGATCGTAGCGATTGGGATTGCACTACCAGAATTGATGTCCTCAATTACCGCCATTCGCCGTGGAGAAACGGATTTGGCGATCGGCAATGTCATTGGATCGAACTTTTTTAACACGCTCCTTGTTGCAGGAGTGGCGATTGTTATCCATCCCGTGGGGCGAGAAATCTTACCTCAGGAATTAATCGTGCGAGATCTAGGCATGGTGATTGGTGCGACAATACTACTCAGTATTGCGGTCTTCTGGGGTGTGGTACGTACAAAGCTAAAGCATTCGCCCGAGGTCTTTATTGGTAAGATTGCAGGTGCAATCTTTTTATTAACGTATATCAGTTATTCTGCGTGGCTTGTCATTCACGAGTTTTCTGATTAATTGTAGTGGAGTTTCTCTATGCTAGAATGCCTTATTTGGTTAACGCTTTTGACGGGATTGCCAACGCTTGAATTGCGTGCGTCGATTCCATTTGGTTTTTTTGCACCGCAATGTACAGTTTTTGAGTGGTGGATGGTTGCGCTCTATTGCACGCTACTTAATATTGTGGTGGGGATCTTGGCTTTTGAAATTCTCTTGCCTATCCTTGATTTCATCCGCCACCGCTGGGCGTGGTTTGACAAGAAAATCTGGTCCCATATTCAAAAGCACCAGGAGAAGCTGCGTCCGTCTGTCGAGCGCTATGGAGAATGGGGTCTTGCTCTCTTTATTGGTGTACCTTTACCGGGCACGGGAGCCTTTTCAGGTGCACTAGGGGCATTTTTACTTGGCTTTAAACGCCGCAACTTTTACTTGGCCAATGCCGTAGGCGTGCTCTTTGCTGGGATTTGCGTAACCGCAATCTGTCTGCTGATCGAAAAGGGCGCCATTGCCGAGGATAGCTGGATCAAAAAGCTCATGGTCAAAGAGGTTGCTCCCACGGCCGAGGTTGAGCCTGCGGCACAGACCCCCACGGAGTCTGGTCATGCGCTGTAACCTCTCGACCTCCTACTTCGCTCACAAGGGACTTACCCCCAAACAGATCGCCGCCGAAACCGCTCGCATGGGCTTTGATGGTGTCGAGCTGGGCTACTTCCTCAACGAGACCGATTGGCCAGAGATGAAGCAAGCTTTGGCGGACAACCAGCTCTCCGTGAGTAGCGTGCATGCCTTTGCACCTGTACGCATCGGCATGCCCGAGCTCGGTCCGGAGGCGTTCTCACTGGCGACGAGCGACGAAAATGACCGTAAAATCGGCATTCTCTTTTTACGGCGCTCCTTAACGCTTGCTCAGGAATCAGGCGCATCGGCCATTGTCGTCCATGCTGGACGCATCAATTGCGATAAAACATTCTTTTGCAGGCAACCACTCAAATGTCGCGCCAAGCGAATCGCTGCAGCACATCAGGCAATGTGCGCCACCCTTGACGAAGTGATTCCCGATTTTGAACGTGCCGGCATTGCACTAGCACTCGAAAACCTCCCTGGCATGACCGCCTACCCCATGGCCAATGAATGGCTCGACCTCAAGGCTGAGTTTCCCGCTCTGATGGCGTGGTTTGATGTCGGCCATGGGCAATTGCGTGAGATCTGTGAACTCGAAACAATCCAGTCAGTCTTATCAACCCAAGCGGGCTCAATCGCAGGCTGTCATATTCATGATGTACAACCACCGATGAATGATCACTGTGCGCCTGGTACTGGTCTTGTAGATTTTGATGCACTCAAACCTGCCCTCGCTAAAGCCCCCATTATTCAAGTCTTTGAACCCAACCCCCACACCTCGAGCAGTGCGCTAGAGACAGGATTGGCCTTTATTAAGGAAAAGTGGTATGCGTAACCGATTTGACACACTTGTAGTTGCGTGGGGGGTGTGTCTATTCTTGACAACAGTCCTAGAGGCCACGCCCCACCAAGACGACCCACGGCGCGTCCTCAATCAAGTCGGCCTCCAAGCGGGGTCACTCGACAGCGCCCAAGTTTCCGATGAGGCCTCCGCTCGTCCAGTTGGGCTCATGGTCGACACCCTCTTGGCTTATCATCCAGATGCAAGCAAAAACCAACTCACGCCAGCACTGGCTACGGTATGGACACTCTCTTCAGATGGTCTGACTTATCGCTTTACCCTGCGCCCCGATGCGTGTTACCAAGATGATCCCTGCTTCGCCACTGGATCAGGGCGCACCATTACCGCTCAGGACTTTATCTTTGCCTGGAAACGCGTCGTCGACAGTAAGGTTGCCTCGCCAGGTAGCTGGCTCTTTCTAGATACCATCAAGGGTATGCGCGACTTTAACCAAGCGAGCAAAAAACCTACCCCGACAGACTATAACAAGCCAGTATCAGGTCTGCGCGCCATTGACGATTACACGCTCGAAGTCACCCTCACGCAACCGAGTAGGCAATTTCTTTGGTTTCTCACCATGGCCTACAGTGCACCAGTGCCGCAAGAAGCGGTCGACTATTATGGTTCTCTCACCGAGCATCCGATCAGCAGTGGCCCCTACGAGCTCAAGTCCTGGCATCGCAGCTACAAACGTGTCTTTGTGCGCAATCCCAACTGGTATGGTTGGCGATCGGTCGACTTTGATGGGGCGGAGGTGCCCTTTGAGACGATCAATCAACTCATCATCAAAGACCCCTCCACACAGTGGTTGGCGTTGCTCAAGGGAGAGGTCGACCTGCTCACCCAAATGGATCGCAACAGCTTCGAGATTGTCATCGACTCATCGCTCGGCAAAAATAGACTCTTGGACGAACATAACATTGCGTTACACTCGATCCCGACGCTCAATGTCTACTATATCCTGCTCAATAGCAAAGATCCGATCATGCAAAATAAAAAGCTGCGTCAGGCTCTGAATTGTGCCTTTGATCGCAAGCGTTGGTTGGACTTCTTTCAAGGGCGCGTCAAGGAGCTCAATGGCCCGACACCACCGCACTTACCAGGCGCACTAATCGCCCCCCATCCTTACACCTATAATCTTACTCGCGCCAAACAGCTCCTCATTGAGGCGGGCTACCCAAATGGCATAGACCCCCAAACCGGCCGCCGCCTCCAACTCACCCTTGACTTGGGCAACACCACCCAGTCGACACGAGAGTCATCGGAGCTATTGGCATCCTTTTATGCCGAGGTGGGCATCGACCTACAGCTCAGCTACAATCAGTGGCCTGCCTTTTTAGCCAAGGTCTCATCAGCCAAGGCTCAAATGGCTCTCATGGCTTGGGCGGGTGACTATCCCGACGTAGAAAACTTCCTCCAGATGTTTCATTCGCGCAATCTCTCACCAGGCCCGAACCGCTCAAACTACGTCAACCCAGTAGTTGATGCGCTCTATGAGCAGGCCATTGCAACCAAGTCATCGGCAGATGCGCATGACATTTGGCTCAAATTGCAGCGTATCGTGGTCAAAGACTGTCCATGGGTCTTTTTACACTATGGCATTGACTTCTCTTTGGCCAACCGCCGACTCATCAATTATCAAATTCACAACTTTCCCTATGGTATGGAGCGCTATTGGCGCGTGAGGGTGAAATAATGCTCAAATACTGCCTCAAACGTTTCATCGAGATGATCCCAACCACAATCGGTGTCATCGTCTTGACATTTATACTCTTTTATGTCATCGGCGGCTCTCCGGCGTTAACCATTCTTGGTCAACACGCCTCACAAGAAGCGATTGCGGCCTTTGAAGCGCAGCATGGCTTTGACAAACCGCTCTTCATCGGCAACTGGGCGACAGTCAAAGCTTGTACCTCCCGCGGTACGCTTGCCTTTGCACTCCCAGAAGCCACCTATCAACTCTCTGGCGAAAAGCTCACAAGCGTCACACTCGTCTCCGACCAATCGCTCCAACACCAAATCAACCTGCCTGCCGAAAAAGAGCACCATGTCATCATCAGAGTACCCGCAGGCTGGCACCTCTCTGCAATTACAGGAGACAAGCTCTCTGCTGTCCAGCGCAAGACTCGTTCTCTTTTTGACTCGCAATTCGTGGACTATGTCAAGCGGTTGATGCGGTTAGACTTTGGCATGTCAGTCGAGAGCAAGCGTCCCGTGCTCGAAGTACTCAAAGGAGGCGTATGGGCCTCGCTCTCCCTCTCTATCCCCATCCTCATCTTTGGGAGCATCACCAGTGTCGTCTTTGGTTTGCTCTGTGCCGTCAGCCGAGGAGGCAAGCTCGACCGCTGTGTCTTGGCAGCATCGACCATACTCATGAGCGTCAACTATGTAGTGTGGATCTTGTTGGGGCAATTTTTCCTCGGCTTTAAGTGGGACATCTTTCCGCTCTGGGGTTGGGAGGATGCCACCTATCTCATCTTGCCCGTCTGTATCGGCATCATCAGCAGTTTGGGTGGCGACGTACGTTTTTATCGCGCGGCTATTCTCGATGAAGTCTACAAGCCCTATGTGCGCACCGCTCAGGCCAAAGGCATCTCAGCATTTCGTCAGCTCTTTGTGCACATCTTGCGCAATAGTCTCATTCCGATAGTGACCTACATCAGCTTATCCATCCCCTATCTCTTTACAGGCAGCCTGCTATTGGAAAGTTTCTTTGGCATTCCAGGATTGGGCAGCGTCAGCATCAATGCCATCCACTCCTCAGACATGAGCGTCATCCAAGGGGTCGTGGTCATTGGCGCACTGATCTATCAATTTGTTAACCTCGCCACCGACATCTGCTACGGTTGGCTCGACCCCCGAGTGAGAATTTCATGAGAGTATCCCCTACCCACCCCACCAAGGGCGTTCTTCGCAAACTCTGGAGCCGCTGGACGACACGCCTTTGCCTCCTGGCGCTCGTCGCCTATACCCTCATCGCTGCCTATGGAGAATGCGTCTACCGTTACTACGACTACAAAGACACCACCCCCAGCTACAACGCCGTCAACATGGAGGCTCGTTACCTCCCCCCACTAAGTCGCGCGGGCGATCATCTCTACCTACTGGGCTCAGACAACCTCGGGCGCGATGTGGGCATGCGACTCATTCAGGGCTCAAGAATTGCCTTTCACGTCGGGATCATGACATCGTTGATTGCCCTGCCTCTGGGCATCCTGCTCGGTTGCCTAGGGGGATACTTTGGTGGTAAAATCGACTCCGTCGTCGTCTGGATCTGCGCCACAGTCTCCTCAATGCCCGGACTACTTTTTATCTTGGCCATCGCCATGATTGCGGGAAAAGGTCTCCTAGGGATCTACTTAGGCATCGGCTTAACGACGTGGGTTGGTGTCTGCAGAAGTGTCAGAGGCGAGGTCATCAAACACCGCGACCGCGCCTACGTCCAAGCCGCCCGCGTCATGCGATATAATCCTCTGCGCATCATCTTTAAGCACATCTTGCCCAATGTGATGCACATCATCCTGATTACCTTCTCGATTCGTTTCCCGGCCTCGGTTGCCACGGAGGTCTTTATCAGCTTTTTGGGCATTGGTGTGCAAAGCGAACCCTCCTGGGGCATCATGATCAACAACGCCCGCCTGCGACTCTGGCAAGGCGTTTGGTGGGAGTTAACATTTGTCACGATCGCCATCTTTGCGTTGGTCTTGACCTTTAACGTACTAGCCGACGCGTTGCGCGACATTTATGATCCCGCCTTACGCACTGGCCGCAAAAGGTAACCCCCATGCTCACGCCCCAGCAAATCCACGACCACCTGCTCAGCCCAGATGCCTCAGCCCTCATTGCTCAGGCCGACCAATTGCGCCATGAGACCCTGGGAGACGGCGTTAAGCTTCGAGGGCTCATTGAGCTCTCCAGTGTCTGTACCCGCAACTGCACCTACTGTGGCCTGCGAGCTGGCAATCCCCTCGCAGTCCGGTACACCCTCACGCCAGCAGAAGTCCTCGCTGCCGCCCACCAAGCGGCCAAGTTGCGTTTTGGTACCGTCGTCATCCAAGCTGGCGAATCGACCAAAGCCATCCCCACAGCCTGGATCTCGGAGCTGGTCAAACGCATCAAAGGCGAAACGGGCCAATTCGTCACCCTCAGCTTAGGCGAACGCCCCCCAAAAGACTTTGAAGTGTGGCATCAAGCTGGCGCAGACCGCTACCTTTTGCGTTTTGAAACGAGTGACTTAGCCTTTTTTAAGCAGATACATCCAGAGCAATCCGACACAGCGACACCCATTGGTGAGCATCCTAGGCTCTATCGATTACGTTTGCTCAAGGAGCTCGGTTATGAGATCGGAGGCGGAATTATGGTTGGCATTCCTGGGCAAACCTTTAACATCCTGACTCAAGACATCGTCACCTTTGGCGCATTGCAACTCGACATGATTGGCTTAGGCCCCTATATCGCCCACCCTCAGACCCCGCTAGGCCAGCTTCCCATCCCCCATTCCCCCAATCAGGTCCCCGCCACAGCCGAGATGGCTTGCCGCGTCATGGCATTGGCTCGCCTCATGCGACCGACAGCCAACATCCCCAGCACGACTGCGCTCTCATCCGTCGACCCAGTAGCAGGCAGACGCATGGGGCTACAATGCGGTGCCAACGTCTTCATGCCCAACCTCACCCCCGCACACTACCGCCAAGCCTACCAAATCTATCCTGGCAAGATCTGCGTCAAAGCCCCTGAAGCCGACGACATGGGGCATCTCCTAGCCGACTTTGCCGCCATCCATCGCCACCAAGAGATCGACGCTTAGCATCCTAGTTAACAGGAGCGGCTCGGCCGCTTCACATTCCACATTCTAAAAAAGTCTCAGCTTGCGATATATTGCAAGCTAAGACTTTTTTTGGGGGGGCTCTGTGTTGCGTACATTTTTGTATATTGATACATTTATTCTTAAACGCGAGCCCCTGCACCACTGCGCTCGCACTGCGGCGAGCGCCAACTGGTTCCGCATACGACACAGCCGTATCTTTGCTCCTTTGCGTTTTACAAGCGAACCGAGCCTAGCGCGGCGAGCTCTGTGAGTAGAGGCTCACCAAATTGGTGATGGCTGGTCGATGGGCTGAGCCAATAGCGGTAGGGTACGCCTGCTTGGTCGAGTATAGTACGGGATGATTTGCGTCGCAGATTTAAGAAGTCATCGAGCAGTCCCTCGACCCAAATCATGGATGAGCAGATGGCTTGACCAACAGGATAAGCCACATTATAGGGCAAATCACCGCAGATGCTAATCACCTCTTTAAAGGGATAGCGCATCCCCATGGTAATGGCTAAGCCGCCGCCCTGGGAGTGTCCGCAGAGGATAACTTGTTTAGGAGAGATGCCTTGCTCGTTCAACAGGTTCATGAGTCCATCAATCGCACGATTCATCTCTGATTCATTCGCAAATTGCTTGCCCGCATGGGTCGTTTTAGAGAACCACGACCAACCATCACCATCAGGATAAGGAGCATAAGGCGTGAGGAGGTAAGCATTTTTTTGGACAGCCAGCGCAGAAACAAAATCCCGATGCGAGTCACCGGTGTAGGCGCGGCCGTGAAGATAGAGCAGATAGGTGGCTGGGGAATTATTCATGGCGTAAAGCAACAATGGGATCGAGATTAGCAGCACGAAGCGCTGGGTAAAGGCCAAAGATAATACCTGTCAATGCGCTGATACCAAATGCCAACACGAGGCTATAGAGACGAATTGTCGTAGGCACATCCGTTAAGGCGGTAATAGTCAAGGGGATCGCCACGCCAACAACTAGCCCCAGCAGGCCTCCAGTAATCGAGATCACGCAGGTATTGATCAAGAATTGGATGACGATGCGATTTTTGCGGGCACCAATGGCTCGGCGAATGCCGATCTCTTTGGTGCGCTCGGTTACGGAGGCGAGCATAATATTCATGATGCCAATACCGCCAACGAGCAGAGAGATACCGGCAATGGCCCCGAGAACGACATTATACATCTTTTTGGAGCGTTCTGCTTCACGCAGGAGCATGAGGGGGACATTCATGCGGTAGTCTCGCTTTTTGTGGAAATGTTTGAGCATGCTCTGAATCGCACTCGCAGCTTTTTCAACATAACGGATATCAGACATGCTCACGATGATGCGATTAAGCTCGATGTGTTCGCCCTCGACACGTTTACCAATTCTACGCAGATTGGCTTCGCCAAAGAGACGAATCCCCGCATTGATTGGGATGTAGACATCCGTCTCTGAGTCTGGTGCCTCTTTGCCAGCTGACGCATCATTTTGCAAAATGCCAACTACTGTAAAGAGTGAGGAGCCGATACGGATCTTTTCCCCCATGATGGTCGTTCCTGCCAAGATGCGGCGCATGCCATGCTCAGTCAAGACGCAGACATTCGAGACACCACGAGCATCATCCCAAGAGAGAACACGCCCAGCAAGCAGCTTGCGAGGGACGATCTTAAACCAATCAGGAGTGGTCTCAATGACACGCAGCTGGAGGGATTTTTCCTTGAGTCGGGCATCTCGCAATGCAATGCGCACAGGCACCGTCGTGTCTAATCCCTCAACGATCTCCTTAATACGCAGCTCATCCTGGTAAGTTATGCCGTAGTTTTGCACACTTGAGCGTCCCTCACCAGGCAACGACATTTCGTCAGAGATAGGCTTTACCGTTTCGATCATGATATTGGTCGAACCGAGCTTTTTAATCGTTTCGATCGCCTGAGCACTGGCACCTTCACCGACAGCCAGCATCGCAATCACGCTCCCGACACCAAAGACCATCCCCAACATCGTCAAAAGCGAACGCGCCTTATGGCGCCAGATGTCAGTTAAGCCCAACTTTATAAAGGGCAAAAAGAATCTAAGCGTATCAAGCATTGTGAGAGCCTCCTGCAGCAGCAAAACGTGCCACGCATGGGTGATTGAGATTTTCTTTAATCTCAAGGATACGCCCATCCTTGAGCACTAATTGCTTGTGGGCGTGTTCGGCGATGTCGGGCTCATGGGTGACAATCACAATCGTCTTACCTTGCTCGTTGAGCTCTTTGAATAGCTCCATGATCTGAATCGAGGTTGCCGTATCCAGATTGCCAGTCGGCTCGTCGGCCAAGAGCAAAGCGGGCTCATTGGCAAGCGCTCGTGCCACGGCGACACGTTGGCGTTGACCACCCGAGAGCTCCATGGGCAGGTGGTGCATACGATGGGACATGCCGACCTTTTGGGCCAGCCGTATCGCTCGACGGCGGCGTTCTGCTTGCGAAAGCCCCAAGTAGAGCATCGGCACCTCGATATTTTCAAGCACCGTGAGCTGAGAGATCAAGTGAAAGCTCTGAAAGATGAAGCCGAGATTCTTTAAGCGATGATCACTGAGCTGGTCATCCTGCATCTTGGCGACATCTTCGCCATTGAGCCAGTACTCACCAGATGAGGGAGTATCCAAGCAACCAAGGATATTGAGCAACGTCGACTTACCAGACCCAGAAGGCCCCATAATCGACCAAAAATCCCCCTTGGGCACCGAAAAGGACACCCCAGCCAAAGCATGAACCGTCTCATCTCCGACACAATAGGATCGTTTGACATCAATGACTTCTAAGACGTTAGGGATTTGCTGATCCATGGCGACCTACTTTCCCCTTTTGCCAACAGGCATCTTAGCAAGGCTCTTGCCCTTAGCTTTGCCCTCGGTCTTAGCACCATCGGTCACACTGGACTCTGGGATGGGCGGCGAAAGTAAAACCTTGTCGCCCTGAGACAACCCGCTTACCACGTGCACTTGGCGTTTGTTATCCATGCCCAAGATGACAGGTTTGGGCATGGGTTGATTGTATTGATCGAGGACATAGACGACGGATTCTTCGCCAATTCGCACAACACACTGCATCGGAATCGAGAGCACATCCTTGTACTGTTCACGGATCAATTCCACATCGCAACTCATCCCAGAACGGATCAACGGATCAGATGCATCAAATTCAATTTCACACTTATAGAGCTTGAGATCAGGGCTAAGTTGCGCCGACTGACCATCAGGCAAAAGGCCAATCTTAACCAATTTACCCGTAAAAATTCGATCAGGGATTGCATCAATCTTAATCGATGCGGTCATGTTGACAACCAGTTTATTCAGACTCGCCTCGGGGATCATTACCTCGACAACCATGCCTGATTCCAGCGGAATGTAAATCAAATCTTGGCGTTCATTGGCTGTGCCGCCAGCGCGCAACGGCTGAATCCACCACATTCTACGGGCGATTTGCACGCTCGATGCATACAAAACCACCCCATCAACTGGTGCTGTGATCTTACTCTTTTTAATTTGTGTGGTGAGGTCCTCAAGACGATCTTTAGCGCGCACATATTGTAGCTCCTTTGACGTGACCTCACTCTTAACCTGTCGCATCTTTGATTCATTTTGAAACTTTGTCCGAACCAACGCCCGCTTCGCCTTGCGCAACGAAGTCTCCAAAGAGGCGCGTTCTTTAAAGACCGTAAATTGGTCATAGACCTGCTTGGCGATGTTGGCCATATCGAGCTTAATTTTGGAGCGTTTAGCAGCGAGCTCATCAGCCTGCAACTCTGTACGAGTCAAATAGCCAGAGCCAAAGAGTTTTTTAGACCAAGTGAGCTTCTCTTCGGCACGCTGGAGCTCCTCGTCAGCAAGTGCGATATCTGACTGGTATTGGCTGATATTCTTAGGGTTATCGCCTTTATTAAACTTGTCGAGATTCATCTGCGCCAATTGGAGGGCGATCTCGGCATCGAGGAGGGCTGCTTCGCAGTCCCCCTCGGTAATCTCAAGCTTTTCTTTGGTTACCAACAATGCCGAATCCTTATCGACGACACTGACCTTTTGCTCCTTGTGTTTTTCCTCGAGAGTTGACGCATCAAATTCCAAGAGCAAATCACCCTTTTTGACGCGAGAACCTTCATCGATAACCCAAATGACCGTGTTATGCCCCTCGAGCTCACTCTTAATCTCGACTTTGTCACGACTTTGAATCGTCCCACCAGAGACAACTGAGATCGTCAACGGACCTTGCTTAGCCTCATAAAGCGGCAAGATCGAATCTTCTTGTTTTTGAGGTGTAGCAAGCCAAGCTACAAGCAATACGCCAAGGAGGGTGGCTGTAGAAAAAAGGGCAATGAGTCGTTTTTGGGACATGATATGATCCTTACAATTGTGTATGAGGGGTGTCCCCCAAGTCTAAAATCAGTTTCAACTCTTTGAGGTACCAAGAGATTGTTGCACTCACAAAGCTATTTTGAGCCTGTAGGTAGGCACTTTCAGCCTCGAGCACGTCACGCATTTGTGAGCGGCCAGCTTGCATAAAGAGCGCATTGCTGTCAACACGCCGTTGCGCAAGAGCCACCGCACGCTTTTGAATATCAAATGATGTCTTCGCAGCGATAATTTCACGCATGGTGCTACGCAACTCGTTGCGAATCTCATCTTGCTTAAGCGTGGTGGTTCGAGTAGCTTGATCTGCAAGGATCAGAGCCAAACGGTAAGCGTTGCGTTCGACAAGACGATCCCAAGGCTGATCCATCTGTGCCGAGGCATTCCATCCGTCATTGTCTGCCCCTATTTGTCCCGAGATATGGCGGGACTCTCGTCCGGCAATCCCAATCGAGAGATCAGGCAAAAGACCATCTTCAGCCAA
>CAYZIC010000056.1:1642-15158 GCA_964478335.1 uncultured Lentisphaeraceae bacterium | reverse complement strand
GCTGCGGCCATAGGCTTGACGCAAAAAGGTGTAGTCGTCAACATGCTTTGCGCCCAAAGCCTTGTAACGGCTCTGGATGATATCAGCAGCAATACGGATACCATTAAAGAAGAGGTTGTCGACTTCAACCAAGACGTTAAAGACAGTGGATTGAGCAACATCATTGTAAGTGGTCATAACTAGTGAATCTCCTTGAGTAAGTAAAATTGGGGTGTACTATACTACATTTTAGGGTTTTGGTCAAGCGAAGAATGCTTCAATGGCTTACGCCTTTTTTGTTTTCTTTGCTGTAGAGGGTTTAGCAGAGGCCTTAGCCTTGGATTTAGCAGGGGCTTTTGCCTTAGCTTTAGCCTTGGTCTTGGCCTTGGCAGGGGTCTTTTCTGTCGGCTGATCGCCCTCTTGGTCGGAGAGCTTTTCTGCGGCGGCTTTGCGAGCGACAGCTTTACGCGGCTTGATGCCGAATTGTTCTGTCAGCTGTGCGAATTGCGGGATTTGGGCCGAGTAGCGAGCGATCAACATCGTCAGCGCCCTTGACTGGGCGGGCGAGAGGGACTTTTTAGTCTCAAACTGCCGCGCCAAGCTTTGATAAAAATCCTGATCATCATAGACACGATTGCCCTTTTTGGTTGGAGCGTCCCATGTTTGGATAGCAGTCCCAGCCTCGATCAGTGCTTGCGCCAAGCCATTGTCCTGGACCTCGGCAGTTTCCGCGACTTGGGTATTTAATCCGATCTTGTCAACCAAAGTCTGATAGTCGGAGATTTGGCCAGCATTGCGCACGAGGACACGATCCAATGCAGCCAATTGCTTGACCGAGAATGGTCTGCCACTGCTCCATTGACGCTTGAGCGAGGCGACAAAACGAGAATCAAAGGGTGACAACTCCACTGGAGCCAACGCCTCAAAGCGTTCCTCGATGTGGCTTTCGTCGACTTGAGGAGGGGCCGGAGGCAGGACGAGGCCGACCTGTTGCATGGCTTGCTCGACCTGTGGCATTTGCTCACGATAGCGCGCAGCCATTTGCAAGAGGAGTCCCACTTGGCTCTTGGTCACGCCTGTATCAGCCTGTGCGGCGGCTTTCATCTCTGTGACCACGGCCAAGTCGTCATAGACGTGGCGGCCGCGTTCGATAGGTTCGCGCCATTGCGAAACTTGGTCAAACTGCTCAAAGATCACCTTGAGGACCTTGGGATCGGCTTTGAGCCATTCTTGTAGCTGGGCATAAAAGGCTCTGAGGACTTCTTTCCAAGTGACTTCACCAGCCTCGATGCGATCGAGCTCGGTTTCCATCTCCGCAGTAAAGTTGACATTAACCATCGGCTCCATCTCTGCGACCAAAAAGTCATTGACCTTAAGTCCGGCCTCAGTGGGCACCATTTGTCGATTTTCCTTGGTGACGTACTTGCGCTTGTCGAGAGTTTCAACGATGGTTGCATAGGTCGATGGACGTCCCACACCGTCTTCTTCAAGGGTCTTAATCAAGGAAGCTTCATTAAAGCGAGGAGGTGGGGTAGTTTCTTTGCGCTCAGAGAGACACTTAACCAAATCAGCGAGTTCGTCCGCCTCAAGCATCGGCAAGGAGGCACTCTCGTCACCACCCTCATCATCCTCAGCGGCATCCTCGACCTTTTTGGCCTTGCTTGTGGGCTTCATAATCTTATAAAAGCCCTCAAACTGCACATCTGTCTTAGAGGCGGTGAGGCTATAGACGTGGGTCAAACCCTCGCTCACGGGGACGAATTCAACCGTTCGCTGCGACAGGATCGCAGGCTTCATTTGGCTTGCGGCGAAGCGTTTCCAAATCAAATCATAGACCTTAATCTCTTGTGGGGAGAAGCCCGTTAAGGAATTTGGGATCTTGGAGATATCCGTCGGTCGGATAGCCTCGTGTGCGCCTTGGGCATCTTTACGCGAACCATACATGGGCGGTTTTGGAGGGACAAAGCTTGCGCCAAACTTATCGGTGAGGAATGCCGCAGCAGCCTTTTGTGCATCAGCCGAGATAGCCGATGAGTCCGTACGCATATAGGTAATGAGACCAGCTTCGTAGAGTTTTTGTGCGATGCTCATTGTGCGCACTGGCGCCAAACCGCAGACACTAGATGCCGACTGCTGGAGGGTTGAGGTACGAAATGGCGGGTAAGGGCGCTTTTGGCGTTCTTGGACCTTGACACCTTGTACCTTAAACTGTTTAGCCGACTGGAGCTCTTGATTAAAGAGCGTGGCGGACTCCTCATCTCGGATTTCGGCCTTCTTGCCATCGATACGAGCCAAGCGCGTGGTAAAGGTAACGCCCTTAGCTGCGAGATCAGCCCCCATGAGCCAGTAGGATTCTGGGACGAAATCTCGGATGAGCTTTTCGCGGTCGCAGACTAAGCGTAGCGCGACCGATTGCACACGTCCAGCACTCTGGCCACCAGCGACAGAGCTACGCACCAATGGGCTAACACGGTATCCGACCAAGCGATCCAATACACGACGAGCTTGCTGAGCATCGACACGATCGATGTCGATCTCGCCAGGGTTATCCAGAGCCGCCTTGACGGCACGTGGGGTCACCTCATTATATTGGACGCGTAAAAAGGGTTTATCTTGATTGGTGGCATCTTCAGAGAGGACTTGCTTCAAGTGCCAAGCGATCGCCTCCCCTTCACGGTCAGGATCGCTTGCTAGATAGATGCAGTCGGCCTGTTCGGCGGCTTTGCAGAGATCCGCAACAACGCGTTTCTTTTCTGCGGGGACTTCGTATACCGGCTCAAAGTCATGCTTGACATCGACGCTCAGGTAGTGCTTTTTTAAATCGCGAATATGGCCGACCGAGGCCATAACCTTGTAGTCTGCGCCGAGGATATTACCTACAGTATGCGCTTTAGAGGGAGATTCTACAATTACTAAATGCTTTGCTTTTGCCATAATCAGTCAAATTCCTTATGCCTGTTAAATAAACATCCTTACCAATACCACAAATTGCGCTCTTTGGCAAGCTGTTTTTTTGCCTTGTCGGATACGATGAGAGTAAAAAACCGCATAACCTCTCGCAAGGAATGCGGTTAAAAATTTTACTCCTGGAGGGTCGTTCCCCTACAAATTGCAGAGGTCGGCAAAGGTTTCTCGCACACAATCAGGTGTCAACGGGGTCGATTGAGAGGCCAATTGTTGACATAGGTCGAGATAATGGGCGACTTGTGTCTCAGTCAATGGGTTTATTTTACCAATAAAGATTCTCTTGAGGTCGGTGCGTTGGACCGATTTATCCGAGATATCGAGCTCCTCAAAGAGCTTCTCTCCTGGTCGAATGCCCGTATAGGTAATCGGGATATCGACATCAGGTCTCAGGCCAGAGAGCGTGATCATCACCTCAGCCAATTCGCGGATCTTGATCGGATTTCCCATGTCGAGGATAAAGATTTCCCCACCTTGGGCATAGGCAGTCGCCTGCAATACGAGGGTGACAGCCTCAGCCGTAGTCATAAAATACCGCGTCATCTCCGGATCGGTCACCGTGACAGGACCGCCAGCAGCGATCTGCTCTCTAAAAAGTGGCACAACCGAGCCCGACGAGTCCAAGACATTGCCAAATCGCACCATGGAGAAACGCGTCTTACCGCGACCATTGAGCGAACGCAACACAATCTCCGTCAAGCGCTTAGTCAATCCCATCACCGATGTTGGACGCACAGCCTTATCGGTAGAGATGAGCAAGAAACGGTCCACACCATACTCGATCGCCAGCTCACCGAGACGGCGCGAGCCCATAACATTGTTGCGAAAAGCCTCACACGGGTTAAGCTCAATCATTGGTACGTGCTTGTAGGCGGCCGCATGGAGGATGATTTGAGGGTGGTACGTTTCAAAAAGCTGGCGCATGCGCAATTCGCACCCACAATCCGCTAAAAAGGGGACAATCAGCGTCTGTGTATCGAGGATCTTACGCAACGTGCGCTCAATTTGATAAAGAGCGCATTCGCTTTGTTCGACCAACAGGATGGTTTTAGGTTTTGCACCAAGGACCTGTCGAGCGATTTCGCTACCGATGGATCCACCAGCCCCCGTGACGACAATGGTTTGGCCAGCGAGCATGGCGCGTACAGGCGTCGGATCGAGAGAGACCTCTTGACGGCCTAGGAGGTCAGCGACATCAATGGGGCGCACCGTAGCACCCGCTTGCCAATCGGCCAGTTTGGGCACACGGCTGACTTTGAGCTTCGCTTGTGTGGCAAGAGAGACGATTTCGCGCAGCGCATCTGGAGAAAGGGTTTCGATGGCGATGAGCAGATCAGTCGCCTGAAATCGATGAGCAGCACCCTTGACGATTTTGCGTCCCCCCACGACAAAGACCCCTTGCAGACGGGCGCCCTTTTTAGCCGGGTCGTCATCTAAGAATGCCACCACAGGCAATTCGCTAGCCAGAGCGACACCTTTGCGACCGGCACCAAAGACCAAGATGCGCTGATCAGTCGCATCACAGGGACGATCGTACCGCCAGCGCACAAAGATCCTCGCAGCCATAAGTGCGACCAAGCTAAAGGCCGCCGTCATGATTGCCACGCCAATTGGCGGTCGCAACCAGAGGTAAGACTCCGCAGCAAATCCCCCCCGCAGAATAAACTGCACCCCAAGAGCAAAGGCCATCGAGCGCAAGACCCAAATGGCATCTTGCGTGGAGACATAGCGCCATAACGTCAAGTGAGTGCCGTGATAAAAGAGCGAAAACCAATAGGTCAACAGCAACATCGGCACCCCTTGCATCACCGCCACCCAGCCCCATCGAGGCGTTTCTAGGTCAAAGCGCAATAAGAAAGCGATCACGTAGGCTGCGACAATCAGCAGCGTGTCAACGACAGCAGCAAGAATGCGACTCTGGAGGTGGGAAGTTTTCATCAAGTAGATTGCAATCAGGATTAGTCGTGCTCGATGCTCATCGAGCGTTTAATATAGGGCATATAGAGCTTGGTGTAGACATAGAGCGACCAAAAGTTTAAAAAGATCGCCACCGCTTCACCCGCATAGACCAACCATTGAGGGATCATCAAGCCCAATATGGTGCCATTGAGCATGATATAGTAATAGATCACCCCACAGAGCGGAAAGGTCATAGCCGTGCGAAACTTACCCAAAAAGGTCGCTGCGCAGTTGGCGTTGTACTGGCTACCGACAGCCCGCAAAAAGGTCACCCATTGGTCGCGCAGCATATATAAGACCGTCAAGACCAACATGATCAGCGTATGCCACCTCTGGTCAGGCTGACCGATCGGCAAGACCCACAGCAACATTGGGAATACCACCAGATAAAAGACCTTATCCATCAACGGGTCACACATGGCACCAAACTTCGTCTCCACATGCCATCGCCGCGCCAATAGCCCATCAAAGAGATCAGTGATAGCCGAGAGCATCAGGCAAAAGAGTGCCAAGAGCCCAAGCCACAGCGGCCCATGCTCAGCCCCCTTAAACTGCATCGGCCACGCATGCCAGATTGCCAAGACAAAAAAGATCAAGATCAGCGGCACACGAATAAAGGTAATCGCATTGACCAAGATGAGTTGTCTTTTTTTGATTTCACAGGAAGACATGGCTAGCGGCCTTTCTTTTGTGCCTTTTGCCTAACGGCCTCGTACATGACGACCGCACCAGCGACACCAGCATTGAGCGATTCGACACCCCCCACCATAGGGAGGTAACCAATAAAGTCACATTCCTCTTGCACCAATCGGCTCAACCCCTCGCCCTCAGCGCCCACGACAATGCCACAGCGCCCACGAAAGTCCACTTTGGTATATTCTGTCGCACGAGTGTCCATATCCAAGCCAGTGAGCCAGACGTTACGCTCTTTAAAGAGCTTCATCGTGCGGACCAAATTGACGCACTTGGCCACGCGCACATGCTCCGTGGCACCGACCGAAGCACGCACGACCGCAGATGAGACCATAGCCGATCGATCCTCTGGGATGATCACACCCACGGCACCGATGGCATCAGCTGTACGCAAGAGCGAGCCCAAGTTTTGGGGATCTTCGAGGTGGTCAAGCATGAGGATAATCCCCTCCGGATCAGCATCCATATCATTGAGGAGCTCCTCGATGGAGATATAGGGATATCCCCCACAGCGGATTGCGCATTGCTGGTGATTGACCTCACCGACGAGACGATCCATTTCGCCACGCTGAGCAGCGCGCACAGGGATACGGTTAGCCTGAGCGATCGCGATCATCTCCTCAGTCTCCTCAGTCGTCGTGCCCGGTGGCACAATCACCTCAAAGACCTCGCGTCGATTAGCTCGCAACACCTCCAATACTGGTCTACGGCCATAGATCCAATTATCTTGTTTGCGCTTTTTCTTAATGTCTTTCTTCTCGATCATAATGGGGGATCTTTCTATGTTGGGGTGCCCAGTTAGAGGCGTTCTATAAAGTGTGAGTAGCCAAAGGTACGAATCGTCTGGAGTGCGCCATCAGGCTTGCGCAAGACGATATCCGGCAGGTTGATGCCGTTAAAGGTGTTATTCTTAACCATGGTATAGAGAGCCATGTCCTCAAAGATGAGCAAATCGCCAATCTGGAGTGGCGCAGCAAAGGCATAATCACCGATGATATCGCCCGCCAAGCAAGTCGGTCCTGCGAGGCGATAGCCATAGGGATGGTCGAGAGATTGATTGAGCTCGAAGCCATGGTCAGCCTCCGCACTCGGCATCGCAGCGCCCTGCCAATCGTGCTGTCTAAAGACCCGCGGACGATAAGGCCCCTCAATGACATCAGGCGTGTGACACGCACACGACATATCCAAGATAGCAATGGAGCCCTGATTCTCAGTCAAATCAAGCACCCGCGTCACGAGCGAACCAGCATTCAAGACACACGCCTCTCCTGGCTCAAGATAAATCGTTTTGATCGAGGGGTGGCGTTTTTTAAAGCCATTAAGCGCATTACAAAGCGCATCCACATCATAATCATCACGCGTGATATGATGCCCGCCGCCAAAATTCATCCACGACATCTGGTCAATGATTCCGCCAAACCGCTGCTCAATTGCAGCCAAAGTCCGCACAAAGGCATCGGCGTTTTGTTCGCAGAGGTTATGGCAATGCAATCCCGTGACACCCTCAAGCGACTGTCCCGCAAACGAGTCAATCCGAATGCCCAATCTCGATTGTGGTGCACATGGATCATAGATCGGCGAATGGCCCTCCGAATGCTCCGGATTAATCCGTAGACCGCAGACGACCCGTTTGCCATGTGGATGCACCTGAGCCAAAGCCCTAAAGGTCTCCAACTGCGCAAAAGAATTCAGCGTCACATGATCCACCTCCAAATCGAGCAGTGCGACCATATCCTCCTGGCTAAAAGCCGCCGCAAAGGCATGCGTTTCTCCACCAAATTGCTCTACACCCAACCGCGCCTCATGGACACTACTGGCACAAGAGCCATCAAGATGCCCCTGGAAATAGGGGAATGCCGCCGGCATAGAAAAAGCCTTCAGCGCCAAGAGAATCCGACAGCCCGTCCGCGCCTTGACCGTTTCCAAGATCGAGACATTGCGCATGATCGCCTCAGCATCAACAATATAAGCAGGTGTTTTCATGATTATCCCATCATATAAATAATAGCCCAAAGAGCACCGATAACCCACGACCATCTTTTAAAGAGCACCCGAGACTCCTCGACCGTGCGACGCGCCAAACTATGCTTAGAGGTTGCCAGCTGCGCATAGCGCGCAGCCTCAGACAGAGGTCGAGTAGCCGTCAAACGCCTCCGTCCAAAGATAAACTTACCAGCCACCCATCCTGTCGGCTCAAGAGAATAGCTCACCGAGCGTCTATTCTTAGAGAATAGATTAGGATCAAGCTTTAACTGGCTACGGCTCGGCGTCATCGTACGTCACCTCAGGGAATAACGACCTTTTGCCCGACGGCGAGACGGCCATTGGGATTGATTGTCGTCTTATTCGCATTCAAAATATCACTCCAACGCGACGCCTTGCCATAGTAAGCCCGAGCAATCGACGAGAGCGACTCACCCGGCTTAACGACATGGATACGGCCCTGCTTCGCGGCAGGCGCGGCGGGAGCAGCCGTTTGAGACTTCTTAGCACCTTGCGCTTGCTTCAGTACCGCCGCATCATCAGCCTCATTCGCACCACCATCTTGCTCAGCAATCATCTTCAGGATATCGGCCCGCACCTCATCGATCGATGCTTTAGAGGTATCGACCTGGCGCGTAGGGCGAGCTGGTGCTGGGGGAGTCTCACGTACTGTAGCCGCCAGAGCCTTCGCAGCAGCGACATCATCTTGGATCTGCTGACGCGTCGCACCCTGAGCCTTGAGCGAATCCGACCGCATCTGCTCGACCAGCTTACGCAGCTGGATCAGCTCAAGATTGAGCTTGTCAATCGTCTTTTTCTGCACCTCGACCTCAGTCTTTGCCGTTGCAAGAGCCGTTTCGCTCACTGCTAACTGCTTTAGCGAGCGGTTACGTTCGTCAAGCAAGACCTGTATCTCTTTATCGCGATCAGCCTTTTGAGCCATTTCTGCCGCCAGCATATGGGTCGCCATATTAATACGCGCCTGCACCAGCTGAGTTTTTTGCGTGTCACTCGCCAGCTTCAGATACGCCCGATAGTGATAGAGCGCATTGACATAGTCCTTATTCTTGTCATGAAAGAGCCTCGCCAAGCTCAAGTGCGCAGATGCCAAGCCCGGTTGCTCCAAAATCAAATTGTCGTATACCTTAATCGCCTCTGCAAAATCACCCTGCTTCTCAGCCTGAATCGCCTCACGAAACGCCACCTGATTGCGTTCTTCACGCTCCTTAAGCGTCAAATTTTCTCGAGAGCAGCCCACCAGAGCCACCAACGCCACCATAGAGATAATCATTTTAACCATCATCATATCCTTTAAGTAAAGTCCACATTTCGAGAGAGCTAGTCGCACCAATCGAGCAAACCATACCCCATCACTGACAACAATGTACCACAAATTCTATCCAAAGACAAGCCTAGAGTCACCCACAAAGGCTAGAAAAAGCCCATTTCAGCGCAAAAGAGCCCCTCGCAAGCCCACAGGAGGGTATCGACGACAGTCCCCCTCGCTCAGCAGGCCCACACAGTCCTGCCCAAGGGAAAATGCCCCCCCCCTGCTTGCCGATGGCCTAGATGTAGATCCCCGCGTCTACTAAGGGGTGACAAAAGGGGTTGCAAGGCAAATGAAAAAGGGGTTGCAACCCATTTGACTTTTGGGTTGCAAGGTATTTGACTTTTGGGTTGCAAGCCATTTGACTTTTGGGTTGCAAGGCAAATGAGCAATGAATTGCAACCCCAATTAGCAATGGGTTGCAAGGGTTCAGAGATAGCCTTAGCGACTGTTTCGGAGGAGGGGTGCGGGATAGGAGCAGAGGAGGCTGCGCCTACGAGTTCGAGTCTAGAGCTCGAGCTCGAGTGTTTGTTGCCTGATGCTTGATTCCTGTTGCGGCGAGCTTGCTTACTCGTTTCACTTTGTGGTTAAAAAATGCGTAGACTGAGATTCGTGACCATTTGTGTCATTCGTGGACAAGATCAAGCAGTCCTGCTCGCCGCAAGCGAGCCCAATGTCAGATGCTTGATGCGGTTGCGTAGCGACCTGCCTGTTGCGGGCGGCGCAGTCGCCCTACGCTTACTCGGTCACCACCATCTCGTAGGGCGATTCCTCTGCGATCTGCACGCGCACCTTGAGGCCCTTTTTGAGCACGCAAGTCAAGTGGTCATTAAAGTCAAAGGCATGATTGTGACTCACTTGATCAAAGAGCAACTTACCCGAGGCCGCATCCCAGATCCGCACACGACGCGAGAGGCGTTCGCCACTCTTGTCACGCAGATCAAAGACCACTCTCCCCATCGACGGGTCAGCAGGAGGGCGCTTGAGATAACGCGCCGTCACATCCATTGCGGACATTGACGGATCCGCATAAAAGAGTAGACCCGTCGGCCGCCAGCTCACCGCATGGATTGCATAAGGGCCACCAGCCACGGCATTGGTAGCGAAGTCAGCGAACCACCCATCATTCGCCTTTTGCCCATCAAAAGCCCCTAGGTATGACCATTCTCCCCCACTCCACACCTCGACCCATGTGTGGTTGCCCGGGCGCCCTCGCCAGCGACAGCCGACCAATCGCGCTGGCACCCCAACCGCTCGACACGCATCGACCAAAATAATCGACAGCCCGGTGCACGATGCGATATGGATCCGCATCGAGTGAAACGGAGCCTGGTCGTGTTTTTCACGCTTGGTGCTATACTTCACATCGATCATTTTCCACAAGTCACGATTCAAGACAAGCGCCGCCTCCAGCGGCGTCTTGCAATCCTTAACCACTGGTGCAAAGCGTTTTCGAAAATCCGGCCGCCAGCGTTCCACCTCCTCCCCGACCGCCCGGTAAGGCAAGATGTAGTCCATAAAGATCTCCTCAGGCACCTGGTCATGCCACGGTGCCGCCTCATATGCCTCGATCGCAAGCTGCGTATTCTCGATCAAATAAGCGGCATCTATCAGCCCACGATCTGCCTGAGGCATCCACATCGTCACATAGACCAAAGCCCGCAAAAAGAGTTCTCCAACCATCACACAATCCTCCGATTAAATGAAAGCAGTATGCCACAGATCCTCCACGATGTCAAGGGCAAACAAGTGGCAGATCCGCTTAGGACGATCGCTGTGCGCCCTATAGGTAGCGACCGCACCGCAGCAATGAGGCTCACCCATTAAAAGAACAAGCTCCGCGCGAATTGCAGAGCTTGTGAGGATGCTAGAGCGAGCGTACGAGCCTACTACACGACCACAGGGCACTCCCGTACGGCGAGCGTACGAGCCTGTCCCCGCACACGGCTGAGCCGTGTCTAGCCTCCTAGTATGCTAGGGCTGCAACGTAAAGCGGGCGTGATAGGTGGTGCCGCTCTTGGGTTGGAATTCGCCATGGGGGCGTGCGCCCCAGCTGTTGTCACCGCCGACGCCCATTTGGATCACGTCGAGGCAAATGGTGTTGGCGTGAGGATCGCGCGCCACTTGATACATGTGCTTGGGGCCTTCGAGGGCGCTGAGGGGATGATTCCATGCGTTGAAGCCGAAGGGCTGCTCGGCAACGATCTTGAGCCGTGTGTCGGGGCTACGCAGGGTAAGCATACGCACGTCGGTGCGGTGGCCGAGCTCTTGGGGTTCGGAGTAGGTCTCGGTATTAAGGCTCTCTGGGGTGGTGACGCTGGCGGAATAGAGGCCGACGAATGCCCCACCCTTGCGGTCGGAGTAGTTCTCATGAGGGCCGCGTCCGAACCACTGCACGGAATCAAATGCTTTTGGCATCTCAAATGACAGGCCTACTCGCGGGATGGTTGGCAAGCCCTTGTCTGCCTTAACCTGCATATCAAGGGTCACCGTGCCATCGACCTTAAAGGTATAGACGAGGCGACCGGTGGACTTTTTAGCGGGGATGGCAAATTCGCTGGTTACTTGGTGCTGGCCTTTGATGATGGCATGAGCGAAGTGGGTAAGCTTGGCATTTTCGCCGGCATGCTTCCAGACTTTGTGGCGGTTGACAAAGCCGTTACCGCGGTCATTGTCGATCGGTGCGCGCCAGAAGTTAAAGTTGACGGGTGCAGTGATCAGCGGTTTGCCGTTGACAACAGCAGAAGCCAAGCGGCCAGTGGTCTTATTAAAGACGTAGGTGGCAGCATCACTCTTGACAGTCAAGGTGTCAGCAGATTCCTCGGTCGTATATCTAAGCAATCGGCGGGAGGACATCAGGGGCCAGGGCTGCGGTGCTGCGGCAAAGGCGATTTGCCCCTTGGCAATTTCGGTAGTGGTGCCGAAGATGGGTTCGCTAAAGGTGAAATTAACAAACTTCTCGCCATTGCCCGCGATGGCTTTCCAGCCATTCATGGGGATGGTCTTAGTTTGGCCGGCAGGGATGGCTGAGAGGCCTAAGGTACCAGAGGCGACCTGCTTACCATTAACCGTGACGAACCATTTACCGTCGACACCATCAAGGTTGCGAAAGATAAAGCCATTCTGAATCGTGACAGTACCCGCTTGGAGGTCGGCTTGGCGCACCTTGATATTTTGGTGGACATACTTGACCTCATAGGCACCAGGATGGATGCGGCGCAGAGCGTCAACCAAGCCATTGTTGCAGAAGTTGTCGTCATTGGGGATGTCGCCAAAGTCACCGCCATAGGCGAGGAAGCGTTTGCCGGTCTTGGGGTCTGTGTGCCAGAGAGATTGGTCGACAAAGTCCCAGATGAAGCCACCTTGGAAGCTTGGATACTTCTCGGCCAAATCCCAGTACTTAAAGAAGTTCCCCGAGCTATTGCCCATGGCGTGGGCGTATTCGCTGAGGACATAGGGGCGCGTGGGCTTATTCTTGGCGTATTGCTCGACCCAATAGGGCGCAACATACGTGGGACAAACGATGTCGGTCTCTTTGGCTTGACTGACGCGGTATTGGACAGGGCGCGTAGGATCGAGAGCCTTCATGGCGGCGTATTCGTCTTGGAAATTCTTCCCGAAGCCCGCCTCATTGCCCATGGACCAACTGATGACCGAGGGGTGGTTTTTGTCGCGTTTGATCATATTCACACCACGCTCGATGTGCATTTGGTTAAAGTCAGGGCGGTGAGCCAACGATTCCTTACCATAGCCCATGCCGTGAGATTCGATATTGGCCTCATCGACCAAATAGATGCCCATGAGGTCGCAAAGACGATTCCAATCGGTGGCGTTGGGGTAGTGGCTGGTGCGTACGGCATTGATATTGAGCTGCTTCATCAGCTTGATATCGGCGCGCATTTGATCGACCGTCACCGTGTAGCCGGTCTCGGGATTCATCTCGTGGCGATTTGTGCCCTTGATCAAGATGCGTTTACCATTGACCTTGAGCACTGCATCCTTGATCTGGACTTGGCGAAACCCGATCAAATCGGCCACATATTCCTTACCCATGCCATTGTCGATCTCAAACAAAATCGTATAGAGGTTAGGCATTTCAGCGGACCACTGGAGCGGTTGCGTGATCACTTGGTCTAAGTCCGTCCAATTGGTCACTTCCTTGCCCGCGGGATCAAAGAGCGTCATTGTTACCGAGGCGCATCCACGCATTTGCGTCTTCACCGACAGCATGGCATCCTTGTAGTTTTCATCAAAAGTGGTGGTAATCGTATAGTCCACCAGCGAATCATTCGCCTCAGAGACCAACCACACATCACGATAGATCCCGCTCAAGCGCCAAAAGTCCTGACACTCCAAGTAGGAACCATCCGACCACCTATAGACCTCGACAGCGATCGTATTCTCACCCGACTTGAGCGTAGAGCTAATGTCAAACTCCGCCGGCAAGCGACTATCCTCGCTATAGCCCACAGAGACACCATTCACCCAAACCGCCATCGCCGAGGCCACACCGTCAAAGTGCAAGACCGTCCTGCGGTCAAGCCAGCTATCTGGCACGGTAAAGGTGCGACGATACGACCCCACTGGGTTGCGATACACGTAAGACGTAAA
>CAYZIC010000056.1:0-1542 GCA_964478335.1 uncultured Lentisphaeraceae bacterium | reverse complement strand
GACGTAAATAAGAGAAGTATAAACGATTTTAGCCCAAATGTCAACCCCGATCAGCAAGATTCGCCCTCCCTGCATACAATCAAATGCAGGGGGCGGATTTATCCACGAATGACACGAATTAACACGAATCTCAGCCTACGCATTTCAAAACGCAAAGAAGCAAAGAAAGAAAGAGGTTTTTTAACCACAAAGAACACATCCTCTTGACTCCCTGCGGTCGTCATCGCTGCGCGATCCCCTCCCAGTCCTTGTTGCACGCCTATAGGCTCGCTGAGAGTCGCCGAGAGTCGCTGAGAGTCGCTGACGCTCCCACATCAAGCATCAAACAGCTCGCGACGCAGTCGTCTGCTCTCTATATCGTATCGTGGGCCTCACTGTCTTTGGCTCTGGGGGTAGCTGTGGTTGATGGGCTTCCTTATAGAGGGAAGATCTGTTTCCTATATAGGGAAAGTGATGCTCCTTATGTAGGGAGCGGCCGTTTCCTTATATTAAGGAAGGGGGCTTTCCTTGTATAAGGAAGCGTCCGAAGGTCTGCTAATAGGCGATTTGAGAGTCAGGTGACTCTCGGACACGGCTGCGCCGTGTGCGGGAACGTCGGCAAGCCAACGTGCGAGCACCGCCTGCGACGGTGCGGGAACGGCCTGCGGCCGTGTAGAGGCGCCTGAGGCACAGGACTGCGTGGGGAGGCCTGCGGGGGAGATCGATTCAGGGGATGACAGGTCAGAGGTGTGGGCGAGCGGTAATCGCGAGCTTGCTCGCTCAATGCCTGATGCTAGAGGCGGGGGAGGAGGCTTCGCCTCCTAGTGCTAGTTGATAGTCCTAGTGGAGGGATTGCATCCCACACCCTGCTTATTTGAGCCTCTTAATGCCTGATGCCTGTCGCGGACGATGAAGTCGCCCTACTCGCTGGTGCCTTTGAGCACGGCGATGAAGGCGGATTGTGGGACGTTAACAGAACCGAATTCCTTCATGCGTTTTTTACCCTCGGCTTGCTTTTTGAGGAGCTTTTGCTTACGGGTGACGTCGCCGCCATAAAGCTTGGCGGTCACGTCTTTACGGAAAGGTCTGATGTCTTCACGGGCAATGATGGTGCGGCCGATGCAGGCTTGGACTGGGATCTTAAACATGTGCGGCGGGATCGTTTCTGCGAGAGATTTGCACATTTGCTTGCCGCGAGCAACGGCACGGTCGCGGTGAACCATGCAAGAGAATGCGTCGACGGGTTCGCTATTGAGCAAGATATCCATGCGAACGATGTCACTCTCTTGGTAATCATAAGGCTCGTAGTCCATAGAGGCGTAACCATGGGAGATTGACTTGAGGGTATCGTGGAAATCGATGAGGATTTCGTTGAGCGGGAGGATGCAGATGAGGATGACGCGCTTGGCATCGAGGGTTTCAGTCTCAAGTACAGTGCCGCGGCGCTCCATCACTAGGCGCATCATATCGCCCATGCAATCGGTGGCGGTAATGATGCGCGCCTTGATCATCGGTTCATCAATGTGGTCAATACGGGTGACGTCGGGCATTTGGGTGGGGTTG
>CAYZIC010000055.1:0-15435 GCA_964478335.1 uncultured Lentisphaeraceae bacterium | reverse complement strand
TCACACCTTATTTCACCCATTAAAATTAAACAAGATCCACTTTTTTCTTGCATTTCTCTTGCGAAATCGCTATAATTGCGCCCAGTTACTAACCCTGATGCAAATAAGCGATCTGTCATAATAAAGAAGAGGCGGCAAATGAATCTATCATCCCAATTAATCCAATCCTTAGGCCGAGCGTGGCGTGGCTTGGGCATCGCAATCGCTTTGAGCGTGTGTGTCACAACGGCAACCTTTGGCCGTGATGTGGCGGTTTCCCCTTGGTCGCCAGCAGCAGTCGCTGCAGCACCATCGGATGATCCTGATCGGCTGCGTGCCTACGATCGCGTGGTGGATGTGGCGGTGCCGAATGTGGGGGTAGGGGATACGTTGAGCGTAACCCCCTTTGAGGGGATCACGCATACCTTTGATGTGGTGCGTGTCATTTCTACTGACGACCGCGGTCGAGCCTTTGCCGTGCGGTTGGTCGATGAACCTTTTTGTACGGCGGTCTTGCGTGTGGGGGCTGAGACCTGGTCGTTGGCCTACACCGATCCAGAGTCGACCCACCACTATACCATTCTCTACACGGGCGACAAGTATCATGTGGTCAAACGCCGCACCGACTCGCTCCTCAATGCCGCCGACGTTGCCGAACCCAACCTCGCCTTGATGCCACCGCGTCCCGTTGAGCTGGGCGATGGGCAACCTGCGCCATCGATCGATCGTCTCTCGCCCTTTGGTATCCAACCGCGCACATTTGCGGAGCCTGCGACTGAGCAGCTCTCTGTCGACATCCTCTTTGTCTATGACAAGTCCACTGTGGGGGCAATTAATGCCGACTATGGCAGTCCTGAGATCTTCACGCAGGCGCAGATTGATAAGATGAATCTGGCACTGAGTAATTCCAAGGTTGAGGCGTTTCGTTTTAAGTCGGCGGGTATCATGATTGTGCCTGGCGATGTGGCGTGGGGAACAAGCCAAGGGGTGAGTGTGACGTTGGACTATTTGACGGCGGGCTCATTGGACTTTGCTGAGGTGCCGTTGCGTCGTGCGGCTACGGGTGCAGATATTGTCGTTGGTATTATTAAAACCTCTGTCCACGATGGTTTGAGTGGCGCAAGCTGGCCAATGACGCGCAACCAAAACCACCACGAATTTAAGCATTCGGCATTTGCGGTCTGTTCTTTGCGCCATGTTCATTCTCAGAACACCTTGGTGCATGAGATTGGTCACATCATGGGTGCGGGCCACAGCAAGAGCCAGGCCATGCAGCCTGGTCCGCAGCTATTTTCCTATTCCGCAGGTAAACAGTGGACGGCAGAGAATGGCAAACGCTACGCCACGATCATGGCCTATACCTGGACGCTTGCTGCTCGCCCCGACGGGAGCGGTAATGTTCGAGTTCAGTTTACGCAGATCCCGTACTTCTCTAACCCTGATGTCTATTTGGATGAGGCGGTAGAGGGGCAACCCCACGAGTCGATTGGCTCGGAGAAGCACGCAGACAATGCGCGCACACTCGATGAAACCGCATCGATCGTGGCGGGATTTTATGATGTCTCTGATGAGATCGTCTTTGAGGCGCCGGTGGTGCGTTTGGCGGCTGCCGGCGAAACGCGAAAGATCAGCTTGACGACCAATGCCCCGTGGACGCTTAATACCTCTAATCTGCCCACCTGGCTGACGGTGACACCGACCTCGGGCACGGGCGGCGAAATCTTGACCCTCACGGCGGCAGCGACTGCTGATGAACGCAGCCGTCAGGTCGATTTGTCCTTTACTGGCACCCGCGGCCCACGCACCTTGCAGGTGATGCAGGCGGTGCCGTTGGCGGATGCGCTCGGGGTTAAGCTCGAGTGGTTTACCTCTAAGGAGGCACCGTGGTTTGGACAGAGCAATGTGACGAACAATGGCTCGCCATCGGCCGTTCAGGCGACTGCCGCACCGCAAAACAGCGAATCGCAACTTTCGGCGATGATCATGGGGCCGTGTTCGCTCTCTTTTGATATCAAGATCAAGACTTTTCAACCTAAGGATTGGCCAGCCTGGGCTGATGGGGTCAATATCCGCCTCGATGGAACAAATGTTTATGTCGATGGCTCAGATAAGACACCCTTGCTCATGGGTGATCGCGACTGGAAACGCTACACCATCACCATTCCCGATGGGGAGCACCGCCTCGATTTCGCCCTGCGCAATCGCTGGCAAGACCCCCCTGAGGCTGAGGGGTGCGCATGGGTGGACAATGTAGAGGTCGTCTATGCGGGAACCTTCTTGTCGTTCTCTGAATCTGCTAAGACTGTTCTGCGCAAGCAGGGCAACTATACCCTCAAGGTCGCATCCGATTCTGACTGGACGGCCTCAGTGGATCAACCATGGGTTACCCTCGACAAGACGACTGGGGGCATGGTCGATACGTTGTCCTTCTCGGTCAAGGAAAATGATACCTCGGACAATCGTGTCGCAACCATTACGTTGCGCAATACCAGTGGCAAAACTGCCACCTGTGTGGTGACCCAACGTGCGGACTATCTCGTACAATCAATCGGCGAACCCCGCATCTTGTGGTATCGCAATACGTATGTGACCTTTGATGAAGTGACGCTGGAGCCGACCTATCATACCCCTTGGCAACCGCAAGATAGGGTCACCTATGAGGGGCAGCCCGCAATCGCCTGTGTCAGCCCAAAGGCCTTTGGCGAGCATACCTTTTATGGTGACGTGATGGGCTCTGGTACCATCTCCTTTGTCTTTAAGTTTGATAAGGTGAATTGGAGCGACACCTTTTTCTTCGAGATTGATGGACTGCGCCAAGAGACGTGGAGCGATTCCTCGGACTGGCAGACGGTTACCTTTGATGTCGGCCCTGGACGCCACACCCTCATCTGGGGTATGCACAATGGCGTCGTTGGTCAGACCGAGAGTGCGGCTTACGTCACCGATGTCTCCTGGCAACTCCCCGAAACCGTCGAGGGCGCAGAACCCAGCACGCCCATTGGCGTGGCGTTCCCTGAGCGTTTAGGCTACGACGATGTCATCGAGCCCACCCCAACGGAAATCGACCTTTCGCCAGACGAACAGACCATACGAATCGTCGTCACTACAGCCACCCCGTGGAAGATTGACCTCTCGGCCACTCCTTGGATTACCGCGCCCCAAACGACTGGAACGGGTTCTGCAGAGGTCGACATTACCATCTCGGCAAATGTCAACCACGCCAACCGCACCGCGGTGGTGCGCTTTGTCTCGGGCGTCGAAACCTCCGCTGTCTCGATCACGCAATTTGGCAGTCAAATCGACCTCACCCTCAAGCAAATTGCCCATGCCGTTGGTGCGCCCTCCCTCAAGTGGTCCACCAGCCAAGACTACCCCTGGGGTATTCAGCTCGAGCACGCGATCCATAGCGGTAAACGCGCCGCTCGCACCATCAAGGTGCCAGAGGGCAAGCAATCCTCCCTCTCGGTCACCGTCGATGGACCTGGCACCTTCTCTTTTTACCACATCCACAGCCTCGCTTATAACAAGGATAATAAGATTGCAATGGCGTGGGCAAGGGTCTTTGTCAATGGTGAAGAACGCGACACCTGGGTGGGTAGCCAGGTAGGTTATACAAAGAGTACCTACAAGCTCAATGAAGGCCCCCAGACCATCACCTTTACCCTCGACAAGAAGTATAAAAAGGATGACGAGTACTTCATGATCGATACGGTAGACTGGCAACCGCTCCCCGTGCCTGAGGTCTATACCGTTCAAAAGAGCCTCGACGTCGCCTCCACAGGCGCAACAGAATCGATCACCCTCGTCGCCAAACAACCCTGGCGCATGAAAGGATCCCTGCCCGACTGGTTGATGCTGTCGCCCGAGCAAGGCGTTGCTGGCAAACACGCGCTCACTTTGACCATTGCCAAAAGCACCGCGCCCACACCGCGTACCTATAGCCTGACCTTCGAAACGGCCACGGGCACCGATCCCGTGACCTTGCCCATCACCCAAGCTGCCGATGAAGAGGCCGCCCAGCAAAACAAGGTCGACCAAGCCCTCGGCGCACCCGGCTTAACTTGGACGCTGACCCCAGATGTTGGCGATGAATCAGGCAATGCCCCATGGACCATCACCTCCGACGATGCTCATTCTGGAGGTACTGCCCTCAAGTCAGGCGACATTTGGCCGAATAAGAGCACCTCCATCAGCACCACCCTCCAAGGACGCGGCACCTTGACCTATTGGGTCAAAGTCTCCGCCCTTTCCGGCGACTACTTGACCGTCTGGGTCGATGGCAAAGCGCAAGAAGATTGCAAGTGGGGGGATGAACAGACGATTGACTGGACCCAACGCACCCACACCTTTGACACTCCCGGCACCCACACCATCGAGTGGACCTTCAGTCGCGACTATGGTCAATCTGATTTCGGTACCAATACCGCTTGGCTCGACGATGTGAGCTGGATACCCATTCCTGAACCCGCCATCACCGTCGACAAGACGACCGTGGCCTTCTCCAAAGAGGCCAGCACCCAACAACTGACCCTCACCGCCCTCAAGGAGTGGCGCCTCCAAGGCTCTGCTCCAGACTGGTTGAGCCTCTCCCAAACGAGCGGCACCGTTGGCACTCACACGCTGACCCTCACCGCTAAGGCCAATCCCGTGGAGGCAGAACGTACCGCTATGCTGACTTTCCAGGCCGGCGATCCCGCCGAAACGGTGGTCATCACCGTCACGCAGGCAGCCAATAGCCCCGAACCCCAAGAGCCGTCCTTAACCCTCAGCACCACGACGATCATCGCGCCCTCGGGCGGCCTCACCAAATCCATCACCCTCACGACCAACCAAACATGGTCCGGGCAGACGTCCATGCCAGAATGGATCACCCTCTCCTCACAGAGCGGCTCAGCCGGCACCCATGCGTTGACCGTGACTGTGGCACCCAATGCAACCACCGAGGTGCGTAAGGGCGCTGTGCGATTTGTCACCGATGGCCTCATCCAATCCCTCTCCATCGCCCAAGGCCCCTACGTGGATGCCGCCTTGAGCAAAGACTTTGACCAAGCGGTCGGTTCACCCAATTTGGACTGGTCAACGATTCCCACCAAGGGCGATGGCAAGGGCACCAATCCTTGGTCCGTCACCGACAAGGTCTCCTATGATGGCGGTTCTGCGCTCGAAGCTGGCGAAACGTGGAATGGCAAACAGTCCATCCTTCGCGTCACGATGATGGGCAAGGGCACCCTCACCTATCGCATCAAGGTGAGCTCCGAACTAGGCTTCGACTTCTTGACGTGTTCTCTTGATGGTGAACCAAACCCTGACCTCAAGTGGTCTGGCGAAGTCAATTGGGTGAAGCAAAGTAGCTCCTTTGATGATGATGCCATTCACACCGTCGAGTGGACCTTTAAGCGCGACTACTCAGGCGAAGGTGGCGAGAATACCGCCTGGATTGACGACGTCACCTGGACGCCCGTTAAGGAATCCACCGTCACCATCACCCCCAAACCAGACGGCACACCCATCGACCAAGCAGTCTCCGACTATGTCGCCGACCTGCCCCTCGCCGATGGCGCCTCTCAAAAGGAAGTCACCCTCACCGCCGCCCAGGCAGAGCTTCTCTACCTCTTTGCTGCGACCGAGATCCCCGACGATCCAAGCAAGATCGCCTTTGTTGTGACAGACTTTGTCTTTACCAATGTCGCCACCCTCACCATTACCGCAAAGGCCGCAGTGCAAGGCATGAAGCAAGGATCGGCTCTCCCCTTAGGTGTCTCTATCGTCATACACACCACCCAAACGCTCGGCGGAGAGATGACTAAGACCTCGATCCCAGGCTCCTACGATGCGTCAACTGGTACTTATACCTTTAATGGCACCTTGCCAGAGGGGGCGAAGTTTGTTAAGGCCGTCATCTCCAAGTAGGACGATTGCGGCATCTCGACTTAACCTTAGGAAAGACCTATGACTAGAATCCTCTCAAGCCCTGCGTTTATCGCAGGGCTTTTGCAGTAATGGCTCGCCGCTGGTGATCATGGCTTTAAGGGGCGTAGTAACTCACGCTACCCGCGACACAGTCTCCCGCAGCTCAATAGCGGGGGGGGAAGCCCGCACCACCATTCTCTATTGTGAACCTCCTTTGTGACCCTCTTGTGGGAGAAAAATTACCTCCATAGTCGTAGGCCCCCTCAAAACCAGCCACCCCAAAAAAGATCCCAATTACTCGATAAACCCCAACCGTGTTGCAGTCGCGATTTTACCCATTAAAACTGCACAAGAGCTGCTTTTGGTAGGCCGTCATTGGGATTAGTGTAGTTGCCACGCTTGTCAGATCGGGTGCTACGATACTGCTGACAAGCTCGCAAGCTCAGAGGAGGACTGTTACCCTTGAATGTAGATAAGTCGCTCTAACACTTGACTTTTGGGGAGATTTTACTTAAAAAAAGGCTAAAATAACGCCTCGAGGGGGCTTTTGGGCTTGCCTTGCCAATTACAATGTGATAAGGTATTCCACAATGGAATGCAGGTTTTGCAAAGAATTTGCATAGTGTGATCCGTGAGGATCTTGTGTTTGTTGTTTGATTGAATAAAGGAGCTTGCTCGTGAGTTCTGATAATAATGAAGAGACCCCGAAGCATTTGACCCCTGAGTTGAAGGCTTTTATTGCGTCTTGGAAAGATAAGCCTGGTAACTTGATCATGGTGTTGCACAAGGTGCAGCAAGCGTTTGGCTATATGCCTCGCGAGGTGATGTTTGAAGTTGCCGATTTGTTGGATACGCCTCTGGCTAAGGTCTATGGCGTGATTACCTTTTACAACTTCTTTAAGTTAAAGCAGCCCGGGCGCAATTTAGTTCAGGTGTGCTTGGGTACCGCTTGCTACCTCAAGGGGGGCGAGGATATCTTGTTGGAGCTGGAGCGCATTTTGGGCGTGGGCGTGAATACGGTGACGCCGGATGGGCTTTTCTCCGTAGAAGCGGTGCGCTGCTTGGGCTGCTGTGGTTTGGCACCGGTGATGGTGATCAATGGTGAGGTTTTTGGTAAGGTCACGAAAAAGACATTGCCTGAGATCTTGGAACGTTTCCGTCAACAGGCTTAGTCATCTAAAGTAGAGGAAATAGGTAGGAGATGTTTCGGTCGATTTGTGATGCCGTGGGCGATTTGGTTGACAACAGCCTTGAAGCTCAGGCCTCTGAGGTGCAGGTGAGGTGGGTTTGCCGTGATGGTGTCCATGAAATCTGTGTCGAGGATACGGGGCCTGGCATGACTTTGGATGAAATCTGCCGTGCGGTCTGCACTGACTATACCGATGGGATCAAGCATCCTGGGCGGTCTGTCGGTCTCGGTTTGCCTTGGTTAAAGCAATTGGTCAAACAGGGTGGTGGAATACTGGAGGTGATGCCTCGAGAATCCCATGGTCTGAGGGTGACATTGCGTATCCGAGGGGCTCACTTGCCGCCAGTTGGGGATTTCGCACTGATGGTCGTTGCCGCATGTGCCAAAGAGTGCCCTGCGCAGATTGCCTTTACCCTGCAAGATCGGCAAACTGTGCGATCGTGGGATAAGGCTTCGCTTGAGGCTCGTTATGGTTCGCTTTTGCTACCGCAGGCCTTTAAACGGGCCTATCAGGACTGCCTAAGCGATATCCAACCGTTCGATCCAATCGCCTCTCTCTAACTGAAAGGAATTGCATTTATGAAAAAACTCACTCGAGAAACCCTTGCCCAGATGCGTGCTCAGCACGTGCAACCGATGTCCATGCGTGATATCGAGGGTAAGGATACCCAGATTATCGTTGGTATGGGGACTTGTGGCATCGCAGCTGGTGCCAAAGAGGTCTTGTATGCCTTTGTCGATGAGCTAGAAGCTCGCGGTATCACCACGGTCTTGATTCGCCAAACGGGCTGCATGAGCCTCTGCCAGCACGAGCCGACCGTTGAGGTCATCGCACCAGATATGCCTGTGGTCATCTACAGCAAGGTCGACCAAAAGCTCGCCAAGGAAATCGTCCAAAAGCACATCTGCGATAAGACCATCATCAATGATCGTGTCTGCGATAAACCGCTTGTCAGATAAGGAGCAAATTATGGCTTTTAAACAGTATATTCTCGTTTGCGGGGGTACCGCTTGCGAATCGAATCAAGGTATGGCTCTCTATGCTGCGCTTAAGCGCGAGCTTGAAGCGGCTAATGAAGACAAAAACGTTCAGGTCGTCCGTACAGGCTGCTTGGGTTTTTGTGAACAGGGCCCGATCGTCAAGATCTTGCCTCAAGATACATTTTATGTGCAGGTCAAGCCTGCTGATGCTGAGGCTATCATTAAGGAGCACATCGTCAAGGGACGCGTTGTCACCGATCTGCTCTATGATAAGCGCCAATCTCAAATTCACGCTCAGGCCACAGAGATCGATTTTTATGCTAAGCAGCATCGTATCGTCTTGCGTAACTGTGGTGTCATCGATCCTGAAAAGATCGAGGACTACATCGCTCGAGACGGGTACAAGGGCTTAGAACGCGCCCTCTTTGAAATGACCCCTCAAGAGGTCATCGACGAAGTCCTCGCCTCGGGTCTCCGTGGCCGTGGCGGTGCGGGCTTCCCCACTGGTCGCAAATGGGCTTTTTCTGCTGGCGTCGAAGCCGACCAGAAGTACATCGTCTGTAATGCTGACGAAGGTGACCCCGGTGCCTATATGGATCGCTCCACCCTCGAGGGCGATCCCCACTCCATCCTCGAAGCAATGGCGATCGCAGGTCGTGCCACTGGCGCAACAAAGGGCTTTGTCTATGTGCGCGCTGAATACCCCCTCGCCATCAAACGCCTCCAAATCGCAATCGAGCAAGCGACCGCTGCTGGCTTGATGGGCGATAATATCTTGGGCTCGGACTTCTGCTTCTCTGTCGAGCTACGCTTCGGCGCGGGTGCTTTTGTCTGCGGTGAAGAAACCGCTCTCTTGGCCTCGATCGAAGGCCGCCGCGGGATGCCGACGCCTCGTCCTCCTTTCCCAGCTGTCAAGGGCCTCTGGGGCAAACCGACAATCATTAACAATGTCGAAACCCTCGCCAACATCCCCGTGATTTTGACCAAGGGTGCCAAATGGTTTAGCTCGATTGGTACCGAAACCTCCAAGGGCACCAAGGTCTTTGCCTTGACTGGTAAGGTTAAGAATTCTGGCTTGATCGAAGTCCCCATGGGCATTACCATGCGCGAAATCATCTTTGACATCGGTGGCGGTATCCCCAATGGTCGTAAGTTTAAGGCTGCTCAAACTGGCGGCCCATCTGGCGGTATGATTCCCCCAGAATTCCTCGATATGCCCATCGACTACGAATCTCTCGCCAAGATCGGCTCGATCATGGGGTCGGGTGGTTTGATTGTCATGGATGATGCAGACTGCATCGTGGACGTCGCCAAATTTTACCTCGACTTCACCGTTGATGAATCATGCGGTAAGTGCTCACCCTGCCGTATCGGTGGGCGCGCCTTGCTCAACCTCGTCACCGACATCACAGAAGGCCGCGCCACGCTCGGCGACATCGACAAGATGCGTGAGATTTGCCAAGCCATGCAGCGCGCGGCACTTTGTGGCCTAGGCCAAACGGCATCCAATCCTGTCCAAGCCATGCTCCGCTACTTCATGGACGAAGTCCTCGCCCACATCAATGATAAGAAGTGCCCAGCTGGTAAGTGCAAAAAGTTGGTCCAGTACGTCATCAATCCTGCCAAGTGCGTCGGCTGTACCGCCTGTGCTCGCGTTTGCCCCGTCGGTGCGATCGATGGCAAGATTAAGGAAAAGCACGTCATCGACCAAGCTAAATGCATTAAGTGCGGTCAGTGCTTCGCCACGTGTAAACTTCACGCCATCGAGCTTGCCTAGGAGGTCTTATAATGGAAACGAAAATGATACATCTCGAAATCAATGGCATCCCAGTCGAAGTCCCCACCGGGACTACGATCCTCGATGCTGCCAAAAGCGTCGCCGTCAAAATCCCAACGCTCTGTTATCACCCAGACCTCAAACCCTGGGCTGCTTGCGGGATCTGTGTGGTTAAAAATGGCACCTCCCCCAAGATGCTTCGTGCTTGCTGCACTGAAGTCGCTGAAGGGATGCAAATTATTACCCATGATCCGGAGATCATCAAGGTCCGCCGCACTGTCGTCGAGCTCATCCTATCCAATCACCCCAATGATTGCCTACAGTGTCCGCGTTCGGGTAACTGCGAGTTGCAAAAGATTGCCGCTGAGTTTGGCATCCGTGAGATCCCCTTTGAGCGCAACGTCATCGATCTCCCCATCGACGATTCCACGCCCTCAATCGTGCTCAACCCATCCAAGTGCATTAAGTGCGGCCGCTGCGCCCTCGTCTGTCAAGAGATGCAAAATGTCTGGGCTCTCGAATTCATCGGCCGTGGCGAAACCATGACCATGTCGCCTGCCGCAGGTCTACCGCTCAATAGCTCGCCTTGCATTAAGTGCGGACAATGCTCCGCTCACTGCCCCGTCGGCGCCATCCACGAAAAGGATGAAACCAAAAAGGTCTGGGATGCGCTCATGCAGCCCGAAAATTACCCCGTCGTCCAAATCGCACCGGCTGTGCGTGTCGCAATCGGTGAAGCTTTTGGCATGGCTCCTGGCGAAATCACCACCGGCCAAATCTACACCGCTCTGCGCAGAATCGGATTCAAGGCTGTCTTTGATACCAACTTCTCCGCGGACTTGACCATTATGGAAGAAGGCTCCGAATTCGTTCAGCGCTTTACTCAAGGTGGAGAACTGCCTCTGATCACCTCCTGCTGCCCCTCTTGGACAGACTGGATGGAAAAGTACGCCTCCGACTTTATCCCCAACTTCTCATCGGCCAAGTCTCCTCAGCAGATGCTTGGCGTCATGGCCAAGACCTACTTCGCTCAAAAGATGGCCCTCGATCCATCCAAGATCTACATGGTCTCCGTTATGCCCTGCACCGCTAAGAAGTATGAAATCACCCGCAGTGATGAAATGTGCGCCAGCGGCTACCAAGACATCGATGTCGTCCTCACCACCCGTGAGCTCGCCCGCATGATCAAGATCGCAGGCATCGACTTCAATAGCTTGCCAGAATCCGACGCCGACTCAATCCTCGGCGAATACACGGGTGCTGGTACCCTCTTTGGTGCTACTGGTGGCGTGATGGAAGCTGCCCTACGCAGCGCTTACTACCTCATCACCAAAGAAGACCTCGCCGCCGTCGAATTCGAACAAGTCCGCGGCCTCGAAGGCGTCAAAGAAGCCATCATTGATATCAAAGGCACCCCAGTCTCCATCGCCGTCGCCCACCAAATGGGCAATGTCGAGAGCGTCCTCAATATCATCCGCGAAGACCGCAAAGCTGGACGCAAGCCGCGCTGGCAATTCATCGAAGTCATGGCATGCCGGGGCGGTTGTATCGGTGGCGGTGGCCAACCCCGTGGCGCAACAGACGAAGTCCGCAAAGCCCGCATGGCTGGCCTCTACAAGGATGACGCAGACAAAGCGATCCGTTGCTCGCACCACAATGCCCACGTACAAAAGCTCTACGACGACTTCCTCGGCGCGCCCCTCAGCGAAAAGGCTCACAAGTACCTGCACAACCACTACAAAGCCCGTGACGTTTACTCCGTGTAAACGACGCTTCTCGCTCAAAAAAGCCCGCTTAACAGCGGGCTTTTTTTGCAAGCACTGCTTACGCCTCTCGCATCAAGCCTTAAGAGGCAGCCCCCCCGCCTCTCGCATCAAGCAGAGAGCTACGCTCGACGCTTTAGAGAGGATTCATCTCCGCTATGGGCTCGCTGCGCTCTGCCAATCCTGTGAGCTTGCTCGCTCTGCTGAGAATTGGTGTATTTCGGTCTATTTAGCTTAGACCAGTCGGGGACATGGGGAGGCACAAGTGAAACGAGCGAGCAAAGGAACGTCGCGACTGCAGTGGTGCGATTGGCTTAGTCAATCGCGCAGCGTTTGAGCGACCGAGCGATCAGTCGTCCCTACATCTACCCCATGCGCACCGCCATCCACAGGTACCTACCACATCTCCTGACTCGATCTACCACGCAGACCTCTCCACTGTGGCCGGATTGCAGACTTTAAAACCCCCTGCTACATAAGCATCTTATGCAGTATTGTCAACCCGTCGACCCGTCAATCGTGCTTTTTTTATCGATTTAATGCGTTTTCCACTTGACTTTTCTTTGAAAAGTGTGCATAATAGGCGGCGTTTTTGACACATCGTGTCTACTGGTATGGCACGAACTTTTATCAACCCCACTGGAGTGAAATATCCTCATGGCAACGAAAAAGACCCCCGCTAAGGCTGCCCCTGCAGCTAAGAAAGCACCCGCAGCAGCTAAGAACGCTCCTGCAGCACCTAAGGCACCCGCAACGGCTGTCGCAGCTCCCGTCGTGAAAGACGAAGCCGCCCAACTCGCAGAACTCGATGAATTGATGAGCAAGGTTAAGAAGGCTCAAGCCATCTACGCAACCTACACCCAAGAACAAGTCGACGCAATCTTCCGCGCTTGCGCATTGGCTGCTAGCTCCCACCGTATCGCTTTGGCTAAGCTCGCTGCTGAAGAAACCGGCATGGGCGTGATCGAAGATAAGGTCATCAAGAACCACTTCGCTTCAGAATACATCTACAACAACTACAAAGACACCAAGACCTGCGGTGAGCTCGAATACGATGAAACTTTCGGTATCCGTAAGATCGCAGAACCTATCGGTGTCATCGCTGGTATCGTCCCTACCACCAACCCTACCTCTACTGCAATCTTCAAGGCTTTGATCGCCCTCAAGACCCGCAACGGTATCGTCTTCTCTCCTCACCCCCGTGCTAAGCGCTCCACCTACGAAGCCGCTATGGTTATCCAACGCGCTGCTATCGCTGCTGGTGCTCCTGCTGACATCGTCGGCTGCATTAAAGAGCCTACCATGGCACTCTCTTCTGCATTGATGCACCACAAAGATATCAACCTCATTCTCGCAACGGGCGGCCCTGGCATGGTGCAAGCTGCTTACTCCTCTGGTAAGCCTGCATTGGGCGTTGGCGCTGGTAATACCCCCGCACTCATCGACGAAACCGCTCACTACAAGATGGCTGTTAGCTCTATCTTGATGTCTAAGACCTTTGATAACGGCATGATCTGCGCTTCCGAGCAATCCGTCATCGTCGTCGACGAGCTCTATGAAACCGTCAAGAAGGAATTCGCATTCCGTGGCGCTTACATCTTGAAGCCCGCTGAAAAGGCTAAGGTCGCTGGCGTGATCTTTAAGAATGGCCGCCTCAACGCCGACATCGTCGGTCAACCCGCTGCTAAGATTGCGGCTATGGCTGGCGTTACCGTTCCCGAAAAGACCAAGGTCATCATCGGTGAAGCATCAGAAATCTCCCCCAATGAGCCCTTCTCTCACGAAAAGCTCTCCCCTGTTCTCGGCCTCTATCGCGCAAAGAACTTCGAAGACGGCATGATGAAGGCCAAGCTTTTGGTCGAAGAAGGCGGCCTCGGCCACACCTCCGTGCTCTACACCAATCCTAGCAACACCGACCGCATCAAAGCATACGGCTCGATGGTTAAGACTGGCCGTATCTTGGTCAACATCCCGAGCTCACAAGGCGCTATCGGCGACTTGTACAACTTCAAGCTCGCACCTTCCCTCACCCTCGGCTGCGGTAGCTGGGGCGGTAACTCAGTCTCTGAAAACGTTGGAGTTAAGCACCTTATGAATGTCAAGAGCATCGCAGAACGTCGCGAAAACATGTTGTGGTTCAAGGTCCCTAAAAAGGTTTACATCAAGTTTGGTTGCTTGCCTTTCGCTCTCCGCGAACTCGAAGGCCGTAAACGCGCCTTCATCGTGACTGACAAGCCCCTCTTCGACCTCGGCTACACCGACAAGATCACCTCCGTCCTCGAAGCCATCGGCATCGATTTCGAGATCTTCTCCGAAGTTAAGCCTGACCCTGATACCGAAACCATCGAAGCTGGTGTCGCTCGCATGAACTTCTTCAAGCCAGACGTAGTCATCGCTCTCGGCGGCGGCTCCCCTATGGACGCTGCTAAGATGATGTGGCTCAACTACGAAGCTCCCGAAGCGAAGTTCGAAGACATGGCTATGCGCTTCATGGATATCGAAAAGCGCATCTACTCCTTCCCCGAGCTCGGTAAGAAGGCTATGATGGTTGCTGTGCCTACCACCTCTGGTACTGGCTCTGAAGTGACACCTTTCGCCGTCGTTACCGACAGCAAGACTCACAAGAAGTATCCTATCGCTGACTACGCATTGACCCCTGACATGGCGATCGTCGACCCTGAGCTCGTACTCTCCATGCCTCGTGGCTTGACCGCTGCATCCGGTATTGACGCATTGACCCACGCTCTCGAAGCACTCGTCTCTGTCCTCTCCACCGAATACACCAACAGCGTCGCTCTCGAATGCGCCCGCCTCGTCTTCAAGTACTTGCCCGCTTCCTATAACGAAGGCGGTAAGAACCGCAAGGCTCGCGAAAAGATGCACTACGCTGCAAACCTCGGCGGTATGGCATTTGCTAACGCATTCTTGGGTCTCTGCCACTCCATGGCTCACAAGCTCGGTGCTCGTTACAACATCCCTCACGGTATCGCTAACGCACTGCTCATCTGCGAAGTCATCCGCTACAACGCTGTTGAAGATCCCACCAAGCAAGCAACCTTCCCTCAATACTCCTATCCTTTGGCCAAGTCCCGCTACGCTCGCGCTGCAGAATTCCTCGGCCTCGGCGGTAAGAATGAAGACGAAAAGGTTGAGAAGCTCATCACCGCTATCGAAGGCCTCAAGAAGGAAATCGGTATCCCCGAATCCATCAAGGCATTCGGCGTCGATGAAAAGACCTTCTTTGACACCCTCGATAGCCTCTCCGAAGAAGCCTTCGACGATCAATGCACACCGGCTAACCCCCGTTATCCTTTGATCAAGGAAATCAAGGAGCTCTACACCAATGCCTACTACGGCACCAAGTAAGCTACCCCGATAGCCTATCCAAAAAAGCCCCGCCTCACCGCGGGGCTTTTTTCGTACCCACCGCAACCGTCGACGCAATCCTTACCTAAGACTCGCGTCGACACTTACTAAGACACGCATCGATCCTTATGGACACGCAATTGCTTCCTTATAGAGGGAAGCAGATGTTCCTTATATAAGGAAGCCCGCCCTCCCTGTGAGGGAAGCAGGTGTTCCCTGTGAGGGAAGCCCGCCCTCCTTCGATAAGGAAGCAGATGCTCCCTGTGAGGGAAGCCAACCTTCCTTATATAAGGGAGCCCATCAACCACCGCCACCTCCGAGACGATCTACCCCACAGGCTCCGAGTTACTGACAGGCACCGCTCCGAGCTTTAAAGAGGGCTCTCCGCTCAGCCTATCAATAACTCTCCGCTACTCTCCGCTACCCGCTCCGCTACCCGCTCCGCTACCCGCTCCGCTACCCGCTCCGCT
>CAYZIC010000054.1:0-15557 GCA_964478335.1 uncultured Lentisphaeraceae bacterium | reverse complement strand
GTCTGTTATCAGCTCAAGGGTTCAGCATTCTCCACCTACACCCGCGAAGGCAACCGCATCACTGCCGGTGCGTCACTCTCTGGACAAGCACTCTTAGACAAGCTCCAAGTCGATGGACTCTCTGGACTCGAATTCATGCAAAGCGTCCCAGGTCTCATTGGCGGATGGGGGAGCATGAATGCTGGTGCCTTTAAACAAGACCTCTGGGCCTACGTTGAAGGCCTCGAATATGTCGACCAAGCAGGACAAAAGCTCCACAGCCCTGCTAAAGATTTTAAGGTCGGCTATCGATCCGTGCATGGACTCAAAGGACTCTCGATCACCGCAATCAGCCTCAACCTCTCTCCGGGCGATCCCAATGAGATCGCCCAAGCCCGCAAGGAATACAAACAAAAACGTGTGCAAATCCAAGGTATGCGCACCTGTGGGTCAGTCTTCAAAAATCCTCCCACTGGCACAACTGCAGGTATTATGCTTGATCAAAGTGGCGCGAAAGAAATGCGCATCGGAGGGGCCTATGTCACCGATATCCACGCCAACATTATCGCCACAGACCCCACTGCCACCGCATCTGATGTCTTGGCATTGATCCTCTCATTGCGCTCGATGATCCAGCAAAATTACGCCGTCACCCTCGAGCCTGAGGTGCGCGGATTTAAGTTGCCCTAGATTGACATCCGAGGTCTCTTAGAGCCTCTCAAGCCCGGTAGCCTCCGCAGGCCGCCTCAGCATCCACTCCGCCTCTTTGTGAGAGATAGGCAGGCTGTCCTGGCGCAGTGCGAGCACAGGGGCGGGGGCGAGCACAGGGGCCTGCGTTTAAGAATAAACGCATCAATAGTCAAAAAAACGCAACCAAAGCCGCCGCAGGTGGCCAAGCTCATTAGGCTAAAATTCGGTCAATTAGGTGCTCCACTGCCAACCGTCCGCTCTGAGGTAACACCCTCTCTGACAGGAGCTACCTCAGCGAGCAGCCCTCGCGAGCTGGCAGATTTCATGGATCTGCGCTTGGTTATTAGGGAGTAATTGGGTCAGAAATGCCTCGCGTTTGTCGATGTGGTGACGCTGGGCGACGAGTCGATGAGAGGTGGCAAATTCTAGACCACTAATGATCCAGCCGAGCTGAATAAAGACAAAGTCGCAAAAGGTCTTGATCTCTTTGTAATCGATCGGCACGCCTTTGTGCAATGCCTCCATGACAGGCGCAGAGGGAGGTGCATCGTAGGGCAAATGCCAATAAATCTCTGGATGGGCTGGGAGATAGTCAGGGTCTTGAATGAGGTCATCCAGGAGGCCAAAGATGTCGAGCTTGTCGGCATCACGCACCAAGGCGGCTAGGAGACGATCGTCGCCAGAGATGAATTGCGGGATCTCGGCTTTGTTGTGATTGGCAATGGCTTGAAGGATCTGATTGCGTGCAAGGGGAGTCAAATCGTCGAGTAAGTTGAGCTCAAGAGTCACCATACACGAATAGAGCCCATGGTCGACTGATTGATTATCACTAAATGTCCCATACTTCTCAAATTGCTTAAAGCGCCCAATATCATGCAGCCAAGATGCGGTCAGTCCACGAATCGCAAGATCGGCCGTAAATCGCTCACTCTCACCCTCGATAATGGCTTGAGCATTGGCGACCACTCGGCAAGTATGGGCATACTTTAAGGCGTGCATTTCTGCTTTGGGGAAAGTTTTAAAGTAATCCCTAAAGGCCGTCTTGATTTGCGATAAGTTGGGTGCGGGGTGATTATTCATGTCGTAGTGCCGTAAGCGGGTCGAGTTGGGCGGCTTTCCACGCGGGGTAAGTGCCAAAGATGAGACCAGTGCCAATGGCCACCGAAAGTGCGAGGATGATTGATTCAGGTGTGATGGTTGCGTAGATGACCTTGTCGGCGATCAGAACAGCCGCCCAGGCACTAAGCCAGCCAAAAAAGACCCCCAAACCACCGCCTACCGAGGTTAGGATAACCGATTCACCTAAGAATTGCAAAATAATATCAACCTTACGTGCACCCAGCGCTCTGCGTACGCCGATTTCACGAGTCCTCTCGTAGATATTGGCGAGCATGATATTCATGATACCGATACCGCCGACAAGCAGGGAGATCGCCGCAATCGAGGTCAAGATAATGGTAAAGAGCTTGCTCGTATTGGCGGTGGCATTGAGTAGCTCAAAGGGCGCACTTGCGGTCACATCATTGGTTGGATGGGTCGCATTTAAGTAGGTGCGGATACGGCCTACGGTATCTGGCACATGGGGAATTGAGCGTACCTTAAAATAGATGTGTCGATATTCGCATCGTCGTGCATCACGTTGCAACTTAAAGATGCGCTCATGGGAGACATGGACAAAGCACGTATTATCTGGGTCAAGATCTGCAACCAAGAGGCGTTTAGAGGGATTAGACAAGATACCCACGACCGTTAGCGTCGAATTATTAACAAAAACCTGCTTACCTAAAGGATTCTCGTAGCCAAAGATCTTGCGCGCGGCAGCTTCCCCCAAGACACACGAGATCGATCCAGTCAATTCCTCTCGGTCGGCCAAAAATCGTCCACGCACCATCTGACAATGGACCAAACTCAACAGGTCGGGGCTCGTCGTCACCAAACGCACGTCGAGCGGTTCACCCTGATGGTAAAGCTTGGACTTTTCAAAAACATTAAATGGCACACTCTTGACGACATTGTCAAAGAGCTCAATGTGGTCAACGTCACGCTGCACAATCCCATAAGGTGGCAATCGATTATTGTTGTCTACGGTGTGCTTATTCTCTTTATTCTCCTCTGGTGGAATACTCGACAACACGATATTGTCGATACCCTGCTCGTAGATTTGGCGAATGGCTTCGCGTTTGCCGCCTTCGCCGATGGCCAGCATGGCGACCACCGCCGCAATACCCAAGACGATGCCGAGCACCGCCAAAAAAGAACGCACAATGTGTCTCGACAAGCTCGAGTAGATGGTAAAAAGCCACTGAAAGAAGTTCATCGTTTGGTCTCCGTGACAATGCCATCTTTAATCCAGAGCGCACGTGTGGCATACTTCTCGTAGCTGGGGTTGTGCGTGACCATGATGATGGTTTTATTCTCTCGGCTAAGTCCTTGAAAGATCTCCATAATCTCATTACCGGTCTTTTCGTCGAGGTTACCGGTCGGTTCGTCGGCCAAGATGAGCGGGGCATTGTTGGCCAAGGCGCGAGCGATTGCCACACGCTGGCATTGTCCACCTGAGAGCTGCGTCGGGCGCGAATGATAGCGACCTGCGAGGCCGACTTGGTCGAGGACCTCTTTGGCGCGGGCTTTCATTTGATGATAGGGGATGCGGGCATACTGCATGGGCACGCTGACATTCTCAAGGAGCGTCAAGTGCGGCAAGAGGTTAAAAGATTGAAAGACCATCCCCATAAGTCGGCCTCGAGCGTGAGAAGTGGCACTATCTGAGAGCGAGGAGACAATCTCACCATTGAGGCTATAAGATCCGGAGCTGGGCGGGATCAGCAGACCAAAGATATTGAGCAGGGTCGACTTACCTGCTCCTGAGGGACCCATGATCGTCACAAAGTCACCACGATTGATTGTCAAGTCGGTCGGATAGAGGGCGTGAATGACCGAACCGCCTGCGGTAAACTCACGGGCCAATTGGTTGAGTTGGATGAGTGGTTCTTCAGCCATGACTATTCCCGATTAAGGAGGATGATGTCACCTGGCTCGATGCCTTTGTCAATCTCGACAAAGTCGACCGATGAGCGTGCGCATGAGACCTCAACCTCTTTAACGGCATCAGATCCAGCAGTCAATCGCTTGACCATGGTCTTGCCATCACGATTGTAGACTGCTTCAATAGGCACAAAGCAGGCGTCTTTCACCTCATCAGCGAGGATCTCGACATTGACAGACATGCCTGGCGTCAAACGTGAATCAGAGGTGTCTGTAGAAATTTCGGTAGCATAGACTTTAGGCGTCGATGAGTCCCACTCCACGAGGTTGCGTGATGCGCCGGCAATCTCCTTGACCTTGCCCCCCAAAACCAAATCGGGTACCGCTTTGGTGCGAATGTAGGCGGGTAAGCCTTCTTTAAGCAATGCTCGAAACTCTTCAGGCACATTGACCCCGACAGAAAACTTACTCAAGTCAGGAATCTTCGCAAGCAAAGCACCTTGATCGACCTCAGTACCTGCCTTTAGACCTCCATTTTCTCGATAACGCCAAGAGTCATTATTGAGGAAGAGCATACCATCGACGGGTGCGCGCATCTCAAGCTTGGGAAAGATCTCCTTTATGATCTTGAGATCTTTGTTGAAGCGTTCGATCTTTTTGTCAAAAGCGGCTAAGGCGATCTCTTTCTTTGCGAACTTAACTCGGATGCCCACCATCTCTTTTTTGACCCCCAAGGCCGCTTGGCTTAGAGACTCACGTAGCGCTTCGAGCTTATTCTTGTGCTCATAGCGACGAAAGTTACGCAACGATTCGACCGCAGACATACGGTTGTTGTCGGCATTGGCGAGGGTGCTCTCCTTTTCGACAATGCGCTTCTTGGCAAGCTCGACGGCATTCTCATCATCCGAGGAATAAGCCGCGGTCAAGTCCAGCTGCGCCTTAAAGAGCTCAGCGGCTGCGGAATCAACCGCCACGACCTTTTCGTTGATCGTATTGAGCAATTGCTTCTTCTTGTCAGGTGCTTCTTGGGCATTGTACTTGGTAAGGGCCTCTTGGGCATTGCGCAAGGTGGTGGCAACCTTTTTCACTTGAGAGGTGATTTCGCTACGCAGGCTCATCAAGTCTTGCTCGGCTTGATCGCGATCGCGCATCGAATCTTGCAACTCTTGCTCGAGGCGCTTCTGTTCATTGATAAACCATTCATCGGAGACGCGAAAGACGACATCACCCTTTTTGACGACCGATCGGTCAGGCAAGACGTAGGTAAAGGTCAAATTGCGTCCGCCTTTGGAGACGTTAAAGCGAAACTCATGCTCTTTGATCGACGAGAGTTCCCCTTGCAAACGGATTGGGATGGCGAAGTTGCCGCGTTTGACCATGTAGGTGCGGTCATTGACAGTGCGCTGGGCTTCTGCTGAATCGCCTTGACCACAGCCACACAACGTCAGGGCCAACAGGAGGCCACAAGCGGTGGCTTTGAAATACGTTAATATAGACATCTGCACTCCTATCTATTCTACAAAAATTTGTTCAGCAGACACAGGATTTTGATCAGAGGTCAAGATATCGAGATTGGGCATCGGCTCCCACAGATTGGGCATCGATTGGCGCATATTTTGCTCAACATCACGCACATTGTCACGCACCTTACCCGAGACTACGCCACGCTGCATCGCATCGCGCTCACCCTTATTGCCAGGTGTCAAGATATAGGGGGTGATAAAGACGACCAGCTGCGAAGTCTTCAGCTTAGAGGTCTCGCCCCTAAAGAACCACCCCAACAAGGGGATCTTGGAGAGATAGGGCACCTCGTATTTGGTCATGCGGTTTTCATTTTGCAAGAGACCGCCGAGGATGATCAATTCGCCACTGGTCATTTCCATTTCTGTCGTGAGCGAACGCGTATTAATGTAAGGAGCACCAGTGCCCTCTTGGTAACGATTCACGCTCGAGGCCTCAGGGGTGATCTTGAGACGCACCTGTTCGCCAGAGATCATCACCGGTTGGACGGTCAGCTTGACACCGACATTCTCATAACGCGTCGAATTGATCGCATTATCGCCCGTTCCTGTCACAACTGTGATTGGGACCTTTTCACCGGTATTGATGCTACCATTGGCACCGCGGCGAATGATCAAGTTTGGTGCAGAGAGCAGACGGCCGTAGTTTTTAGTCTGCAGATACTTCATTGCCATCCAAAACTTCGTCTTATCATTACCGACCATCGACCACAATTCGCCAGTGGTATTGGCACCAACGCCATTGAGCTTAGTGATACCCGTTTCCTTACTGAGATCAGGAGCGCCTGCCATGGAGCCGAGGATAGAGCCTGCTTGGCTGGGGATGCCCGCTTTGGCGAAGCCGAGCTTGACATCCTTAGCAAAGTCATCGGTCAGCTCAAACTCCACAATGCGTGCTTCGACAAGGACTTGGGGCACGGGGCGATCGGCTTGCTTGACAATGTCATCAATCTGCGTCATGCGCGACTCGACATCGCTCACCACGACAAAGTCATCCTCATCACTGCGAGCAACGATACCAGCTGGGGAGATAAAGTTTTCGAGCAGGCGGCGTACCGTTTCGGCCGAGACGTGACGGCAACGATACGTGCGCGTCTGCATTTTCTCCTCGGAGGTTTTGAGAAAGGACTCCAACATCTGATCATAGCCACCATCGGTGGGGTTTTCAGCGGGGGCGGCAACATCTGCGGCACTGAGCATCATTGGGGCACACAACAGTAAGGTCATCAACATTGAATTACGCATTAGATACACTTTCTTATTTTGAAATAGGTAATAATAGAACGCCGTAAGTATGGCATAATGGTGCACAAATTGCAAGCTCAATCTTTGTCCATTCTGCCTGAAGACCATCAAAAAGGGATGCTTTGTACCCGATTAGCTCGCTAGGCTCGCAAATGTGAGGGGCAATACCTCTTGTAACGGATCAGACAGAGGGTGCGGCCTACTCGAAATTTTCACGATTTACGCTATTTTGGGCTTGCTTTTTATCGACCTTTTCCGCTATAATAAGGGGCAATTTCAAGTTGTTCTTTATAGTTTATTTTAAATGAGGTAGATCGTTATGGCATATGACAAGATTCAGGTTCCGGCGTTTGGTGAAAAGATCACAATGGGTGATGATGGCAAGCTTTGCGTGCCCAACATGCCAGTAATTCCCTTTATTGAGGGTGATGGCATTGGTGCAGACATTACCAAGGCAGCAATGGTTGCGTGGAATGCCGCCGTTAAGGCTGCTTATGGCGATACACGCAAGGTCGCCTGGATGGAAGTTTTTGCCGGGGAAAAGGCTAACGCTGTCTATGGCGAAGGCACCTGGTTGCCTGACGAAACGGTAACCGCTTGCCGAGATTACCTCGTTTCGATCAAGGGGCCTTTGACCACGCCTATCGGCGGCGGGATCCGTTCGCTCAATGTCGCCCTTCGCCAAATGCTCGACCTCTACGTCTGCTTGCGCCCAGTGCGCTGGTTTAATGGCGTCCCCTCGCCTGTGCTCCACCCGGAGTTGACCGACATGGTGATCTTTCGTGAAAACACCGAGGACATCTACGCTGGCGTGGAATGGATGGCTGGCACACCCGAAGCACAAAAGGTCGTCGATTTCTTGACCAAGGAAATGGGCGTGACGAAGATCCGTTTCCCGGAATGCTCCTCCATCGGCGTGAAGCCCGTTTCTCATGATGGCTCAAAGCGCCTCATTCGCGCAGCGGTGAAGTATGCCATCGACAATGATCGCAAGAGCGTGACCTTGGTGCACAAGGGCAATATCATGAAATTCACCGAGGGTGCATTCCGTGACTGGGGCTACGAATTGGTGCGCGAAGAATTCGGCGCAGAGCTGATTGACAAGGGTCCCTGGTGCAGCTTTAAGAACCCCAAGACTGGTCGTGAAATCATCGTCAAGGATTGCATCTGCGATGCATTCTTGCAGCAGATCTTGACCCGCCCTGCAGAATACGATGTCATCGCGACGCTCAACCTCAATGGCGACTACGTCTCTGACGCATTGGCCGCTTGCGTGGGTGGTATCGGTATCGCTCCTGGTGGCAATATCAACTACACCACTGGCGTGGCGGTCTTTGAGGCGACTCATGGTACGGCTCCTAAGTATGCCAACTTGGACAAGGTCAACCCGGGCTCTTTGATCCTCTCTGGCGAGATGATGTTCCGCTTTATGGGCTGGACTGAGGCTGCCGACAAATTGATCGAGGCAATGGACAAGGTGATCGCCTCCAAGCAGGTGACCTATGACTTTGCCCGCTTGATGGACGGTGCGACCGAGGTCAAGTGCTCGGAATTCGGCAATGCCCTTGCCGCAGCCATGCAATAAGTCAGACCAACGATGCCCCTCGAGCCCACAGTCATTTTACTCGGTGTGCTACTCCTATTAGTAGGAGTAGCCATTGGGTTGATTGCGATGTTGCTCGGGCGTCTAACCAAATTACCCTCTGCGCAACAAGACGAGCTCTCGCTCACCGAGTCGCGCCTCAATGCCCGTCTCAATGATCTCTTGCAATTGCACAATTCGCTCAATTCGCAACAACGCGAAGAGCTCCAGCTCTCGATGCGCACGCGTTTTGAGGAGGGCTTTAAGGTCGTAGAGAAGCATCTCTCCGAGGTACGTATCGGGCTCAATCAGGTCGACCGGCTCTCGGGTTCGGTCGATCAATTTAATGCACTCTTGGGCAATGTCAAGACGCGTGGCACCTGGGGCGAAGTCCAACTCGGCGCAATCCTCGGCGACATCTTGGCTCCTAGCCAATTTGAACAAAACGTTCACCCCAATCCCCACGCCCCCAAGAGTGTGGTCGAGTATGCGATCAAGCTACCCGGGGGAGATACGGGGCCGGTCTATTTGCCGATCGACTCGAAGTTCCCCCGCGAGGATTACGAGCGCCTCTTACAAGCACATCAACTCAATGACGAGAGTCTCATCGACACCTACACCAAGCGCCTCTTTGTGCGATTGAGTACAGATGCATCTGCCATTCGGACGCGCTATTTAGCCCCGCCCTATACGACCGACTTTGGTATTCTATTTTTGCCAACAGAGGGGCTCTATGCCGAGGTCGCACGCCATGGCAAATGGCTCGAGGAGATCCAGCGCAAATACCGCATCCTCGTTGCAAGCCCAATGACCCTATCGGCCCTCATCAATGCCTTGCAAGTCGGCTTTAAGACGCTTGCCATTCAACAAAAATCATCAGAAGTCTGGCAACTCTTGACCAAGGTCAAGAATGACTTGACTCTTTATCATTCCGAGCTCGACAAAATCGAGAAAAACATCAATCAGTCTTTATCTGCTGTGCAATCAGCATCAAACCGACTTGCAATCCTCTCGCGTAAAATAAACGCCCTCGAGGATTTTGCAGCCGCCACCGATGGAGTACCTAATCATGCGTAATATCTGGACAGACAAAACCAACCTCACCATCTCCTGCGCCCGTGGCGCGATGCCTTTTTTGAAGCAAGAGCTCTCCGAAATGGGCTATAAAATCCTCGGTGGCTCCGACACCATGGTCGGCATCGAAGCCCCCAACCCAGCGCGTGACATCATGCGCCTCAACCTCCATTTGCGCACCGCTCAACGCGTCTTGTGGCCCTTTTTCCAGAGCACCAAATGCCGCAATATCAAGGATCTCTATGATTTGGCATACTATGCTCCGTGGGAAGAGATCCTCTCCATCGATCATCCCTTTGTCGTGAACAACATCACGATCAACAACCCGACCATCTTGGACACCCGTATGCCCACGCTCAAGATGAAAGACGCCATCGTCGACCGCCTCCGCGAAAAGCTCGGCAAGCGCCCCAATGTCGCGGGATCTGTCCCAATCAAAGCCTCCATCAATGGTTGCGTCATCACCGATACCCATGCTCCCCTACGCCGCGCTGAAGAGCGCCTCACCGAGGACATCGAGCTCTGGCTCAGCCGCAACAAAGATCTCGAGGGCTACGTTCCTGTTGATATCACCGTCGATGGTCACCCCCTCATGGATGGCGATGTCGGCGTCAACAAGATCAACGCCAAAACCATCGTCGACCGCCTCCAAAAGCGCTTCGGGGATCGTTTAACCCAGAGTCCTGACACCGCGGCAATCTTCCTCCACTGGGACGATATGCACGCCAAGTGCTACATCGACACCTCGTCGGTCACCCTCTCCCGCCGCAATTACCGCCTCAACAGCTGGAAAGCCCCCATGCAAGAATCCCTCGCCGCAGCCTGTATCATGGCAACGGGATGGGATAAGAAGAGCCCCTTTGTCGTGCCTTTCTGCGGGTCGGGTACACCTGCGATCGAAGCTGCCATGATCGCGGCCAATGTCGCGCCGGGTATCTTTCGCAGCCACTTCGGCTTTATGTTCTTAAAGGGCTGGGACAACATCATCCCTGGTGAAAGCGCCGGCAGCTCGGTGCGTCGTACCTTTGGCGCAACCCCCGCACAGATTTGGAAAGACATGATCGCCCAAGCCAAGGACGCCATCGTCACCGATCCTGACCAAATGCCCCCCATCATCGCCAGCGATATCGAATGGGATGCCATCGACCAAGCCCTCTCCAACGCCATCGGTGCAGGTATCAATACCTTTATTAAGTTCCAGTCGTGCGACTTTGCCGCAACGGAATTCCACGTAGATAAGCCCGGTTTGATCTTCATGAATCCTCCCTATGGCGAACGCCTCGAGGACGACGAATCACTCATGCCGCTCTACACTAACATCGGCACCTGGCTCAAAACCAAACCCGGCTGGCAAGCTTGGCTCATCACCTCAAGCCGCCCCCTCTCCCTCCAGATCAAGCTCAAGACATCCGCCATTGTTCCTTTCTGGAATGGCTCCCTCGAATGCCGCCTCCTGGGCTACAAGATCAATGCCAACGAAGCCGACGTCGAATTGACCGCCGAAGAACAAGCCATCGTTGACTCCGTCCATGAAGCAGCCGAAAAGGCACGCCAAATCAAGGAAGAAGAAAAGCGCATCGCCTTGGCCGCCATTGCCGCAGAAGAAGCCGCCGAACAGGCCGACGCCCAAGACATCGTCGACGCCGTCATCGAGACCGCCGAAACCACCGACGTCCCTGAAGCCGCTGAAGAAGCCGCTGAAGTCACCGAAGCAGAGCCCATCTGCTAGTGACTGGCGGCTCGGCCGCCCCCTGTCCACTGTTACTGTGCACTGTTCACAATACGGCCTCGCCGCCTGTTAGGAGTTGGCATGACTTGGATCAAATCGCTGCTTACAATCGCCCTCACAGCCTGCTCGTTCTCCCTGCAGGCTGAGATGGTCTCTGTGACATTTGACGCCAAGTATGCCCATGCCTATGGCACCCACGAGGTGACCACGCAGGGAAATCCTGCAGCACCCTGGCAAGGTCAAGACATCCGTGTTGACGACCGCCCCGCCTCCGAAAAACGTAACGTACCGATCTTGCGAGGTGGGTCAACGACCTCGACCCTCACCTCGCCTATTCTCACGCAGCCCGTCAGCCAAATCAGCCTCGTCGTAGTCGCTGGCACCACTCACACCAAAAGCAAAGTCGCTCACCTCTCGGTCTGCGGTCAACCGTTGCCTGAGACCGCCATTTCCGACGACCCCACGACCATCACCTACACCTTTGCCTCTCCCATTTCGATCAATGACACCCTCACGATCGAGAATACCCACACATCCATCGACAACAAGGTCGCCATTCTATCCGTCGCTTACGGCATACCCGACTCAACCATCACCACCGAGATTCAGGGGCTCTCTTCAGAACGCCACTCAACCGCCGAGACCCTGACCCTGACTGCGCCCGTCGAGCCCTACTTTGCGCCTCGCTACACCTGGGAGCTCGCCCAATCAATCGGTACTGACGGTGACTGGCAAACGATCTCAACCTCCCCCAGCTGCACCATCACCTGCGCCAACTACGCCCCCAAGCTCTACTATACCATTCGCGTCACGATCGCCACCAACCAAGGCGAACCGCTCGTATGCAAGGCCCTCTTTTACCTCTTTGAACAACCCACCGCCACCGCCTTTGCCGCCGATGCGCTCTCCTACACCAGTGCCAACGCCTCCTGGGCATTTGACAAAGACCAACCCCAACACCTCATCCTCGACACAGCGCAAGTGCCAACAGCATTAGACGTTCGGCCTGAGAGCGTCCTCAATCCCCAAGTCGCCCATCTGGCATCAGATACGCTGATTCCCCTCGATCTTCCCGCCAGTTGGGACGGCGGTGAGCTCCGCATCGAGATTGTTCACAGAGATGGCGAATCCTTCGCCTGCACGCAAATACGTTATAAGACGAGCGAGAATGGCCTCACGAATCAGATTGTTCCAGAGCAGCCCACGACGCTCATCGCCATTCCGATCAAATGCTACACCGCCACCAAACGCATCTCCCTGCAGGTCGACTGCGACAAAGCAACCCTTGACCAACTCGACGTACGCGTGACTCACATGACCGAGGAGGCAGGCGCTTACACCAGTCAGCCCGCCACCGGCACGGCGGCAACCCTCACCCAGCTCATGCCAGGCACCACCTACTACACTCGCCTCTGGGATGCCACCAACCACGCCCCCGCCTCCCCCGTCATCTCCTTCACCACGCCAGAGCTCCTCCCCCCGACACGCATCTATCGCGATCGCACTGGCAACATCTCCTGGGAACCCATCCCTGGCACCCAAACGCACGTCAGCGCCTATATTCCCGAACCCAACCCTGCGCTGCCCACCACCCTTGCCATCACCGGCATCTGCAAATCCAACCTCAAGCTCGTGCGCGTGACCAACTTCACCGACCAGCCCATCGACCTCATCGACTACGCCATTCGTAAATACGAGAGCACCGATGCCACGACTACCGACATCTGGCTCAAAGGCTCCCTTGAGCCAGGTGCCTCCATGACCTTTGGCAAAGCCTGGTCGACCGCCACGCTACCAGAGGGTGTGACCCAGGCTAACTTTGGCTTTAATGGCGAGGATGATATCGCACTCATCAGAGGTGAAGGTGAGCTCATCAGAGCAAAAGTCTCCTGCCCCGACAAGAGCCTCATCACCCTCACCGACGGCACATTTACCTTTGCAGAGGCCATTCCCTTTGATCCCATCAAAGACTCCGCATCAGCACTCGTCAAGCCATTCGCTTATTCCCCCACGCTCAACGAACCGCTCAACAAATGGTTATGCGAGGCCACCCCCAGCATTCAAGCAAACAAGCTCGATAATGCCACTTACCTAAAATTCATCTCCCTTTTTGCTGGGCACAACAGCCCCACCTTCACGTGGGTTGAGATCGACACCCTTCCCCCACCCCCAAGCCCGACTCAAAGGGGCCTCCAGATTTACCTCAAATAAAGAAAGGTTTTCCCACCATGAAAGACTTCTACCGCGTCATTGCCATCAGCCCCGCCATTACCGTGGGCAATCCCCAAGCAAATGCCCAAGCCATCGCCAGCGCCTTTAAGCAGGCCGTCGATGCTGGCGCTCACACCGTGCTGACACCCGAGCTCTCCCTCACCGGCGCCACCTGTGGCGACCTCTATGGCAATGCAGACTTCTTGCGCGAAACCGAAGCCGCCCTCGACTGGCTCTTGGCAGAAATGGCCTCCATCAGCTTAGAAGCGGTTCTCGTCGTTGGCTTGCCCGTTATTGTGGGGTCTCGTCTCTTTAACTGCGCCGCAGTGCTTCATTGCGGTGGCATCATCGGCCTCATCCCCAAAGAAACCCTTCAAATCGGCCGCTTGACGACCCAACGCCGCCAATTCGCTCCCGCCGCCGATGCCCGCGTAGAATCGGTCTCTTTCTGTGGTTTTGAAGTTCCCTTTGGCAATGACCTCGTCTTTGACTGCGAATTCTCCCTACGCTTTGGCGTAGCCTTTGGCAACGACGCCCAGTCTTTTGTCTCACCTTGCGAGAGACTCGTGCAGGCGGGTGCCCAGCTCATTCTCCTCCCCTATGCCCAGCAAGAAACCACCACCAGCCAAGCCTCACGCCAGCTCCTCGCCCAATCGCTCTCCAGCAGCCTGAGTGCCTGCGTGGTCATGGCAGGCGCAGCCCCGAGCGAATCAACCTCTTGGGGTGTCTATGCCGGCCACAACCTCATCGCCAGTTGCGGCGAAATCCTCGACCAGAGCGATGCCCTCCAAGGCCAAGGCGACTGCGCTATTGCAGACTTTAACCCCATCTGGATCGAAACCATCCGTCGCAACGAGACGGCCTTTAACAAAGCCCCCTTCGCCAATACCATTCGTATTGTCGACGTGCCCGAGTTTTACCACGACATCGATGGTGCCTATGCCAAGATCTCCCCCACCCCATTCATTCCACAAGACCCCGCTACCTGCGCCCAAACCTGCGCCCGCGCCCTCGCCATTCAGGCAGCGGCCCTTGCCAAACGCATCACCATCACCCACGCCAAGAGTCTCGTGCTCGGCCTCTCCGGAGGGCTTGACTCCACCCTCGCCCTCCTCGTGGCCATTGCCGCATGCCAACGCCTCGACTTGCCCCTGAGCACAATCCTCGCCATCACCATGCCCGGTTTTGGTACATCCGACCGCACCAAGGACAACGCCACCGCCCTCGCCACCGCCCTCGGCATTCCTCTGCGCACCATTCCCATTGCCCCCGCCGTCACCCAACACTTCGCCGACATCGGACACGACCCCGCCATCAAAGACATTACCTATGAGAATGCCCAAGCCAGAGAACGCACCCAAATCCTCATGGACCTCGCCAACCAAACCAGCGGCCTCGTCATTGGCACAGGCGATCTCTCAGAGGTGGCGTTAGGCTTTTGCACCTTTGGCGGCGACCAGATCGCCATGTACGGCGTCAATGCAGGCGTGCCCAAAACCCTCATGCGCACCATGATCCGCCACATCGCCAGCACCCCCGCCTACGCAGGCGATGCCGCCTGCATCCTCCTGGACATCGTCGATACGCCCGTTTCACCCGAGCTCATTCCCGGAGCCCAATACACCGAGAGCATCATTGGCAACTACGACCTCCACGACTTCTACCTCTATTACTTTGTGCGGTATGCCCTTGGCAAACAAGAGCTTCTCGAGCTCGCCAGCCACGCCTTCGCCCAGACCTACAGCCAAGCCATCCTCACCAGCACCCTCGCAACCTTCCTCAGCCGCTTCACCCGCAGCCAATTCAAACGCACCGCCATGTGCGATGCCCCCCAAGTCACCCCCATTGACCTGAGCGCCACCGCCTGGCAAATGCCCAGCGACCTCAGCCGCTAATCACAGAAGTGCAGAGCCGTTGCAGCGTGAAAAGGGGGAGATCGGCGCGACGGACGGGTAGTCTAAGGCTCCTACTGGCAGTCCTGCAAGCGTAGCGAGCTCAATGCAAGCGCAGCGTCAGCAAAGCCTGACCCGAGAGGCTGTTGTAGGTGATCGGCCTCCTTGTCAGGGAGCGGCCTCTTCCCTCTACCATGGGGTCAACGAGACTCCCTAAGGGTCGATTCGTGTCTTAGGCAGACTTTTTGTGGGGGTGAAGGCTGTGCCTTTTGGGATGGTCTCTGCGCACCCTTTGGGTTACGACTGCAGCTCTAGACGGAGGGGCTATGCGTTTTTTAACCGCAGTTTTTTACCTCGTACGATGCAGCTACTGCCTTGTTTTTCTGCGCAGCGGTAGCAAGCGTCACCTGAATCTTTTGCGGTTAAAAGCCTGCCACCTCACCTCAAAATCACCAAACCCTCAGCTATCTACGACGTAACCGCAATGCCACAACAATCATAACCCATTGACGTATCATAGGCAGACATACAAAACAGCCCCTAATGAGCTCTTTATGCTTGCAAAATATGTCAAAGTATGCAATTATATGCCCGTTTTTGGTGGGGTACCGAAGTGGCCAACCGGGGCAGACTGTAAATCTGCTGTCTTC
>CAYZIC010000053.1:2607-16156 GCA_964478335.1 uncultured Lentisphaeraceae bacterium | reverse complement strand
CGCAGAAGAAGTCCACTTTTTAAGGTGGGTTTAGCCATTTTGGTCTTGCTTTTTGTAGGCATTTATATTATAGTATATTTTATTTAACCCATCTAGGAGTGACTTTATGAATGATCCAGTTGCAGACTATCGTCGAAATCAATCCCAAGAATCAATGTACCAGCAGGGTGAACCAGTTGCTGCTCGCACGGTGTCGATGTCTAAGGTGCTGATTGATTTTTCCTTTACGTGGATGGCGGTTGCATTGGCGACCTCTGGCGGGGTGGCGTGGTACTTTGCACAAAGTGAGGTGTTGCGTCAATTTGTGATGTCCTACTGGCTTGGTCTGGTCATCGCAGAATTGGCTCTGGTCTTTTTTCTCTCGTTGTCAGCGACTCGCTTCAATTGGTTGGTCGGGTTGGCCTGCCTGCTGGGGTATGCCGCGCTGAATGGTGCGATGCTCAGTGGGGTCTTTTTGCACTATACAGTTTCATCCCTTGAGACGGTCTTTTTGATCACAGCGGGGATGTTTGCAGGGGTGTCGATTTTTGGTCGTGTGACGCGGATGGATCTCTCGGGTGTTGGTGGTATTTGTGTGATGGGCCTGTGGGGCTTGATCATTGCCACAATTGCGAATTTCTTCTTTGCAAGTGCACAGCTGGATTTGATTATTAATTATGCTGGCGTGGTGATCTTTGTCGGCTTGACCGCTTGGGACGTACAAAAACTCCGCCTGTTGTCACGTGATTTGCGCCCATCTGATGGGGCAATGGCTAAGCGCTTGGGCATCTTGGGCGCACTGACGCTTTACTTAGACTTTATCAACCTGTTCTTGTTCCTCTTGCGTCTATTTGGGCGTCGTCGTTAATCCCTAAAATAATAGGAAATCTCCCATGAAAAAATGCTTATTGTGTTTGTTGTTGGTCTGTGCGCAAGGATTCACCTTTGCCGCGACTGTGAATGGCGTGACGCTTTATGATATGTATGGCACGCGTGAGGTCAGCTTGATGTCTCGTGAGGAATTGCTTGAGTTGCAAGCATTGCTCAAAGAGGAAAAGAGTGTCTTCCCCAAGGCAATGGCTGAGGTGACCAAGTATTGGGACGCCTTGCTCAAAGAGGCCGACAAACGCGGCATTAAGACCTTTCCCAAAATTCCCAAAACGTTTAAGATGGAGCCCCGTTACGTCAAGATCAAAGGTAATATGGATGAAAAGGCTGGTGATAAGTGGCTGACTAAGCAGCGTAAAATCGTTGATGCTGAGATGACCGTAATGGCTAAGGCGATTAAAAAGGCCGAAAAAGCCGCCAAGTCATCCGCTGTGAAGTTTTTGGGTAAAAAGGCACAACGTGCTCGTGATAAGGCAGACCTCGATGCCGCAGTCTCCGAACGCATTGGTATGAGAGTCGAGGCTGCGATGGCGCGTTTGCTCAAGTACAATCGCCCTGTGCCGAGAATCTTTATTGTAGACCCTGTCGCGGGGCCTGAAAAGTTTGTTAAAAAGCAGATGGCAATCCAAGAGGCTGCGCTTGCCGCTTACGAGAATCGCAAAGCCGAGGGTGCAGACGAGACCCCTGCTGATAAGTAATATCTAAACTGTAGAGGGAGGCTATGCCTCTTGAATATACACAAGTAGAAAGTAGAATGATGAAATCTTTAATTCCAATCGTTAATTGGTCCTTTGATAATAAAACCGATTCAGTGGAGGCATTTTTGTCTCGTCCAGCCTTTTCGCCTGTTGCAGAGGCGGCCGCCGCCAAGGCTTTGGCGGATATTCAGGCGCGTGGTAATGCTGCGGTCTTGGATGCTGCTAAGGCCTTTGATCAAGCTGAGATGACTGCTGATCAAATGCTGATCACTGCTGCTGAATTGGATGCTGCCGAGGCCGCCGTTTCTCAAGATATTAAGGATGCCGTGCTCTTGGCCTATGATCGAGTGAAGCGCTTCTCAGAGGCGGGATTGCGTGACGATTGGGAAATCAAGAGCCCGTATGGCGGACGATTGGGTGAGAAATTTAAGCCAATGCAGCGCGTGGGGGTGTATATCCCTGGAGGTACGGCACCTTTGGCAAGTACTGCGATCATGACGGTTGTTTTGGCGCGTGTCGCAGGTGTCAAGGAGATCGTAGCCTGCACGCCTAGTCGTGGTGGGCTTGCTGTTAATCCAGCTTTGCTCTATGCGCTTAAGGTTGCTGGTGCGACTGAGATTTATCGTATCGGTGGCATCCAAAGTATCGGTATGATGGCTTTTGGTACGGAAACGGTACGCCCTGTGAATTTGATTGCCGGTCCAGGAAATGCCTTTGTGACGGCTGCCAAGCGTCAAGTCTATGGCTATGTCGGCATTGACCAAGTTGCAGGCCCCTCTGAGATTGCCGTGCTTGCTGATGAAGATGCCAATCCAGACTGGGTGGCTGCTGACTTGATTTCGCAAGCGGAGCATGGTAGTGGGCTGGAGAAATCCTTCTTGGTGACGAATTCTCAAGCTGTCGCTGAGCGCGTCCGTGATGCGGTTGTTGCGCAAGTGATGACACGTAATCGTCGAGACATTATTGAGCGGATGCTGACGAATAAAGGGATGCTGATGGTCGTGGTGCCTGATCTTGACCAAGGTGTCGAGTTGTGCAACCGCTTTGCTGCTGAGCACTTGGAATTGCAAGTCAAGGAGGCCAATGCTTATCTTGACAAGGTTACTTGTGCTGGTGCGGTCTTTGTTGGCTATTGGACTCCTGAGTCGGCTGGTGACTTTATCGCGGGCCCTAGCCACGTCTTGCCTACGGGCGGCGCAGCAAGAATGTTCTCAGGCTTGACATCGGATACCTTCCGTACGCGCATGAGCTTTGCGGCATTGAGCCAAGAAGAGCTCGCTCACACACGTAAGGCGATTGAAACTTTTGGTGCACTCGAGGGTCTTGATGGCCACGGGTTTGCGGCAACGGTACGATTTAACTAGGCATGGCACTTCCTCGACAGTGGCAACTTAAGGTGCCGCGTGACGAGTCTGCTGAGCAGAGCCTCGCCGCGCAGCACGCCTTGTCGCCGATTTTGGCCCAGCTCCTTCATGCCCGTGTAGGCGATGAGGCGCAGATAAAGTCCTTTTTGCAAAAGGACTTCTCTACGCTATCAGCCCCGAGGGACTTTCCCTGTGTCTCTGCTGCCGCCGAGCGTTTGCTGTCTGCGATCATCTCTGGCGAGGCGATCACTGTCTTTGGTGACTATGACACCGATGGCTTGACGGCGACTGCGCTACTTTGGCAAGTCTTGAAGCGCTTGGGTGCCAAGGTTGCGCCCTTTATTCCCGATCGTGAGTCAGAGGGATACGGCTTGACAGCATCTGCGATGGTGCGTTGCTTGACCAATACTCATCCTCATTTGCTCATCACGGTCGATTGTGGTATTACCTCAGTTGATCAGTGCGCATGGCTGGCAGAGCAAGGGGTTGAGGTCATCATTACTGACCATCACACCCCAGCGGAGAGCCTCCCGGCAGTATCCGTGATTGTCAATCCCCACGTGGCGAGCTGTTGCCCTGAGTCGGCCTTTTGTGGGTGTGCGGTGGCTTACAAGGTCGCCACGCACTTGGTTGAGCTCGCTCAAGAGGCGGGCCTCAGCAAGGCAATGGGCGTATCGGCGGATGATTATCTTGACTTTGTGGCCTTGGCTACGGTGGCTGACATTATCGATTTGACTGGGGAGAGCCGTGTTTTGGTTGATGCAGGATTACGCATGATGAATCGCCATCTACGACCGACATTTAAGGAATTGCTCGCACGTCAAAATCAAGCGCACAAAGAGATCACTGCAGAGATGCTGGCCTTTTCGTTGGTGCCTGTTTTGAATGCCGCAGGGCGCATGAATCAGCCCAAAGATGCCATGAGATTTCTTTTGATGAATGACCCCGACCAAATTGTTTCGACAATGCAGGGGTACAATGACAAGCGCAAAGCCCTTGAGCAGCTTGCAGTCCAAGAAATCATGAGCCAAAAAATCTATCACGAGGGCGATCCTGCGATTGTGGCAGTGGGCCATTATCACCCCGGGATCATTGGCCTAATTGCTGCCCGACTCCTCGATGTCTATCACGTGCCCGTGGCGGTGATTAGCCTCGAGGATGGCGGCACTGGTGCTCGTGGTAGCATGCGCTCGACAACCGCCGTGAATGCCGTCCAAGTGCTACAAGCCTGCGAGGCGCACTTGACTGCTTGTGGGGGCCATGCGGCTGCAGCTGGATTTGGACTCGGTGCCGATCAAGTCGAGGCTTTTACTCAAGCCTTTAAGCGGGCTTGCCATGCGCAACAAGAGGCCTCTCCGGAGCAAGGCGCTATTTCTTGCTGGATTGATTGCGAGCTGACCAGTGGGCAAATAGACAATGCTCTCCTTGATGACCTCAATCGTCTCCAACCCTTAGGCGCAGGCAATCCCAAGCCTCTTTTTGCGCTCTGTCAGCCTGGCACCAAAATCGAATTGCGTAAGCCGTGTGGTAAAGACCAATCCCACCTACAAGTCGTCTTTAAGACGGCTGACGGCAAAAGTTTAAAGGCCATTTGGTTTAGCGGTGCTAAGTGCGGCATGGTGCTGGATATTGATGCGGACTACGATATCGCCTTTACCGTTCACGAGGACACCTTTAGAGAACGCAAACCCGGCTTGCAGCTGGTAGCGATCCAACAGCGAGGTGGTCAATGATCCAATTACAACAGCGCATCGGCTATACCTTTAAGGATGCCGATCTTTTGACGCTAGCTTGCGTCTTACCGACTTGCTTTGATGGATGCATTAAGGCCAATAACCAGCGGCTAGAATTTTTTGGCGATTCGGTGTTGGGGATGTTTGTTGCCGAGCGACTTTACCATCTTTACCCAGATGCTCAAGAGGGAGTATTGACTGATATGCGTCTCCATTTGGTCTCTGGGGTTAGCTTGGCCAAGTTGGGCCATCGATTGGGACTCCAGCAATGGGTCGTCAGCGAAAAGAGCCACTTTGATTGTGGCATTTTGCGAGACAAGCCCATGGCAGATGTTGTCGAGGCGATCTTTGGAGCCGCTTGGCTTGATGGCGGATGCGATGCTGTGCGGACGATTCTTGATCGATTCTTTACTGAGGAGGATTGGCGAGAAATCCAGCACTGCACAGGGGTGAGTGACAATCCTAAGGGCCAGCTCCTAGAATGGGCCCAAATCAACAACCAGACCATCGCCTATGAGGTTGTCTCGCAGACTGGATCGGCGCATGAGCCGCATTTCGTTTGCCAAGTCTCCGTCGGACCATACAAACGATTAGGCGAAGGCAAGAATAAAAAAACTGCGCAAGCGCAAGCCGCTCAGCAGGTTCTCAACCTCATTAGAAACTCTTTTTAATAAGCATAAGGATATAGATATGAATGATTACGAATTGATAGATAGTGGTAATGAAGAGAAGCTAGAGCGCTTTGGTGAGCTCGTGCTAGCACGTCCTTGTGCGCAGGCCGTTTGGAAAAAACAGCTCAACACATCGACTTGGCAAGCCGCCGATGCGACCTTTGACCGCGAGGGCGGCAACCACTGGCATGGTCGTAAAAAGCTCCCCAGTTCATGGGCGATCAATGTCGATGGCACTCGCTTTAAATTATCGGGAACAGACTTTGGTCATTTGGGTATTTTTCCTGAGCAGCGTGCACAATGGGCCTGGATTAAGCAAATCGTCAAGGAGGCAATGGGTAAGCGTAGCGAACCGGTGCGTGTGCTCAATCTTTTTGCCTATTCAGGTGGCTCAACCTTAGCCTCAGCACTTGGTGGTGCGCATGTTTGCCATGTTGATGCGTCCAAAGGTATGGTGCAGTGGGCAAGAGAAAATGCCCAGCTCAATGGCTTGGCCGATCACCCCATCCGCTGGATTATTGATGATGTCCACAAGTTTATGAATCGCGAGATCAAGCGCGGCAAGGCCTATGATGCCATTATCTTGGATCCTCCGACCTTTGGCCGTGGGAATACTGGCGAACTGTACAAAATTGAGCGCGATCTCCCTGAGACCCTGCGCTTGTGCCGGGCTCTTTTGTCGGACAACCCGCTCTTTATGTTGCTCTCGGGGCATACGCCAGGCTATTCACCAGTAGTGATGAATAACGTCCTCTCCCAAGGCCTTCGTGGATTAAAAGGGCGCTTTGAGACGGGTGAGATGGTTTTGTCAGGTAAGCCGACGGCTTTTCAGTTGCCCAGCGGGACTTATGTCCGCTGGATTGCAGAGTAACGATCGAGAAAGGGAGTCATGAGCATGGTTGTCGATCAATTATTAAAAGAGATCAAGCGTACCCACTATTTAATGGTGGTGCTCTTTATTCTCGGCTTTGTCTATTTTTATTTGAGTAGCTCCTCGATTATTTATCCAGGAGAGACATCGTTTACTTTAGCCGCTGCAATCCATGCTAAGACCTATCCTGTCTTCACTGCCTCGCCATTCATAAATAGTCTCTTAATTATGTGTGCTCGGGCCTATCCGGATAGTCTGATCACGATAGCCAATGTGCTCTCTGCGATTTGTGGGGGACTCTTTTGTGCGGGATTTTTTAGAGGGGTGCTTTTCTTGACGCGTTATTTTTGCATTGACTTTGCAGAGGTGGATGCGATTGAGCAAAATAATATCTTGCGTGACAATGACCATGCTGCTTTTATGACGGCAATTATTGCGGTGGCACTCCTCTTTACCTCGAGTACCTACCTCATGCAATTTAGTCATTTGCAGTTGGAGGCTTTTGCCTATTGTCTCGTGATGGCGGGCTTTGCTTTTTGCAGTGAGTTTCGCTTTCGTATCGAGTATGCGCAGCAGCGTCAGCTCGATCTCTGCCTGCGTGACTATGCCTGCCTTGGCTTGGGGTTGATTTGCCTAAGTATGACCTTGTTTACCGGATTGGAATTAGGTGGATTTAGTGCGTTGATTATGGCGATGGCGTTGCGTCCCCTTTTCCGCTACAATGGTTACTGGAATAAGGGCTTTATCCCTGTCATTCTTGCCTCGGTCTTGACTGGACTCTTGCTGTATGGGGGGGCCTTACTCGTGCAAGCTGACTTGGTCGGCGTGCATCAGGGGAAAATTGCCTATATTATGGGGTTCTTTGTTCGGGAGTCTCAAGCGGTTATCGCCTATTATTGTTCATCTATTGGCATCATCCATTTTGTTTTTATGGCCTTGCTTGGGGCACTTTTTGTTGGCAATTTCCCTTATGCGTATATGAATTTTAAGCGCTCAATCTTTCCGTCATTGATCATCTTGATCCTGCTTGGGTTTGCGGTCTTTCGCTACCCAGTAATTATCTGGGGGGATTCGGTTGACGTTTCGATGAGTCGTGCGATTATTATTTTGATGCTTGGGCTTAATGTTTCAGAAATGATTGGCGGGTGGTTTAAGTGTTATATGGACTACGGCTATGTTAAGACAGGCGAGCTCCACCTCGGCTTCCCCAAATTATTTACGACGATCGTCCTGTTGATTACGATACCGTCTATTGGCTATGTATGGCAGCTCCAATCCCCGCAAGCACATACCAAGTCCCTAGATGATCTCAAGACGCAGATGATGACGATTTTTGAGCAGGCCAATAGCCAACAGCCCGCAACCACATGGATTGCCAAGCCCAAGGTTCTTGGGCCGATTGTCTTCTCTCACTATGCCAAGACCCGCAAAATCTCCATCTCCTCGCTTGATGCGTTACCTTCCGCCAATATCCTTCTGGGGGATAAATCATTGGCAGAGCGATTACAAGAGGATCCCGTACTTGCCGCACTCTATCAGTGGGGCAAGCTAGGCGAGGTTTCCAAAGAATGTTTCTGGTATGCTCTGCTCAATCATCCCACGCTGGGGCAGTATTGTTTGACGCAGGCCAACTTGCCGCTGGGCTTTGCGGCGCTTGACCGCTGCCCATTGCTCTTGCTCTCGCAACAAGGATGCGCCTTGGGTACGCTCTCGCTAGCCAGATTAGAAAAAATGGTTGATTGCTTTGAGCAATTTTATTGCGATGAAACCTTTGACTCTGTACTTTTGCATACCGCCCTTGACCCAATTACTGAGACATTAGCGGCATCGATTAATTCTTTGGTTTGTCTCTCAATTAAGAGTAATACGATCAATCAGTCGATCCTGAAGATGATGCGATTTGCTTATCTGCACGGGGGGGATAATCCCGCTTACCTCATCAATTACTATACCTTGCTCAAGCTTGAAAATCAAAAGACTCCCCCCGATCTCAAGCGTGCGTATGAGATTTACACCGAGCGTAATCGGGCCCTCTTTATGGACTCCTATCTCCTGCTTGAGCACTTTGAGCGAGCGAATGGTGCGCTTAATGCCTTTGCCACACAAGGACGCAACATCGCTCTCTTGCTTTTTAGAGGTGATTTACCCTCGTTAAAAGCACGCTTCATCCAAGAGGTCTTGACACAAGACAACTTGCGCTTTAAGTCGGCTTACCTCTACTATCTCAACGATGTGGTGAGCGAATCCGAACGCCACACCTTTATCATTCCGCAGGTCAAGGCCATGCTTGATGCAGGCAAACGCGATGCGATGCTCGATGAATTGATTGCCATTTTGATTGCGCAGTCCCCCATCAATCCGGACCCAGTCTTGATGGCGGCACTCAAATCGCCATGCCTCGATGACTTTGGGTCTTTTATTGACATGATTAAGCGCCTCAATGCCGCCAAGGGCGACCTCTTTTTCCTCGGCGATCGAATCCTCTCCTGCTATATGCGGAGCAAGGCATCCTACTGGGCAGATCTCTATGTCCATGCCATGGGTAAACATTATTGGAAAAGAGCCCTCGCATTCACCGACCGCACAGACTTAGCAATCGCACTCAAAGGCCACCCCCTGCGCATGCAAGCGATTCGACTCGATCTTTATCAGCAAGCGACGACTGATGAGGATAAAGCCATTGCATATGCTGCGCTTCATCGATGGGTCTCGGTCGATTCTTCTCACTACCTCATCTGGCAAGAGATCTTTAAGACGATCCCCAAAGATCAGCGCGAATTGCGAGAAATGCGTATGAAAGAATGCCTCAACGTCTACCCCGCCCACCAAGGCGCATTGGCTACGTTGCTCGAATTTTTTAATGTGCAGCAGTCTAAGCAGAATTATCCCTCTTTAGGCTTGCAATAATTATCCATTTCACGTATACTAGAGCACATTGTTTTAAGGATCATCCCCATGTCTGATACCACCGCTCAAACGATTGCTTTGCCAACCCTTGCCACGCCATCTGTCGCACAGGGGGGCATTCATATTCTTGTAGCATCTGGTCCCTTGCAAGGTCAAGAGTTTACCTTTACCAAGGCCAAAATCACCATTGGTTCGGGCATTGTCAACGACCTCTCGATTGCCGACTCCACGATATCGAGGACACACTGCGAGATTCGCTGCAAAGATGGTGAGGTCTATATCAAAGACCTCAAGAGTACCAATGGTATCAGCATTGAGGGGATCAAAATCTCCGAGGCGAGACTCTCCCCAAATACCGAAGTCCAACTGGGGAGAACCCGCCTAATCGTCCCCTTAAAGCAGTCCAAGCACTCTCTTGAGCTCAGCCCAAGAGAATGCTTCGGTTGCCTCGTTGGGCGCTCATCATTGATGCGCCATCTCTTTTTCCTCGCCGAGCAAGCCAGCCAATCGACGGCATCGGTCCTCTTAATCGGCGAAGCCGGTACCGGCAAAGAATCCCTCGCTCGAGCCATTCATGATGAATCCGACCGCGCAAAAAAGCCCTTCATCGTGATTGATTGCGCAGTCGACCCCCAGCAAGTCGAGATTGACCTCTTTGGCAATGACGAGGGGAAAACCAGCGCATTGACCCTGGCTGCCGGGGGCACCCTCTTTTTGAGTGAAATTAACCGATTGCCCAAGCACCTACAAGCACTCTTTTTGCGCACCATTAACCAAAATCTCTTTACTGGCAGACTGATCGCCTCGATGCCCCAACCTCCAGCAGAGCTTACCCCTGCTCAAATGATGCAAGAGGATCTCTACTATCGGCTCGCGGTATTGCTCATCGACGTCCCCGCACTGCGCCGCAGAAAAGAGGACATTCCACTCCTCGCAAAAACCCTCTGCTCACGTCTCAAGCTTAAGCCCTTTATTAAAGAATGGCTCGAACACGACGGCACCATTTCATCGATCAAGCGCTACGATTGGCCAGGCAATGCGATGGAATTACGCAACCTGCTCGAGCGAGCCAATGCCACTGAGACGATCCCAGACAACTGGCAAAATCTATCCAAGCAAGCTGATGGACTTGATCTGCAAGACTCTCCGATGGGGGCAATCTCATCGGATCGACCATTTAAAGATGTCAAAAATGAGCTCATTGAGGCTTTTGAGCGCCAATACCTCAGCGATCTCCTCGCACGAAACGCCCAAAATATCTCCAAGTCGGCACGCAGTGCTGGCATTGAGCGCGCCTATCTCCAGCGATTGATTCGCAAGTATGGTATGCGCGATGAATCTTAATTGCGGGAAATAAAATACCATGATCGTCTCACTCCGCGGTACCCTGATTGAAAAGTCCCCCACCCAAGTCGTCATCGACGCAGGGGGCGTCGGCTATGGCGTGACCATTTCTCTGGCCACTTACGACCGATTACCCATACAGGATAACCAGGTCGCCCTACACATCTATCACCACATTAGAGAGGATAGCCAGCAACTTTTTGGCTTTAATACCAAAAAAGAACGCGAAATGTTTATAAGCCTCCTGACCATCACAGGTGTCGGCCCCAAGCTCGCCGTCAATGTCTTGAGCGGCTTGACGCCAGGTGAATTAGCCTCCGCTATTGCCGAGGGCGATGTAAAGCGCATCAGCCAAGTCCACGGCGTTGGTAAAAAAACCGCCGAGCGCATTATTGTCGAGCTCAAGGACAAGATCGACCCGCTAGAGGCCCTCTCGCTTAAAGCCAGCGAATCAGACCAACCCGCCTCGCCAGTCTTGCGAGATTTGGCTTTGAGCTTATCGGCCCTTGGTTATGCCAAAGAGGTCGCATTTGAATTGGCAAAAACCACCTACGAAGCGCATCCAGATGCGACCGTCCAAGACCTCATCAGATTGGCCCTCAAAAAATGAAGCTCCAACTCTCCTTCGTAATACTCGCCTGCACTACCCTTTTTATAGGCTGTCAATCCATGCCTACACAATCACATCACACACAAATAAAGGATCCCAATAATATGCTAGTCACCATTGAAACCTCCGCCGGTAATATCACGCTCGAGCTCTTCGACAAAGAGGCCCCCAAGACGGTTGCAAACTTCCTCAGCTACATCGATAGCGGCTTCTACAACGGCACCATCTTTCACCGCGTGATCAACAATTTCATGATCCAAGGCGGTGGCTTTGATCGCAAGATGAATCAAAAGCAAACTCTTGCCCCAATTGAAAATGAAGCCAGCAACAAGCTTGCCAATAAAAAAGGCACCATCGCCATGGCTCGCACATCCGATCCCCATAGCGCAACCGCACAATTTTTCATCAATCTCGTTGACAATGACTTCCTCAATTTCTCCGCACCCAATCCCCGTGGCTACGGCTACTGCGTCTTTGGTCAAGTCACTGCGGGCATCGACATTGTCGAGAAGATCGGCTCTGTCAAAACCGGCACCGTCGGCTACTTCTCTGACGTTCCCCGCGAAACCGTCGAAATCATCTCGATCAAACGAGCCGAATAATTTGTAAATCATAACCCCTAATAAGGAAACTCATGAAATTAGCAATTGGTTGCGACCATGCAGGTGTCGCCCTCAAAGCAAAATTGTGCGCCTATCTCCAAAACCAAGGCCACACCGTCCTCGATACGGGCTCATTTGGTCCCGATGCCTCCGACTATCCAGATTATGCCATCCAAGTCTCCCAAGCCGTCGTAGACAAAAGTGTTGACCGCGGTATCTTGATCTGCACTACAGGCATTGGCATGAGCATCTGCGCAAACCGCTTCGTCGGCATTCGTGCTGGGGTTGTCTCCAGCGATGCCACTGCTAAGTCTTCTCGCGAGCACAATAACTCCAATGTCATCGTCCTCGCTGCAGCCACCCTGACCGACGATGATGCAATCCGCGCCTTGCAAATCTGGATCGATACGCCTTTTTCCGAAGCTGAGCGCCACGTACGCCGTTTGGCCAAGGTCGATCGCACTGATCGCTTGGCTGAATCTGCCGTGATTGCTGCCGAGGACCCCGAAATCCACGCCGCTATCCGTGCCCAGCTCGATCAAGAAAATTCAACCATCAACCTGATCGCCTCGGAGAATTACTGCTCTGCTGCTGTCCGTGCTGCTCAAGGCTCTGTCATGACCAATAAGTATGCTGAGGGCTATCCCGCTAAGCGCTGGTACAATGGCTGCATCCCTGTCGACACCGTCGAAACCATCGCAATCGAGCGCGCCAAAAAGCTCTTCGGCGCAGAAGCCGCCAACGTTCAGCCGCACTGCGGGTCATCGACCAATATGGCCGTTTACTTCGCCATGCTCAATCCTGGTGACACCATCCTCTCCATGAGCTTGGACCAAGGCGGCCACCTCTCTCACGGCTCCCCCGTCAACTTCTCGGGTAAGCTCTACAACATTGTGCCCTATACCCTCTCCGCCGAAACAGAGCGACTCGACTATGATGCCCTCATGCAGCAAGCCATCGAGTGCCAACCCAAGCTCATCGTTGCAGGTGCCTCAGCCTATTCTCGGACAATTGACTTTGTCAAGTTCCGTGAAATCGCCGACCGCGTTGGCGCATACCTCCTCGTCGATATGGCTCACATCGCAGGCTTGGTCGCAGGTGGCGCACATCCTTCGCCAGTCCCCTATGCTGACTTCGTCACCACCACCACCCACAAAACCTTACGTGGACCGCGTGGCGGCTTGATCCTCTGCAAAGAGAAGTACATCGCAGCCATCAACAAGACCGTCTTTCCAGGTTTGCAAGGTGGCCCCCTCGAAAATGTCATCGCTGCTAAAGCTGTTTGCTTTAAAGAAGCGCTCGATGCATCCTTCACAGACTATGCCAAGCAGATCGTTAAGAATACCGCAGCCCTCGCCAATCAGCTCGCTGCCAACGGTTTCAAGCTCGTCTCAGGCGGTACAGACAACCACCTTGTCTTGGTCAACGTCTTGGCCTCTGGTATCACTGGCAAATTGGCTGCTGCATCCTTGGATAGCGCAGGTATCGTCTGCAATAAAAACTCCATCCCCTACGACACCCAGAGCCCATTTGTCACCTCAGGCATCCGTATCGGCACGGCGGCTGTTACCACCCGCGGCATGAAAGAGACCGAAATGGTGCAGATTGCAAACTGGATCTCTCAGATTTTAAAGGATCCAGAAAACGAACCCCTCCAAGCACAAGTCCGCGAAGCTGTCAAAGCCATGACGGCTAAGTTCCTTGTGCCATAAGGTGCTCGTTGCAAGCTAAAAAAGGTCTTAGCGTGACACTTGTCAGGCTAAGACCTTTTTTATTCGTTAGGCACTTGAGGCGTTGGGATTTGGGTGGTCGCTGGTGTTTATATACAAAGAGTACCTCCGTCCCGCGCTAGACCCTCCGTCCCGCGCTAGACCCTCCGTCC
>CAYZIC010000053.1:0-2507 GCA_964478335.1 uncultured Lentisphaeraceae bacterium | reverse complement strand
CCTCCGTCCCGCGCTAGACCCTCCGTCCCGCGCTAGACCCTCCGTCCTGTGGCGCAACCGTCCCACGCTACCCGCAAGCAGTGCGCGCATTCCTGCGTCCTGTGCCCGCAGGTCATCAAGGAGAGCCGAGCGCAGCGAGGAGGGTTGTGCGAGGCCTGACGAGTCGGGGGGGGGGGGATGGGGTGGGAGGAGAGCTGCCCATCACAGACCTAGTGTAACGACACCCTGTCTAGGATTGCTAAGGGGCGGCTAGCGTCACCCGATCCACCCCAAATGCTCCGCCGCTCCTCGCCGCTACCAAGCGATAGGGGCGAGTCCATGCGCCGACAAAAAGTCATTGGCCCGAGAGAACGGCCTACTGCCAAAAAATCCCCGCCTCGCAGATAGCGGAGAGGGATGCGCACTGGCGATGATCAAGTGCTTAGCCGTATTGATGAGAGGCGCCTTAGCCTGCGCAGCCTTACCCCAGAGCATAAAGACACAGTGATCCTGCCTGTCAGAGACTGCTCTAATGGTCATATCGGTGAGACATTCCCACCCGAGCCCCTTGTGTGAGAGCGGCGCATGCGCCCTCACCGTCAAAATCGCATTGAGCATTAGCACCCCCTGATGCGCCCAGTCCATTAAGTTGCCATTATTCGGCGCTGCTAATCCCAAATCGGCTGTGCGTTCGGCAAAGAGATTCTGTAGAGAGCGCGGCAAGGGCGTAGTGGGTGAGACCGAAAAGCAGAGCCCATGTGCATCACCAGGAGTCGGGTAGGGGTCTTGGCCCAGGATCACCACCCGAGTTTGCTCGGGTGGACACGCTGCATAGGCCGCATAGAGACAGTCGCGAGGAGGGAGCGTCTCTGCCTGCGCATAGAGACGCTCAGCAAGGTCATCAAGCCTTGACCAAGTGTCCGCAGTAAGATAGCAAGATAGACAATCTTGCCAAGATGGTGAGAGATGCGTCGCCCTAGTCATCGCAGATTAGGGCGCTACAGTGCCTGAGGTTGGCTTGGTGATGATGCGGTCGGTTGAGGCCTTGAGCAAACGGTCATGCAGGATCTCATGCAAGATGTCGCTTTGCTTAATAATCCCCAAAACGGGACATTCCGGGTTTTCACGCACCATAATCATCCGTCGATGAGTCTTACGCATCAAGGCTAGCACCTCATCTGCAGGACTCTCTGGGTGAATAAAGATCGGCGAGAGATATTTCTCTGGAGAGACCTTGCCCTGAACCAATTCAAGTACACAGATTAGCCCCTTGCAAGTTTTGCCATCCTTGGTGAAAAGGGGCAGTAATCGGTAAGCGCAGCGTTGCGATGCGCGGATGCAATCCTCAGTGCTTGTACCCTCATAGACGACTACCGCATCCTTGATCGGCGTCATGATTTCACGAGCACGCTTCATTTGCAAATCTAAAACCTGTTTAATCACCAGTCGCTCAAAAGCCGAGATCTTACCATCGGCTTGACTATTACGTGTGATCACATCGATACTTTCACGAGAGACAAAGGGACTCTTGCTCTCCGGACGCCGACTGATTAGCTTGGTTAGCCAAATACAAACTGTCGCAAAGGGTGTCAGGAGAAATTGTAAGACGCTAAAGATCCCCATGCAGGGACGAATGCGCTGCAGAGGGTTCGCGCAGAAGTAGCGTTTGGGTAAGTATTCGCCAATGATCAGCGTGACAAAAGCACCCACCACACCCATGATTGTTTGGCCGAGCTCAGCACCAATCTTGTAGCCAATACCCGCGATCAAGACCGAGAGCGCAATGTTACAGATGTTGTTGCCCACTAAAACCGTTGCCAAGAGACGATGCGTATTGCGTAAGATTGCCGCAATTTTAGCCGCAATAGGATCCCCCTGACGCAATTGATGCAAGAGCTTGTGGCGATCCACCGCCACAACCCCACTCTCGAAGCCAGAGAAAAAGAAGCTTCCCGCAAAGAAAAAGACCAACAAGACGAGCTCGATCACAAGAGGCTTTTCATTCATGATTAAACCTCCTCCACACGATCAGACTCATCCAGATAGAGCCCCGTCTCATCCACATTGACCTCCTGCTTACGCGAATCAGGATCCAAGTCCGTGAGGATCACCGACAAGATTTTGCGTTGACGCATCTTGGCCACGACTGCACGATAGCCATCCGCCTCCACGATCTCACCCGTGACAGGGATACGCTTCGCGTGAAAGTGCACCCATCCCGCCAAGCGATCCGAATCATCCGCCTCCAAATGCGTACCTAAATCAAAGTTGATCTGCTCAAGCGAGGCACTCCCATCGATCTTCCAGCTATTCTCAGAGAGCTCACGAATCTCAGGCTGTTCATCGCTGTCGGGCATATCCGCAGCCAATACTTCGAGCACATCACCACGCGTCACAATCCCCGCGATGCCGCCATACTCATCAACCAAGCACGCCGTGTGTTGATTTTTTTCGTAAAAGAAGATCAATAGATCATCCAAGCCGATATTCTCCGGTTGAAAGATCTGAGACGTAATGAGCCACTTTTG
>CAYZIC010000052.1:0-16255 GCA_964478335.1 uncultured Lentisphaeraceae bacterium | reverse complement strand
CCAACCTCCTGTGCTATTATATTGCCACACGTGGAAAAAGTCGACGTTTCCACTGTGCGTCATACACTCACGACACACTCACTACAAGGAATACACACATGAAAAAGTTTATTGCAGCACTCACACTTGCCGCGTTGGCAACATGTGCTCAAGCTGTCGCAATCAAGTGGCAAACCGGCGCAGACGATTCCGTCTACAACGGTGACAATGCCAAGCTTGTCGGCGACGTTGTCGCTGGCGGCAAATCGATCGAGTCATCCTCATTCGCCATGGTGGTCAACTTCACCGGAGCGGTAACGGGTACCAACCACCACATGGCAGACTTTGGCCTTTGGGATCAAGGCCATATCTACGCCAATTCCTATGCGAACAACCAAGACTTGGGCTTTAACAAGGGTAACCTTTGGTCTCAGCCTCCTGTGGATATCGTGCAAGGCTCTAGCTTTGTCTTTACCATGACAATCGAGAAGCTCTCCGATACGACCTCCAAAGTCTTGTGCTACATCGATGGCAAGCTTGTCATGACCATTGATAACATTGCAGGCCTAAACGGCTTTAATGCATCGACCTTTGCTGGTGACGGCTACACCATTACCAGCACGGCTGCTTACGATGGAGTCTTGTCAACCGATGACATCGATAAGATCGTGGCTTCTGGCAATGCTGCTGGTGCCGTACCCGAGCCGACTGCGTTGGCCTTGCTCTTGATGGGCGTGGCTGCGGTTGGCTTGCGCCGTAAGGCTCGTGCCGCTTAATGGTGCGATTCAAGTGACTGTTTGACGAGGGTGCTGCGATCTGCAGCACCCTTTTTTTGTCCCTCAGCGTCGCCCCCTCCACATTCCACATTCTAGGAGGCTTCGCCGCTGGCAAGCTCTCTTTGTGCTTGACTTTTGAAACGATTCCGTGTATCATCATAATTAACGATTGAGGGATTTATCTTGATCCTTGTCGACTGGAGGTGTCTATGAGAGCTTTTTTATTAAGTGTAGTCTTGTGTGTGGTGCAGGTCGCGGTGGCGGCTTTTGATCCGATTACGTGGGTGACCGAGCAGGAAAAGCTCCGCCGTGCAGATGACGGTGCGCCGGAGACGTTGGCGCGGGTGATGCCTGTAATCGCACAATTGCCAGCCGAGGCTAAACCTTTTACAGATCTCTACCTCTTGCTCGTCCTTGGGGAGAGGTATGACTTTACGGGCAAGGGCATGGATGAGGCAGCGCCGTATGATGAATGGAGCTGGCAGTTGGCGAATAAGATTCGCGAACGCTACCATGCGCGCTGCCTGGGGCATCTTGATACCTATGCGCAGAGCTTAGTGGTGATGCCGGTCGATCAGTGGCGGGGGCGGTTCCAGGTGAAAGGTTTCAAACGGCTCAAGCGCATTGGGGACGTTCATTTGAGGCAGTCTATGCTGGCTAAGCTAGGTGAGCTCTTTGATGGGGACAAGGCGTGGTATTTGGCGATGATTCGAGAGGCGACGCGTCGCAACGATTGGGAGAGTGTGGTCAAAATACGCATTGAGGCCATGCGTGTGCTGGATGTGGACCCTTGCAAAAAGACACTTCCCTCGGAGTCTGACTGGGCGCGCTTTGAGGCGCGTTTCTCCAAGGCGCAGGTGCGGCGATTGGGCGATCGTGGCTGTCAGCTCTTTGTGATGAGTGAAGAGAATCTGCAACCTGTTGCTAAGGCGTGGGCGCAGCTCTTTTTGGCGGAGTCTTTAGCGGGCGAGGTGGGTTCGCTTGATGCGATACCCTACCCGATTGCTCGAACCAATGGTCCAACGCCGGCCAAGGGGCAAGAGGAGTCCTTGAGCCATCCAGGAGCTGAGGATGCGTTGGCGCTGGTACAAGCGGTCCAAAAGGATTTGCCTAAGGAAGCCGCTGAGCTATCCTCTTTTGCCAATGAGATCATCGCGGGAATCACCGCACGTCAGTGCGATTATCGCGCGCCTACAGCGTGGACCTCGATGACCACCCTCTCGATCGACTATCGCAATGTTGAGTCGGTGACCTATCTCTTTTTTAAGTCGCCCGCCGAAACGCTTTCACGTGATGGGGCCTTTTACACATGGACGATCCCGTTACCCAAGCGCCCCGCCTATCAGGCAGGCGAGTGTGAGGTGACGATTCCGCAGGATCTGCCTAAGGGCACCTACTATCTGGTCGAGAGCCAAGACTTTGGCAAAGAACCACTCAAAGCCTCCCTCTGCAAACGGGTGACGCGTTCGGATTTGGCGTTGGTCAGTTTGCCCAATGCGCGCATAATGGTGGTGAATGCCCTCTCTGGCAAGCCGATTGCTGGGGCCGCTCTGACCTACAATGGCCAACAGGCGCGTTTCTCCAATGAGATGGGGCTGGTTGACTTTGCCGATGTCATTACTAAGGGCAAGTCGGCCGCCTATGCGGTCGCCTATCAAGGTGATGCGCTCACCCTTTCTAGCTGGTCCTCACAACTCGCCAGAAAGGACCTCAACCGCACCCAAATCAACGCCACGTGGTTCTTTGACCGTGGGGTCTATCGCGCCGGCCAGACGATTCATTACCAAGTGGTCATGAGCGAACGCAACCACGCCCAGGGGCACTATGCGACCAAGCCGATTTCGAGCACACTAGAGATTTACCAACACACCCGAAACGGCCGCCGCACGCTCGACAAACGCCCCATCGCAACGACCCCCTTTGGCGACTACGCCGGGAGCTTCACGCTGCCTGAGGACATTCAGCCAGGGGCGGTCTATTTCACCTGCAAGGGCTTCTCCGCACAGGGACATTGCCAAATCGCCCAATACAAACGTCCCAACTTCGAGCTCACGCTCGACAATCCCACCACGCCCACGTGGGGCAAGCCCGTCACCCTGACTGGCACCGTGGCCACCTACAACAAGCTTCCTTTGGCCGATACCACAATTAAGCTCACTCTCTCGACCGACTTGCACTGGGGATGGTGGCGCATGGCCGACCCAAAAGCTTCTCGTGCCCCGATCACTGTCTCGGTCAAGAGCGACGCTCAGGGGCGTTTTAGCTACACCCACACACCGCAATTGCCCAAACATGCCCAGAAAAACAGCTACTGGCCCTACTTCTATTCTTTGACTTGCCGCGCCAAGGCAACCGACACCACGGGAGAAACCCACACCCAGAGTCAATCTCTCTACCTCGCCACTGACGATACTACAATCACCCTCACCGCCGACGACTGGCAAACCGCCGACACGCCCCTTGCTCTCGACTACACGACCAATAAACCGATGACCGTGCGCATTTATCCCGCCTCACTCGCTGTCGAGGCAACCATCTATGAGGCGCTCGGCCCGCGAGACCAAAAGCCCGACAATCATCCTGTCGATCTCCTTGCGGCGCTCGACCAAGCCTTGCCCAAACCCACCGCGCAATTCACCGGCACCCAATCGGGTAAAGAGGCGATTGCCTTGCCCGCGGGACGCTGGACGATCGTTGCCCTTTCTGGCACCTATCACACGCTACTCACGCGAGAGGTCTTGCCCCACACAGCACCCTATCTCACCCAAGCCCCCCTCACCTTGCAACATCACGACCGCAAGGTCTTTGTCGGCTCACAGTATCCAGATGCACAGATCTTTGTCGAGGTCGTCACCAAAAAGGGCATCATTCGCAGCGGTTTCCAGCCGGCTGGCTACTTTGAGATCCCCTACGACGATACGCTTCTAGGCGGCTTCTCTGTGCATGCCACGCTCACCTACCACGGCGTAACCTCGACTACCTCGCGCACCATCGACGTCCCCTGGCAAAAGGAGCTCACCATCAAGGCTGAAACCCTCCGCGAAACGATCACCCCTGGCCAACCCGAAACCTGGACCTTTACCCTCAGTGAACCCACCCCCTCCGCGCTTGCCGTCATTTACGATGCCTCGCTCGATGCCATCACCCCCTACGCCTGGCATCGCTGGCATCCCTTTTACGCCCACTATACCTACTACCACACCCAAACCACCCACCCAGCGCAGACTACAGGATGGGGACGCGGGTTTGCCTGTGCAGAGGTCGCCTGTATGCAAGACGCCCCCAACGCACCACTCCCCGAGGTTCGCAAGATGAGTAGCAAGAATGGCGGAGGCTCTGCCGCGCCAGCAGCGCTGCGCAGCAACTTCGCCGAAACCGCCCTCTGGCTCCCTCAACAACGCCTCGCCGATGGTCGGTTGCAGTTCACCTTTACGCCGCCAGACTCCCTCACCCGCTGGAAGCTCATGGTCTTTGCCTACGATCAATCGCTCAAATCAGGCGTGCTGACCAAGACGGTCATCGCCCGTAAGCCCATTCAGGTTACGACCAACCTGCCCCGTTACCTCTATACAGGCGACACCCTCCAAGTCCCCGTCAAAGTGACCAATACCACCGACACCACCCAAGTCTGCCAAGTCTCCATCCGAGGCTACCGCAGCAAAATGGTACGCATCGCCCCCAACCAATCCCAAACCACCACCTGGACCATTCAAGCACCACGTGCGCCGGGTAAGCTCTCCCTCACGATGACAGCCACCTCCGCAGAATACACCGACGGCGAGGTGCGTGCTCTCCCCATTCTCACCAAACTCATCCCCGTGCAAGATCGTGTACCCTTCACCCTCTTTGATAAGCAGCCCCTCACGCTCACCTTGCCACGCATTCCCGCAGATGCCACCGACCTCACAACAAGTGTGGCCGTACATCCGGACCCCGTGCGGTCCGTCCAGCAAGTGCTACCCTCGCTCAGCAAGCCCGACTATCCCTCCAGTGAACAGTACCTCTACAGCATCTTTGGTCTCAGCCTCCAGCTCAAGCAAGCCCCCACCCAAGCCTCGCTCATTCAAGCACGCGAAGCGCTCATCACCAAGCTTGTCGCCCTACACAATGGCAAGTTGTGGCGCTGGATGGAGCAGTCTCAGACTGGGTCTAGCGCCAGCTCTGCAGAGATCGTCATCACCCTCGCCAGACTCAAGGCGCTGGGCGTCAAAGAACCCGCCCTCACCGACTGCGCCCTTAAGACCCTGCGCCACTGGGATAAACAGGTCATCGCCCACCACCAAGCCTACCTCGCCCAAAAGCCAACCCCATACACCGATGTGCCCCTCGCACCCTACCTCTATAGCCGCACCGCCTACGCGGATGTGCTCCCCATCACCCCAGCGCTCAAAGAGGCCATTCGATTTGCCGTCAGCGGCCTCGATAGCGAAACGCTCTCCACACAAACACGTGCCTACCTCGCCATCGCCTGCCACAGACTCGCCATCGCCCAGCCATTCGTGGACGACACCCTCACCCTCATTCGCGATGCCATGCGCATGAGTGACACCTGGGGCATCTGCTGGCCCAAAGAATCCAATTGGTGGGGCTGGTGGAGTAGCCCGCTCGAATCTCACGTCCTCAATATGGAGGCGCTCCTCGAGATTGTCAACGACAAGACATCCACCCAAAAGGCCCTCATCTGGCTCTTTCAGCACAAACGACTCAACCAATGGGCCACCCACCGTGCGACCGTTGCCGCCACCTGGATCACCACCCGTCTCAACCCGCCTCCCAACCAGCAAGCCCTCGCCATCAATGGCCAGCTCCTAACTACCATTACTGACGACCAAGCCGATACCATGCCCCTACCCACAGACATCGACATCACCCAGCCCATCACCCTGCAACGCCCCACAGACGGCCTCACCTTTGGTGGTATCTACCTCGACTACACAGCCGATGCAAGCACGCTCCCAACCCCAGGAACCGCAGGAACCTTGAGCCTCAAACGTACCCTCCACCTGGTCTCCAACAATCAAGCCAGCAAACACCCCATCGATCCCGCCACACTCAAACCCGGCGACCGCGTGCGCATTCGACTCACCATACGCACCCCCATGCCCATGGAGACCCTACGCCTATCAGACAACCGTCCAGCCAACTTCGAGCCAGTCATTCAGACACCTCACTGGGGCCTTGGTGCCACTTGGATCCCCTACGATGCCACCAGCGAAGCCTACATCGACACCCTCCCCCGAGGCCTCTCTGTCTACGAATACGACTGCCTCATCAACAATACCGGCACTTTCACCACCGCCCCCGCCACCCTCCAGAGCCTCCTCGCACCAGAGTTTACCATTCGAGCGCCCCAGTGCACCAAATAAAGCACTCTCGCTCACCCACGCCCCGCTAATTTGAAGAGCACCTACGACAGAGACAAATGCAAGGGGCTACAAGGATGGGGGTTTTTGGCCTAGGCTTTGGGAGACGGATAGTGAGACCGTGTCGAGAATAAGGCTGGTCAGGGGTGCGTGCGCAGGGGCGGGGGGCGAGCCCAGGGGCCCGCGTTTAAGAATAAACGCATCAATATACAAAAAACGCAACCCGCGCGCCGCAGGTGCCCGTGCTCTCTCTGCGCCTCCCCGCCTCTGCGTTAAAATCCCTGGCTGTCCTCTCTGCGCTCTCCGCTCCTCTGCGGGAGATAATCTGGCAGTCCTGCGAGCGCAGCTAGCCTCCCATATCCCAACTCCCATATCCCAACTCCCAAAACCTAGCGGCAGTGCCGCTAGTTTTTTTTGGGGCTTTACCCCATTTTGAGCTTGCTTATTGGTCTCTTTTGCGCTATGATACGGGCAAATACTAAGAGAGGTATATCTATTTTGGATACCTTTTGTTTGATGGACCATTTATTAAGGATAGTATTATGGAAGACTTGGAAGTACTTTTGACGAAGATCCGCGAGGAGGGCGTGGAGCAGGCTTCTGCTCAGGCTGATGCAATCGTGAAGCAGGCTAAGGCTGATGCGGCGAAGATTGTTGCGGATGCTCAGGCTGAGGCGGAACGTCTCTCGGCTGCGGCTAAGCTGGCTATCGATCAGGCAGAGCGTGGCAGTCAGGCGACGCTCAAGCAGGCGGCGCGTGATGTGGTGCTCAAGCTTGAGCAGCAGGTCAACGACGTGCTGGTGGGGGCTTTGGCTGGGCAAGTTGACTCGATCATGGCCGACCCAGCTCTATTGACAACCTTTATTAAGCAGGCGATTGCTCAGGCTATCGATGGTGGCGCGCAGGTCGTGGTGTCTGAAAAGATGGCTGAGGCGATTCGTCAGTCGCTGGTCGCTCAGGGCGAGGTGACGGTAGTCACGGATCGTTTGATGAAGACGGGCTTTAAGGTCTTCTTTAAGAATGGCCGCATCGAGCATGATTTCTCTGGTGATGCGGTGGTGGATGCTTTGGCGGGGATGTTGCGGCCGCAGTTGGCGGCTCTGATCCGCGCGAGTAAGGAGTCGTAATGAGCCTGGGGTACCTCTTGGCCTCTTTGCCTATGCTGCTTGTGGATCGTCCAACGACGCTGCAGGTGGGGGGCTTTTTGTCGGCGTGTGAGTCGGCGCTTTCTGGTGCGGACTATGCGGTGGTGGCCTTTTTGGTCGGGGGCAAGATGGAGGCGGCGCCAAAGGGTGCCTTTGTCAAGCAATGGCTCGACTGCGAGGCGATCATTCGCAATACGGTGGCTTTGAGGCGATTGGCGAAGCGAACTCAGGGGGCGATCTTCCAGCCTTTTGAGACGCCGGTGTGCCAATTGTGGATCCAAAAGCGTACTGAGGAGGCCTACGATGCGCATGCGGGCGATCCGCTAGCACGTGAAAATGCCCTCGATCGGGTGCGCTGGATGGTGGCTGATGAGCTCGCTGGCTGTGACCCGCTCTCGAAATCTAATCTCTTTGCTTACGCGATTAAACTGGGTATCCTGGTGCGTAAGCAGGCGCGCAGTGCTGACAAGGGGCGCGATAATCTTGATGTGGCCGTGTCGGCGGCTTCATCCCAATTTGATCAATAATGAGGAGTACTCATGCAAGAAAAAGAAACTAAAGGAACAATCACTGGTGTCAATGGCAATATGATTGCTGTGGCTTTTGATGGTGCGGTGGCCCAAAATGAAGTGGGCTATGCGTGCATCCCGAGTGGTGATGGATCGGCGGATTTGCGGATTATGTCTGAGGTCGTGCGCATCCGTAATGGGGTGGCGGACTTGCAGGTCTTTGAGGATCCCCGTGACTTAAAGGTCGGGGATGAATTGCAATTCTCTGGGGATTTGCTCTCGGCAGAATTGGGGCCTGGCCTCTTGGGGCGTGTCTATGATGGCTTGCTCAATCCTTTGCCAGAATTGGCCGAACAGTGTGGCTTTTTCTTACAGCGTGGCACCTATTTGCCGTCGCTTGACCGCAGCCAAAAGTGGGACTTTACGCCGGTAGCCAAGGTGGGCGACAAGGTGACCGCTGGTGAGACTTTGGGCACGGTACCAGAAGGTGTCTACACGCATCGCATCATGGTGCCTTTTGCCCTCAGAGGGGTCTACACAGTCCAATCGATCGAGGCGGCGGGTGCCTTTACGGTCACCGATACGGTGGCGACGCTGGCCGACGATCGTGGCGAAACGACTCAGGTCTCGCTCATGCAGCGCTGGCCGGTCAAGCTGCCGATCAATTGCTATGAAGAGCGCCTACGCCCCACGGAAACCCTCTCGACGGGTATTCGCTCGGTGGACACATTTTTCCCAGTTGCCTTTGGTGGCACCTATTGTATCCCGGGGCCTTTTGGCGCGGGCAAAACGGTGATTCAGCACTTGACCTCGCGCTATGCAGACGTGGACATTGTGATTGTCGCGGCTTGCGGAGAACGCGCCGGTGAGGTGGTGGAGACGTTGCGTGAATTCCCAGAATTGACGGACCCGAAGACGGGGCGTTCGCTCATGGAGCGCACGGTGATCATTTGTAACACGTCGTCGATGCCGGTTGCGTCGCGTGAGGCCTCTGTCTACACGGCGGTGACGTTGGCGGGCTACTATCGCCAAATGGGGCTGAATGTCTTGCTCTTGGCCGACTCGACATCGCGTTGGGCGCAGGCGCTGCGTGAAATGTCTGGCCGCTTGGAGGAAATCCCAGGCGATGAGGCGTTCCCTGCCTACTTGGAATCGGTGATTGCTGGCTTTTACGAACGCGCCGGTCGTGTGCGTCTCAAAGATGGCTCGATTGGTTCGGTGACGATCGGTGGGACGGTTTCTCCCGCTGGTGGTAACTTTGATGAACCCGTAACGCAAGCGACGCTCAAGGTGGTTGGGGCATTTCACGGGTTGTCGAGAGCGCGCTCTGATGCGCGTCGTTTCCCGGCGATTGACCCGCTTGACTCGTGGAGCAAGTACCCCAGTGTCATTGATGAGGGGCGTGTGGCCAAGCTGCGCAAGATCTTGCGTGAAGGTGCCGATGTGGCGCAGATGATGAAGGTCGTCGGCGATGAAGGTACCGCAATGGCTGACTACATGGTCTACCTCAAGATGGAATTGATCGATGCGGTCTATCTCCAGCAGAATGCCTTTAACGATGTCGATGCGTCGACACCGATCGTTCGCCAGCAGGCGATCTTTGACACCCTCGAAAAGGTCGTCGAGGCGAGCTATGCCTTTGAGAATAAGGACACAGCACAGCACTATTTCAAGCAATACCAACAGGCCTTTATCGACTGGCACAATACGCCCGCAGGTACGTCGGACTATGACGCACGTCTCGCGGCAATCGATACGCTCTACACGGAGGCTCCTCATGCATAAAGTCTATCACCAAATCGAAAACATTGCTGGTAGCGTGGTCACCCTGCACGCTGCTGGGATCAAATACCGCGAACTGGCTGAGGTCACTTCGCGCACAGGCACATCGCTCGCTCAGGTCATCAAGCTCGATGGCGACACGGTCACGCTGCAGGTCTTTGCGGGTGCTCGTGGTGTGGCAACCGATGCGCAGGTGCGTTTTCTAGGCCGTCCCATGCAGGTACCCTTTGGCGAGGAATTGCTCGGTCGAGTCTTTACCGGCTCGGTGAAACCGCGCGACAAGGGTCCTGAGCTCACGATGGCAATGACTGACATCGGTACGCCATCGGTCAACCCTGCCAAACGTATCATCCCGAGCCACATGGTGCGTACGGGCATTCCGATGATCGATGTCTTTAATACATTGGTCGAGTCGCAAAAGCTCCCAATCTTTGCGCGTGCTGGCGAACCTTACAACGATCTGCTTGCGCGTATTGCCTTGCAAGCTGAGGTGGATATCATTATCCTCGGTGGTATGGGCTTGAAACACGATGACTACTTACAATTTCGTGACAAACTCGATGCCTCGGGCGCGTTGTCGCGTACGGTGATGTTTGTGCACACGGCTGCTGACCCTGTGGTGGAATGTTTGCTCGTGCCGGACGTTTCGCTGGCGGTGGCGGAGAAATTCGCCCTCGAGGGGAAGCGCGTCTTGGTGCTTTTGACCGACATGACCTCCTTTGCTGATGCGATGAAAGAAATCGCCATCACGATGGAGCAGATCCCCTCCAACCGTGGTTATCCCGGAGACCTCTATTCGCAATTGGCGGCGCGTTATGAGAAGGCCGTTGACTTTGATGGGGCGGGCTCGATCACGATTTTGGCGGTGACGACGATGCCTGGCGACGATGTCACTCACCCGGTGCCAGACAATACTGGCTACATCACCGAAGGACAATTTTATTTGCGCGGCGGCCGTATCGAGCCCTTTGGTTCGCTCAGCCGTCTCAAGCAGCAGGTCAACAAGGATACGCGCGAAGATCACCGCACCATCATGGATGCCATGATCAAGCTCTACGCCTCCTACAAAGAAACCGCCGAAAAACAGGCAATGGGTTTCCGCATGAGCGAATGGGATGACAAGCTCATCAAGTATGGTGAGCAATTCGAGAAATACATGATGGATATCTCCGTCAATGTCCCGCTCGAAGAGGCCCTCGACCTCGGCTGGAAGATCCTCGCGGATTGTTTCGAGCCGATGGAAACGGGCATTCAGTCTGCACTCGTCGACCAATTTTGGCCCAAAGCGTAACCTGCGCAACCTTTTTAACCCAGAGGAGACGGTATGGCTAAAATCAAACATACCAAAACAGAGCTCAAAGCTCAGACAGACGCCCTCAAGCGATTTGAGCGATTCTTGCCGATGTTGCAACTCAAGAAGCAACAGCTCCAGGCAGAAATCGCTGGGATCAATGGTCGCCTGCAAGCGGTTCTCGACCGCGAAGCTGATGCCCGCAAAGCCCTGGATAAATGGGTCGCACTCTATGATGATCCAGAGATCGATACCGAGGCACTCGTTGCTTTTAAGGGCGTCTCGACCGAAACTGGCAATATCGCAGGAGTCGCAATCCCCATCTATGCCGGGGTTTCGCTCGACTATTCGCAGATGAATCCCTACACTACACCCGCTTGGGTCGATGATGCTCAAGACCAGCTCAAGCTCCTCATCGAGCTCAAGGCCGAGGGCGACATCTTGCGCAAGCAGTGCGACTTGGTTACCCAGGAGCTACACACCACCTCGCAGCGCGTCAATCTATTCGAAAAGGTCAAGATCCCCGAATGCAAAGAAAACATCCGCGTGATCAGAATCTTTATTGGAGACGAACAGACCGCCGCCGTGGTACGTGGTAAGATCGCCAAGGGCCGTAGTAAAAAAGAACCCAAACTGGAGATGATGCCATGATCGTACCGATGCTCGCACTCACCCTCTTTTGTCGAGAAAAAGACAAGGCTCGTGCGCTCGATGCGCTCAGCGGCTTTGGTGCCATGCACGTCGACCTCGAGGTGACCGATTCTCCAGCCATCAATGCGCAGCAAGGCTCCATCGACCAGCTCGATCTGGCCATGCGCTTGATTGACAATGCTGCAGCCGGCCTCTCAATCGCCGTCAAATGCGCCAGCGATTCACCCATCGCCCAACTCGCCCCCGATGCGCTGATCTCAGGGTCTGCTCCCGTAGCCCCACAAGATGCCCAAGCCGTTTGCCAACTCGGCGAAATGGCTGGAGCCATCGAGTCCTACAGCCAGCAGCTCAAGCAATCTCTGACCACCTATGCGCCCTTTGGCAACGTTTCCCCCGACTCGCTCCAAGCGTTGGCCACGAGCGACCTGCAAGTGCGTCTGATCAAGATGCCCACGGCACTAGCCAAAGCACTACCCGCGCAGGTTTACCAGCTCTCCCAATCCAGCGGCGCCAGCTATTTTGCCTGGCTCGCACCAGGCGAATTGCCCACCGGTGCGGAATTAATCCCCTGGCCGACGCACAGCACCGCCCAGATGCAAGAGAGCCTCCAAGCCGCCCAAATGCGTCTTGCCGCCATCACCGCAACCTTGGCCGCAGCAACTGCGCTCAAGCCAACCTTTGACACCGCGCGCACACAGGCCCTCGACCAGCTACGCTATGTCGCAACCGCAGAGAACATGATTGCCACCGAGTCAATCGTTTACCTCAGAGGCTACATCCCCGCTCGCACCAGCGAAGCCCTCCAACAGCTCGCTCACGACTGCGGATGGGGATTTGCCACACGCAAGCCTGCGCCAGAAGAGAGCGCACCAGTCCTGCTCGAGCCGCCGAAGTGTTTCCGCGCGATTACCTCACTCTTTGCTGGGCTGGGTATCTTGCCCGCCTACAATGAGACCGATATCAGTGTGGCCTTTTATGCGTTCTTCTCGCTCTTCTTTGCGATGCTCGTGGGAGACGCTGGCTATGGTGCGATTATCTTCGCTGGCGTACTCTTTGGGTGGACCCGCGTCAAACGCAGCCCACAGCTCAAGCCAGTCCTGACGATCTTTACCGTCTTCTCCGTCTGCACGATCATTTGGGGTATCTTATCAGGGACCTACTTTGGTATCGCACAAGCTGCCCTACCCGACCTCCTGAGAAACATCCCCACCGTCGCTTGGCTCGGTAACCAAAACAACATCATGTGGCTCTGTTTCTTGCTTGGTGCCATTCATCTGAGTGTCGCCCGCTTGTGGAATGCGATCCAAATGCTGCCCGACAGCCGAGCCCTCGGTCAATTGGGCTGGGTGGGCGTCATCGTCTGCATGTACAATGTCGTGTGTGGGATCGTGGTCGCAGGCTTTGCGCAGCCCAGTTGGCTGATTCCAGCATTCATTGCCAGCATTGCCGTGATTGCCGTTTTCACTTACAAGCCCGCCGAGCTCAAAGCCCACGCCATCGATTTGGCCATGCTGCCGCTCAATATTATCAGCAGCATGGGAGACATCATCTCGTACGTGCGACTCTTTGCCGTCGGCATGGCAGCCGTTAAGCTCGCAGAAAACTTCAACACCATGGCCACCGACCTCGATCTCGCCCTCTGGATCAAGATCCCCGCCATGCTCCTGATCCTCCTGCTCGGCCACGGCCTCAATTTGGTCATGGGCGCACTCAGCATCTTGGTGCACGCAGTGCGTCTCAACACACTCGAATTCTCCGGCGCTAAGGGCATCTCATGGTCTGGCGTCGCCTATCAACCGTTTACAGTCTCACAACCCCTTAATCAACCCCATTCTGCTCGACAACAAGCAGAATAACCTACAAGGAAACCAACTATGAATACAGAAATCGCAATGGGTCTCGCCGGTGCAGTCGCCGCAATCAGTTTGAGCGCAATTGGCTCAGCAATGGGAACAGGCTTTGCCGCCGCTTCGGCAATCGGTGCCTGGAAAAAGAGCTACGCGCAAAATAAACCCGCGCCCTTTATCCTCCTCTCCTACATCGGTGCACCGCTCACACAAACTCTTTACGGAATGATCCTCATGTTTGCCATGCGTGGAGCCCTTGAAAAGGGCGTCATTCCTGGCACCGGTTTGGCCATGCTCGTCTTGGGCATCTTTGCTGGTGCAGCAATTGGAGCCTCGGCACTCTTCCAAGGCCGCGCAGCTGCCGCTGCTGCCGATGCACAAGGTGAAACTGGCCAAGGCCTCGCCAACAACATGGCTGCTTTGGGCATCATCGAGACCGTGGCAATCTTTGTCATGATCTTCGCCTACCTCATGGTCGGCAGCTTTGCCGCCTAGGAGGCTATAGGCCTCCTGGAATGTCGAATGTAGAATGTAGACTCAAGCCCTGCGATTACCGCAGGGCTTTTTGATTGATAGCAGAGGAGGCTGCACGGCGCTCGCAGGCTCGCTTATTGCTCGAGTCTAGAGCTCGAGCGCGAGTGTTTGTTGCCTGTTGCCTGTTGCCTGTTGCGGGCGAGCGCAGCGAACTGCTTGGTGCGGGCGAGCGCAGCGAGCCCCCCCCTAAATCCAAAAATCCCCTGCCGTTGGTGGGCTTTTTGCAGAAAAGCCCTGAAATCAACACCCAAGGTGCATTTTTATCGCCCTTTGACGCTCTTTTTGTTTGTCTTTTGACGCTCTTTCCGCTATTATAAGACCATAAATGTGAGGGTAGTTTTCCTTGCGTATTTAACCATTTTGAGATAGAGGCGATTAGATGCAACCTAAATATAAAAGAATTTTGCTCAAGTTGAGCGGTGAAGTCCTCAAGAATCAAGACAACTGTATTGATCCTGAGATCATTGCCAATGTGGCTCGTCGCGTTAAGGAGATCGCTGAGATGGGTGTCCAAGTGGGCATCGTGTTGGGCGGTGGCAATATCTTCCGCGGGTTGGCTGGCTCCAAGGCTGGCGTGAATCGCACAATCGGCGACTACATGGGCATGATGGCAACCATTATCAATGGTTTGGCCATGCAGAATGCTCTCGAACAGCTCGGTGTCGATACACGCGTGCAGACCTCCATCCAAATGCCTCAGGTCGCAGAGCCTTTCATTCAGCGTAAGGCATTGCGTCACTTGGAAAAAGGTCGCGTGGTGATCTTTGCTGGTGGCACAGGCAACCCCTACTTTAGCACCGACTCAGCGGCCGCTTTGCGTGCTTCAGAAATCGGCGCAGATGCGTTGCTCAAAGCCACCAAGGTCGACGGCATCTACACCGCGGACCCCAAGCGCGACCCGACTGCGACGCGCTTTGACACCCTCTCTTACGAAGATGCCCTGTCCAAGCGCCTCCAAGTCATGGATTCGGCGGCATTTGCCCTATGTATGGACAACCACATCCCAATCGTGGTATTTGATTTCTTTGACGAAACCGCAATGAAAAAGGTCATTTGCGGAGAACACCTTGGAACAACTGTTTCCGAATAATTGAAACTGGAGAATAGACACTATGGAAACCTCACAAGACGTATTAAAAGACGCAACCGCTAAGATGGACAACTCAGTCACCGTGCTCAAAGAGCACTTCTCAGGCTTGCGCACCGGCAAGGCCTCTCCTTCTTTGGTTGACGGCTTGCAGGTCCCCTACTATGGCGTGCCGACCCGTTTGCGCGATATGGCTAGCATCTCGACCCCTGAACCCCGCCAAATCACCATTTCCCCCTTTGACCCCTCCGTCATGGCCGACATCGAAAAGGCCATCTTGGCAGCAAACTTGGGCGTGACCCCTCGCAATGACGGCCGCATGATCCGCATCACCGTGCCAGAAATGTCCGAAGAGCGCCGTAAAGAAATCGTCAAGGTCGCTAAGCGCCAAGCTGAAGAATCTCGCGTCGCGATCCGTAACGTTCGCCGCGATGCCAACGATTTGCTCAAGGCCCTCCAAAAGGATGGCAAAATCTCTGAAGACGAACGCGACCGCGGCTTGACTGACATTCAAAAATTGACTGACAACCGTATTGGTAAGATCGACGATGAATTGAAGGCAAAAGAAGCCGAAGTCATGGCTGTCTAACCCCTATTTGACACACTGTCCATTATTTAAAGGAGAAGAACAATGGCACCAGAAGATACCCCTAAGCCACTGAGACCAACGATTAAGTTGCGTCCTATGGGAGCCCCGAAACCCCCAACAGCAGCCGCAGCCGCAGCACCCGCAGCCGCAGCACCTGCTGCAGCAACACCGGCACCGGCACCTGTTGCAACATCAGTAGCACCCGCCGCACCCGCCGCACCCGCCGCCTCTCGCCCAACGATTAAGTTGCGCGCAATGGGCGCACCCAAGCCAGCCGCAACTCCTGCACCTGCACCTGCACCAGAAGCAGAAGCAGCACCTGCATCTGCAGTAGAAGAAGCCATCAAGCCGATCAGCTCCATCACGCAATCCATTGATCCAGAAGCGGTCAAGGTTGCCGATGAACAGCAGCAACAAGCGGCCAAGTCCAAGACGGCTCGCATTGCTTTGGATTCGGTTTTGAGTGGGATCGACGCCAAGTCTCCGATCAGTGAGCAAGCTCAGCCTAAGACGATCAAGCTCAAGCGCGTGAACACCACCCCTAGTGCAACGCCCCCAGCTCCTGCAGCCGCATCGTCTAAGACGATCAAGCTCAAGCGCCCAGGCGCAGCACCGGCACCTGAAGCCTCCGAAGCCCCCCAACTCGAATCGCTTGATGAATCCGAGCTCGCATCGCTCGACACGATTGACATGGCACCCGAG
>CAYZIC010000051.1:0-16396 GCA_964478335.1 uncultured Lentisphaeraceae bacterium | reverse complement strand
GCTTTACAAGTTTCTTGAGCCGCTTTACTGCTGCAGATGAATTGGTCTGTGTGACGTTGATGGCGAATAAGGAGGGGGTCAACTTCAGTAACCTCGCTCGTCGTATTGCCTCGACGTTTGGGTCGGCGCTGGCTTCGGGTGTGAATGATGAGACCTTTTTCACGATCGAGAGTACGCGCTCTGTCGAGGAAACGGTGGCTCGCTTGAAGCTGAGCTTGGCTGCGCGTAAGATTCCTGTGATCAGTGAAATGGATCATCAGGCTAATGCTGCGGCGTCAGGTTTGAAGATGCCTGCTAGCCAGGTGATTACCTTTGGCGCGGCCAAGGTCGGGACGCCTGTGATGGTCTCTGTACCTGCTGCTGCGATGGAGTTGCCATTGCGTATTGCTGTTTGGCAAGATGACAAGGGCTCCATCTGGGCTGCTGCGCCTAAGTTGAGCAAGCGGACTGCGCCTTATGGTTTGGCTGATAATCAGGTAATCCAGGCGATGGATAAGCTCGTCGAAACGCTGATCATCGAGGCTACAGAGGCCTACTAGCGGCTAGCTACTAGCCAGTCAAGGGCGGACAGGATGCACATTTTGTGCATTTTGTCCGCATTTTGCTAGACTTGTGGCTGATTGGTGTGCTATAGTTATGCCAAAAATGAGGTGGATGATGGATGTATTTCTTTTTGTTGAGACGCTTTTTGATTTGAGTCTAGTGGGGTTCTTGGTTAGCTTTTTGCCTATTCTTTTGGGCGGGTATGGGCTGATCTGGTTGATTCGATACGTGATGGGGCGTCGGGGAGATGGATATTTTACCTTAATTGATTTGCTCAAGGACAGCTTGATGGGGTGGGGGATCTCTTGGGTGTGGGCGTTGTGCTTCATGGGGTTGACGTGGCTGGAGGTGACACCGGGTAAATCGTTGGCGAATATCATTGAGGGGGGCTTGGTGTGTGGGGCCATGGCCGTGGTGCGAGTGATTTTTAAGGCTACTCAGGTGCGTGATCAGTCTTCTCGATGGATTATCTTGTTGCTAACGCTGCTTGTTTCTATTGTGATGACGATGTCGATGCCGCCTTTGCCTGAATGACCCAGTAGCTGATGCGTGCTATTTAATCAAGTCAAGCCTCTTGCGTATTCGCTGGGCTTGACTTTTTTGTTGGAATGGTGTATGATGCAGGCTCTTTTTTGAGGTAGATGAGGAGAGTCAATGCGTATTTTGCAAGAAGCAACCTATTTTGAGATGATGATTAAGAATTCGCGTTTTGTGGCGGAGGCTTTGCCTGTGGCGTCGGCGGAGGAGGCGAGGGCGGTCTTGGCTGCGCAGCGGGCGCGTTATGCGGATGCGAATCATGTGGTCTATGCTTTTATCGTAGGGCTGCAGGGCGAGGTTTTGGGTTGCTCGGATGCGGGGGAACCCTCGGGCACCGCTGGACGGCCGACTTTGGCGGTGGTGAAGGGGTCTGGCATGACGAATTTTTTGCTGACGACGGCGCGTTGGTTTGGCGGGACTAAGCTGGGAACGGGCGGTTTGGTGCATGGCTATACGGCGTGTGCGCAGGGGGCTTTGGAGAATGCGGTCTCTGAGGAATGGGTAGCGAAGACGACTTTTGCACTGGAGTTGCCGTATGATTTGTACGATCGGGTGAAGCGACTCTTTGCTGAGACGGAGGTGGAGGTGTTGGAGGAGGCCTTTACCGATGTGATTGCGATGCGGTGCGTGGTGCGTGAAGAGGCTTTCGCTGGCTTGGATGCTGATGTCGGGGAAATGAGCAAGGGTAAGGTGGCCTTGGAGAGGTGAAGCCTCGAGTGAATCGTAACAGTGGACAATGATCAGCTAGTGCCTGTTCTGCTGGTGCTTAGTGCTGTTGTTTGTATGTTGAGGCGTTTATTCTTAAACGCCATCTGTCTCCCAACTTCCAAAATCCTCCTTAGTGCCTACTTGTGATTTTTGAGGATTTGTGTGAACGTTTTGATGGCTTGGAGCGTTTCTAGTTGTTGAAGTACGATTTTTTAACTGGTATGAATAGGAAAACTGATGAGTGAATCGATTTGCGTGGTTGGGGTTTGCAAGAGCTTTGAGAGCGATGGTGCGTCTATAGATGTCTTGAAGTCAATTGATTACACGCTGCCGCAGGGTGGCTTTCATGCGATTATGGGCGCAAGTGGATCGGGTAAGACGACGTTGGCCAATCTGATGGGGGCGTTGTTGCCGGCTGATTCTGGTAAGCTGGTGGTCAATGGCACGGATCTGTCTGAGGTGGATGACCGGGAGCGTACGCTCTTTCGTCGTCGCCATATTGGATTTATCTTTCAAGATTACAATTTGATTCCGGGCTTGAGTGTGGCGGAGAATGTCTCGCTGCCTGCGCTCTTTGATGGGGCGACGTTGCCCGCTGATCGTGTGGCTTATTGGCTGGAGCAAGTCGGTTTGAGTCATCGGGCGAATCATCCTGCAGAATGTTTGAGCGGGGGTGAGGCGCAACGCACGGCAATTGCTCGGGCGTTGGCGATTAATCCTGCAGTGATCATTGCTGATGAACCGACCGGCAACTTGGATTCGCCAGCGAGTCGGGCTTTTTGTGAGCTGATGCGACGGATTAATCAGGAGCATGGGGTGTCGATAGTCTTGATCACGCATGATCCTGTGGTGGCTGCAGCTGCTGATGAGGTCTATCTGATGAAAGATGGTGTCTTGGTGAATCATTTTGAGACGCACCAAGATCCTGCATTTGTGTCTGAGCGTTACTTAGCTTTGGCCTAGGAGAATGACTATGTATAGGCTATTTATGCGGGCGACGTGGCGAACTGACCGTGCACGACTACTGACGGCTTTTGTCTCTGTGATTGGCTCGGCAGCGCTTTTGGCGTGGACGCTTGGGCTCTCTTTTACCACGTGGCATCAAGGCGAACCGCTTGTCGACCAGATGATGGGCGAGTGGGATTGTTGGGTGTCGACGGCGCGTGCTGGTGGGATGTACAATGTGACGGCGAATTACCAACGTCTGACGTATGGTTCGCCCTATAAGGTGATTCCAGCGGAGGTCGTATCAGCAGTCCAGGCGCATCCAGATGTGGCTGAGGTGATCCCTACGAGTGTCTATCGTTGTCAAATCGACTATCGTCCTGATGGACGCATTGTGCAGGGTGGGGGAGGTTTTGTCGGCGGCTTAGCTGATGTATCGACCTTTGCCACGTGTCCTTATGCGGAGGGGCTGGCGTCGGGGCGTTGGCCAAAGGCTAATGCGACCGAGTACGAATGTGTCCTTTCGCCGCGAACTTTTACGCGCCTTGGCGATGACATTCCCGTGCCACCAGTAGGGAGCTTGATCAAGGTCGTCGCCAATCACGGATTGGTTACGGCTCGGATTGTGGGCTATTTGTCAGCATCGACCCGTATGGCTAGTGGCTTCCCCTCGATGTTTGCCTCGCACAATTTGGCGCAGGTGGCGACCTTTACCGAGGCTGAGGCGGGCTACAATCTTTTGATGATTCGTCTCAAGTTAGGGGCATCGACTGATGGTGTGGCGCAGGTGGTGCGTCAGGCATCGCCAGATGATGATTCGGCGAATATGATCACGCGCCCGATGTTGCTTAAGCAGGTGCGTACCGATGCGATTGATAGTTTATTGCAACAGGTGCCGCTCTTGCTTGTCTTGGCTTGTTTGTCTGCGGGCTGCTTAATCTACAATATCTTGAGTATTGGCATTCGCCAACGCCAACAGCTCTTTATGCGCTTGAGGGCATTGGGGTTGAGCTTGTCGCAGCTCAAGCGAATTGTGATTGCTGAGGCTGGATTGATAGCTGCTGTTGGTTATGTAGGCGGCTTGATTATTGGTTGTGGTGCGCTCTATTGGTATGTCGCAGTGAATGGTGATCTTTTCCCCGATGGCTTGAGTGTGACGATCTGGACGCCGATTGCGGTGGCGTTGCTGCTCGGTGCAAGTGTGGCGATTGGCTTGGTCAAACCGCTGAAGCAGGTTGCGGTGATCTATCCTTGTGAAGCGCGTGGCCGCGTGGTCGCGCCGAATACGGGCATTGGTCAAACGCTTTTTGGCGTGGCTCTTTTGATGCCCTTGGTCGTGGCAGCGATGCCCTTTAACTATCCTGTTGCGGTGCGTGGGGCGTTGCTCTTTTTGGTTGGCGTGCCCTGTCACTTTATGGGACTCAAACGGCTCATGCCAGCGATTTTGCGTTTGGCGGCGTGGTTGGGGCGCGGTGTGTTGGGACGGCTGTGTGGGATTCATCCCCGCATGATCCAGCATCTTTTTACCGCGCATGCCGACTTGGCGAGCCGAATGGCCTTTACGCTGACAGTTGGCTTGGGCGCCTTTGTGGCGGTGCACATTTGGGGGGCGACGCTGACCAAGCCCTTTGTCCCCTCCGAGAATTTACCCGATGCGGTGGTCTCCTTGATGCCGCAGGGCGTGCAGCCAGGTGTCGAAAAGCCCGTGTCTGCGCTCTCTGATGTCGCCTCGGCGATTCCCTTTACGTCGAATCAGTACGTGATTGCGCCAGAGGACTTTGCCAAGATGGAGGCCTACAATGGTGCCACCTTGAAGCAAAACAACGTTCTGCTTTTAGGTACCGATCTTCGAGGCTTTTTTGGAAAGAGCGTGACCGTGCGAGAGCCCAATGGTTGCGTGATCACGGCGATGTTGGCGCGCTATACGGGGCTTGCAGTGGGGGATCGTTTCTCCATGGTGCGCAAAGATCGTGCGGGTAAAACCCTCACACAAGAGCTCGTGGTCGAGGGCTGTGTCGAGATGAATTGGCATCTTTTTACGGCGCGTGCCAGGTTGCGTGCTCGCAATAGTGCGCCCATGGGGACATTGAGTCCAGTCTTTGTCTCCGAGGCATTGGCCAAAGCATGGGATCCGGAGCATACGCAGCAGACGAGCTTTTTGTGGCTCAACTTCTCCAGCGAATTGCATGGACAAGCGCTCTATGATTTGAGTGACCGTGTGGAAGGCCAAATCCAACAGATCGCCAACATGCCTCGCTATCAAGTCGTCGATCCCACACGCCACTCCCGCGCCGACAAAAAGGCCTGTAATGCGCAGATTCACTTGCGCAACGAGATTAGCGAGGGCACCTTGATGCACAGTGCGGATCTGGTGGGCGCATTGGCGGAGATCCCCTTCTGGTCGTTGGCATTGCTCTCGATTGGCTTTGTGGCGATGTTGACCGCGAGCGTGCGCCTCATGAAACCCGCCCTAACGGTCATGCGCGCTGTCGGCATGACGCGCCAGCAATTCTTTAGCCTCTTGATGAGCCTTGCGATCTTGACAACCGTGACGGCCATGCTGTTGAGCTTGGTCAGCGGCACCTGCTTAGGATGGTCCTTTACGGCGATGACACGCGCCTCAATGTCTTTTGGAGGGCTGCCCTCCATGATTGAAATCCCCTGGATGCAAGTGACCAAAGGGTGCGCCTTTGCCTTGTTCGTCACCCTTGTCGTCGCACCCTGGCCCATTGCCGCCATGGTCAAGAAGTTTCAAATTACCAAACGTGTAGATTAATTATGAAAAAGCCCCTCATCTTAGCTCTCTTGCTCCTCCCCTGCGCACTCATTGCGCAAGCAGTCACCCCGCCCGCCCAAAAGCCCGCCAAGGATAGCGAGACCATTCAAAAGGAAGACGTCGTCGTCAAGGCCGCGCGTTTGCCCAAATATCGCATCGCCACTGCCTCCTCGGCAACCTTGGTCGACCTCGCCCCCGAAGTCGCACCCTTTACGGTCGACACTCTGACGAGCGACTTTATTCAAGAACGCAACCCCGCCGACCTCGACCAGTTGCTCTCCTACCAGCCCGGTATCTACCAAGGCGGCAAAACGATCAACGCACGCCATGCAGGCCAATACACGATTCGTGGCTTTGGCGGCAATGATGTCTTGTGGGGCGGCATGCCCCTGCGTGGCGGCGGCGGTATCTTCTTTGACCCCACCCTCCTTGAACGCGTCGACATCGTCAAAGGCCCCATTGGCGGCGCCTATGGCGGACAATCCCAAAGCTACGACGAAAGCGGTGTCGGCGGCACCATCATGCTCCATCCCAAACGTCCCATCCTCGGCGAAAACTTCAGCGACGTCATGATTAAGGCGACCGCGGGTCATCGTCCTGGCTATCAAGGCAAATGGACGCTCGACAGCAACTATACCCTTTCCGACAAACTGGCCATCCGTGTGCCATTGGCCTTTACCTTGAGCAATGTTGACTACACACCCAAAGGCGGCGACCGCGGTCGTGCGTTCTCCATGGCACCATCGATCTTTCTTCAAGCAGAAGATCGCCTCAGCTTGACGATCGATACCTTTGTGCAACGTGGCCGTCAGCCTGGCAACCAAGGCATCAACGTCTACAATCAACGCCCCGTGCCCGGATGTGGCGGGTGGGATGGTACCGTTGCCCAAAAGGACGACTTTATTGACACTGACATCTACGGACTGTCTGTCACATTGCATGGACAATTTAATGACATCGTGCGCACCCGCACGCAGTTTGGCACCCTCTACAACCATTCCAAGTACGACTATCTAGGCCCAAACTACAACGGTACCGTGCCAGGGGACTCGCCCGTTGGCTCTCGCAATAGCAGTGAATCAATCGACCAGATGGTGATGCTCTCTCAGCAGGTCACCTTTGACTACGACTTCGCCGCATTTCACCATACTACACTCGTGGGAGTGGACTTCTCGCACATCAAAGAACGCGGCCGCAACTTTAGGGAAACCTCCACCTGGGATACACAGAGTCAATCCAAATATGGTGTCCTCGTGCAAGACGTTGCCACATGGGAGGGGCTCAGCCTCCTCGGCGGCGTGAGAACTGACCTACACCAGAGTGTTAAGAATGAAAAGACCGTAAGCTATTCACCCCGCTTTGGTATCAGCTACGCCATTACCGATGCCGTGATTCTCTTTGCCAACGCCTCAATCACCGAAACCCCTAACTTTAACTTCATCCAAAATAAAAAGGTCGATCCCAATAAGACCCTCGATAGCAGCTGGGTGGCTGTACAAAAAGAGGCAGGCGTGCGCGTGAACCCCGTCGACGACCTCTGGGTTAGCCTCTCGGTCTTCCGCATTGACCAAGAGAATACACCAATCAATGTCAGCAAGAGCCCCAACCGCGGAGAAGAGATCTACGAAGAAGAAGGCGAAACCTGGTCACAAGGCATCGAGCTTGCTGCCAGCGGGACCCTCTCCAAGAATTGGAGTATGCAAGCTGCTTACACCTGGATTGACTCGGATGAAGACTTCCATGCCGATCCAGCTCATTCCTTTAGCATCTGGTCAAACTATAAGATCAAGGCACTCAATAATGCGGTCTTTGGCTGCGGTTTTAAGTACCGTTCTAAATGGCTAACGAGCTATTTTGGCGATCGTCCCAGTGCGGGCAATGGCCCAGGGCGGCCACCTGCAGGGCCTGACTCAGCCTATATGGTCGATGCGCTCTACACCTTTGACCTCTCATTGGATATGCCCGTGACAGACAACTCCTCAATCCAGTTCTCCTTGAAGAACCTCTTTGACCAGCGCGGCGTAGAATCCGCCCGTCACCTGCAAGTCTTCCCCAATGACGGGCGCACCTTTGAGGTCGCCTATCGAGTCCGTTTTTAACCCGCTAGTCTAGGACTAGCCACAGGGGGGTGACAAAAAACTCATTTTGAGTTTTTGTCACCCCCTTGTTATTGCAGGACTGCTCCCGCCGCTAATCTCAGTGCCCACATCTCCCTCCCCACGCTGCCCGCCAGCCGCAGGCGCACTTCTCTCTCGCAGACTGCGAGCGTAGCGAGCCTCTGTGCCCTCTGTCCTCTGTGATACAATCTCTCTGGCAGTCCTACGCTACCCGTCCCCGTCGTCCACCAACAGGGAGCGCAGCGACCGTTCCAAAAGGCCGCAGGCCGTTCTAGGAGGCTCCGCCTCCTTCTACATTCTACATTCTACATTCTACATTCTAACGGCGCAGCCTCCCCGCAGCCTCCCCGAGAGTCACCTGACCCTCAAATCTCCCCTCAGCTGACCCTCGACAGCTTCCTTATATAAGGAAATCCCCCTTCCTTCTATAAGGAAGCAGGCCTTCCCTGCGAGGAAAGAGGCCGTTCCCTGTGAGGGAAGCTAACATTCCCTGCGAGGGAAGAGACTGTTCCCTGTGAGGGAAGCAACCTTCCCTCTATAGGGAAGCACATCAACCACAGCCGTCTCTCGCACAAAAGACAGCGGTCTCACTAAACAAAGACAGAGGAGGGCTGTTATCACCTCGCTCACCTCGCTCGCTGCGCTCGCAAGCCACCTCACGCTGACTGCTCGCCGCAGGCGCCCGTGTCACTTAGGCTAAAATCCGCTCAATTAGGTGACCACTCCCTGGCAGTCCTGCCCGCAGCAGGCGCTCTTCCTGTAACTGTTCACTGTAACTAGGCGGCGCAGCAGCCTTTAGGCTTGACTTCTTGGCCGCATCTGTGCTATCCTACTGGCAAAAATATGAAGGATAGATTGATGATGCGACTGTTATTTTCTCGATTAATGATACTGCTGACTTGGGGCGTGCTCTGGGTCTGCGGGAGTGTGGCGTTTGCGCAAGACGCTGTGATTGATGTAATGGTCGTCTATGACCGCCTAGGTGCTCAATCGGCTGGAAAAGACCTTGAGGGCTTTGCCACGAACGTTGTCGCCAATATGAATGCCGTCTTTGCGAACACCAACGACTCGATCCGCGACCATGCCCCAGCAGAGCAAGTTTCTAAGCTATTGATCCCGGGTCAGTACCGTTTGGTCAAGACAATGACGGTCGAGCGCACGGCCGAATCGGTGGCTAAGGCTCTTGACTTTAGAGGAGAATGCCCTGAGGTCCGTTTGGCGCGTGAGGAATCTAAGGCGGATATTGTGGTGATTTTGGTTGAGCCAACAGGCGACCAACAAACGGCCGGCTTTGCGATTCAATCAAATGATGCCGTGGATGCCTATGCTGCAGTGCGTGTGCGTAATGCGATTGCGACTTACAGTGCGGCGCATGAAGTTGCCCATGTCTTGCATTGCAACCATTCGCGTACACAGAGCGGTGCTATAGGGAATCATGCTTATGCCGTGGGCTGCGAGAATGCACCCTACCATTCGCTCATGTCATATGGGCGTCAGGTTGAGGGGCAATCCTCCAACCGTGTGCCGATGTTGTCTGGGCCCTATTCGGTCTGGCAAGGTAAGCAACTGGGCTCTGCGACACAAGACAATACACGCATGGTGCGAGAGATGTTCGCACAAGTGGCCGCCTATGATGGTGCGCCGAGGCTGGCGGTTTCGACCGATGCGATTTCCGTGGAGAATAGCGCCACAAGTGCATCAATGAGCTTACTGGCGACAACGTTTTGGTATGCCCAAACGCCCGTGGACTGGATCTCGATTCAGGCGGTTAATGAGAAAGAAAATGCCCGTAAAGAAGCGACTCTGGGGCATCCCATTCAAGATGCAATTTATGGTAACTGGGCTGTGACAATCAAGGTCGCAGAAAATAAAGATCTCAAGCCGCGGCGTGCGAAGCTGCGTTTTTGGACGCAGTCGACCGATAGCGAAGGCAAGGTGACAATCGATCGTGAGCGCTTCGTCACCGTCACCCAGCAACTCGATGCCGAACAAACCGAGCTGTGGGTGCCAGGCGTAACGGTCGCCTGGGAGGATTGGCGCGAATCGGTCGATGGACACGCCGTTGGCCAGCGAACGGTGCCTACGCATGATGGCAAGGTTGACTTTACGCAAGATGGCTGGGTGGATACCAATGTCCGCGACACCAATAAGGGAGACAATCACCTCGGGTGGGCGGCTGCGGCGGCCAATCTCTGGACGTGGTGGATCGACCACAATGCGCGCTTCATTGCCTCTTTGGGAGACCTGCCCTATGGCTATTCTCAAGAATCACACACCCGCCGTGACCAGTACAACTCAAGCCAAATCTATGACGCGTATCGCACGCACTTCGGCAATGTCACCTCACAGAATAGCAAAGACGCATTAGGCTGGTTCTTTAAGCAGCATCTGCAGGCACGCTTGGCAACGAGCGATGGTAAGCCTGTGGACGCGGGGATCCTTGGTCAGCTTATTGCCCGTACGCCAGTGACAGCCGATCGTGGGTTTGAGACCGTGCAAAGCCACCTATTCGCAGCCCAACGTCGTGGCGACGCCATCTTGCTCGAATCATCCAACCGCCTCTTGACGGTCTGGGGACTTGTGGTCGATCAAGCCGGCGTCGTGACAGCTGTGCACGCAACAGATGCCAGCGATGATGCCTATTTAGGCCTCGTCACGCTTAACTTGACGCAAGACAAAGGGTGGGGGATCATTGCTGGGCAGCCCATCACAGCCGTGACGACCTTGGCTCTTGGGGAATCCCTCTTTGCTGAGGCAACCTTGACCGTGGACACCTCCGAAATCCCCGACTACCTCGATGCCGCGGGCGGGTCCTTTGAGGTGGCAATCGTGGGGCGTGGCTCTTGGACGCGCGAATGTGACCAACCGTGGGTGCATTTTGACAAGGCTTCGGCGTTGGGGGAAGGGATGAGCCTCGAACAATTTTCCTTTGATCGCAATGATGGTGCCCTGCGCCAAGCAACGATCACCTACACGCTTGACAACGGCAGTCAGACGTCATTCCAAGTGGTGCAGGCGGGGGCAGGCAAGATCGTCAACCGCTGGATAAATCGCCTCGATGCAACTGCGCTAGACAACCACTTCAAGTCTCACTCGCAGCTACAGGCGCAGACATGCGTAGGCAAGGAAGGGTGGTTCGACTCGGAGCACGCTCCATCAGCTTCGCTCTATTCAACGATGAGCAATCTCCTGCAGCGGTGGCAAGACACCGGCGTGCCCAAGGCCTTTTTTATGGAGGCGCGTGTGCCCAATGGCATTGACCAACGCCACCCCGGGCGCTTAGCTATCGATACACAACTTACTCAAGCCGGCCCTGACCCAGCCGCGACTCTCCAAGAAGGACTGCGCTGGTACCTGACTGGCGACGGCGGCTATTGGCGTGAAGCGCTGACGGGGCTTTCGTGGAGCAGTATTACTAAACAAATCGAGATTACCAATGAAGCCTCCCTCGAGCAGGCCTTGCAAAACGCATTCCCGCAAGCGTGCGCCAGTGGCATCCAGGTCGTCGACCCCACGACGCAGAAGGCTCACTGGCTGACCGTTTGGGGTGCAGCTTACAACGAATCCCTCGGCCGCTACGCCGCCCTCTACGTGACCGACCCCACCCAAAACGCCTCCACCCTCGAGATGCGGACTCTGACGACGATCAATGGCTCGCCACACTTGGATGGCCGCTACGCCATTCGCCAGCTGGTCACGCTAGCCGACAATGATCAGTACTTCCAAGAAAAGGGCATGCCACAGCAGCCCACCTTCTCAGCCAGCCCCAATCCAGCCTCGGTCGATTCCGCGCCGCAAGAGGCTATTGTGACGCTTGCGCACAGCGGCGAATGGATGCTACGCCCCAATCTAACCTTGCCAGGATGGCTGACCCTCAGTCAAATAGAGGGACGCGGCAATCGCCAAATCAAGCTGCTGCTGACGCAGAATAAGAGCAATAAACCACGCTCAACAACGATTTGGTTCGTCTCGAAGCAATTCTATACCATGATGCCCGTGCAACTCACCGTGACACAGGCCGCCTATGACGCAACGGTCTTTGGCAACTGGATTGTGGACGCCTTACCTGCGCCCTACACAGATGCCGATCGCCACCTCTTAGCCTCGCCCGCAGGAGATGGCATTAGTAATCTGATGAAGTATGCCCTTGGCCTCTCGCCAACGCAAGCCTATCCCGCGCTCCCCGTCACCAGCCAGTTTAACCTCGCCAAAGGACACTTCACCGTCAGCTACCCCAAAAATCCCACCGCCAAGGGCATCCGATTTGCAGGCGTCTTGGAGACCTGTTACCCTGCAACGGCCCGACCAAATGCCACGCTCACCATACTAGAGGACGACAAACAAGTAACCCTCCAGCTCGAGTCAACCGCCAAGAGCGCCTCTATCAGCCTCCGCATCCAGACCCAAGACTAATTGCAGGGATAGTCTCGCCTATCCACATTTACCCATTAAAATCGTACAAGGGTCACATTTAACGAATTAATAGATAAGTGGCAGCTGTTGTAGTAGAACTACTTAGGATGTAAGAGTAATTAGTTGCGAGGTCGGCTGAAAGTTAAACCGAAGAAGATATCGTAAGACATCTTCTTCGGCAATTGCGTATTACTTACGCGGGCCGTTGTCACGACCGCCACCTGATGGGTTGCTAGTCCCGCTGGGATAACCACCGTTTCCTTTTTTAGACATATCTCTCACCTCCTTTCTATTCTTTTGAATACTATTTGACTTACTTGTCATAAACTAAACATCCATAGTGTTAAATAATCGATCTCCAGTGTCAGGGCCAAAGCCAGCATGAATGCTTTGTGTTTTAGTCCCTTTATACTGATTTTCTGAAATTCTAATTGTGTAGATTTCGATGTTTTTCGCAAGGTCTAATGAACTCTGAGGAATAACAGTTGTTGAGACTTTTACGGCACAATTATTCGGTAGTTGTTGTTGTAGGTTTAGAATTGTCTTTCCCGTGTTGATCACCGCATCAACAATGAGAACTTCTTTTCCTTGTATAAAGTCAAGTTCTTCAGTAGTTAACATTTTGTTAAACGTGAATAGAGAGACGGGATATCCTAAGAAATCGATTCTATCGGCAATTCCTTCTGCATAAAAAAAGCCAGCCCTCATCATTGCAATAACGACAAAATTTTTATATGAAGAATCTTTAACCAATTCATCTGCCATTAAAAGACCTAAATCTTTGTGGGCATGGCGCAATACCCGACCTTGCGTGCCAGATGAACTTTTACACACATTAATCAGATTTGCCAGCTTGATAGACGTGTTGTCTTGATTCAAAATATGCAAACTCATTTTAAGTCCTCCACAGTTTCGATATTTTTATACTTGTTGCTGGAGAACGAAATCTGTCGGATATTCGTCCCGCCATTTTTTTCAAAGTAATTAACGACAGCACTACTAAGCTTTTGATGCGCTACGATATAAGCTTGGTCGGCAATCTCTAGCATGGGGATGTCGATCATGGAATCACCAATAGCCACAACAGTTTTACCCATTCTTTGCAATGCCAAGACGATTTCTTTCTTAACCAACGGAGTCACAAATCCAGTTAGGCCCGAAGGACTTTGAGAAGCAAGCAATGCGTGAAACTGCTCATTGGTAGCCACTAATGACCAGACAGACTTAAGCCCTGAGGTGAGGGCTATTTTATAAAAGCCACAATACTTTCGATGAATATACGCGATCGTGGAGCGACTAATAATGAGCTTTTTCTGTGCGATAATCGCAGCATTGCTTAAATCAACAGGGGACTTGGTGGCATAAAGTTTTGACAATTTAAAGAACTGGTAGCTCGTATAACGATCATTTCGGAAAATCTGTTTAACCTGAGATGTTGGAATATCTAAGTGATCACAAAAGTAAAATGTAACGTCATTTTCTGAAAGCGTCTTATCACAATCCGCAATGAGAATCTTGTCATAATTTAAAAGGTCTTTAGGTACTTGGTTTACCAAGAATGACGCAGCATTTTTAGGATCATAGTAACCCCTGGTTTCTGGAGATAAATAGGCCTTTAAAAACGTAATAACTGTTTCAGTATCCTCATCAAGTATAATTAACTCCTTGTCAAGAGAATTGCAGATCTTTGCAAGGTTTGCTTTTTCAAAGGCCTTCCATCGATGAATTGAAGCAGCTGTGATTGATTGATCCCGTTTGGCAAATTCACGCGTTCTAGAAAACTTTACAATCATCTCTGATGGTGTGTCTAGGTAGAAAAACGCATCATAAAGTGCTTCATCTTTTTGGGTAAATGTCACATCAAACCCTTCTTGCTCAATAAATGAGTAATGCCCATCTACAAAAACAAAATCATAGGTGCGTGCCGTTTCTGAAACTAAATTGCAGAATAACGCACGTAGGGTGTTTTTCTCTTGGTCGGATAACACTTTGAAATCTTGACCAAAATGTTCTTTTGCTAACGACTTTAGAATTGTAGATCCTTTTAAATGAATCGCTCGATTTGCATTTTCACAATTAAAGGCCTTGACAACTTTTTCGATTAAAAAGTCTTTTCCAGAAGCAGAAACGCCATAGATTGCAACTTTCATTTTCTTCCCTTCATATATTTGTCAAAATAACATTCCCCATCAATTAATGGCTTCATTCGATGAAACTGTTCTTCCACCTCATGTAAGTCTGCACCAAAAGAAGCATATCGATACGTGGCATTACCATAAAAACGGCCACAGGGATAAATACCATCTTTTGTGATGAACACGTTGTTCTTGCCGACTCCACACAGCTTACCATACATCGTACAATCGTATTTCTTGACCATGTCGACTCTTAGTTGCCTAACAGCAAAAGGGAAGCCTTGGCAGCCTTTAACAAATGCATCAAAATCATCTCGACTGATGACAAATTTCTTGTCTGTCATATCAACCAAGCGTGAAAATGTTACTTCGGTAAAGCCTTGGTTTTTAAAAAAATCTCGTGTGGCATCGGCATTGAGAATCGTTTCCTTGTGCACTGTACAATTTACTGCAGGTTTCTTTCCAAATATGGATTCATATTTTATGATTGCGTCAAAAACCTCATCAAAGCGTTCTCGTCCCGCATTGTGCAGCTCTTTGTAACCATCTAATGAAAAACAAACGTTAATCATACTTCGATTTACATAAAAGAAATTCAGAATTTCTTCATTAATAAGAATGCCATTCGTAATTGTATAAAACCCCAATTGATCATAGCCAGCTGTTTTACAATAGTCAATCATTGCTTTGATTTTGGCAAATTCAAAAAGAGGTTCTCCTGCTCCAACAATCCCGATGGTCATATGCTTTAGATCCTCGTCGATGCAATAACGATGTAATGAATCTAGAATCGAAGTGAGTTCTGCTATCGTAAAACATTCTGGAGCACCAATTAGACGATCTCTAAAATGGCAGTAATGGCATTTTAGACAACATTTTTCACCAAGGGAAATACAGACGCGATCAATCATTTTTATCCTCTTTAAATAGTGCACAAATCTCACGACTATGCTCATTCCAACGGTTAACGTATTCAATAGCTTTCTTGTTTTCAAAAGAATGAATATTTGAGTTACTCTTAGTTATTAACTTTTTTATTACATCGACATGATGATTAATACAAGCCTTGATTAATGGGGTGAATCCATTCCCGTCTTGCTGATCGGCGCATGCACCATGTCCAAGCAAGTAATCAACAATCTCACTAAATCCATTCCAGGCTGCAATCATTAAAGGCGTATTCCCCTTATTCTTTCCTCGACTAGGTAAATCGACATTGGCACCATAATCAACAAGCATCTCAATTATCTCAGGGTTATTCAGCTTTGCAGCATAGTGAACCGCTGAAAAGCCAGAGATTGACTTATCGATTATATCCACGTTGACATGGGGGGCTTCCAGTAGATACTGAAGGATTCTTGTATCTTGATTTTTAACGGCTATAATCAATGGGGGCAAGCCTGTTTCTGGTTGAGGTTCATTGATGTCAATCTCGGAAACATCAAAACTTCTAAGGTCCTCGTATTTGCCTTGCTGAACAAGATTGATGAATTGCATACTGGTGCTGAAATCGCAATTTTTCTTTGCTTGAGCATATTTCTTAAAAAAAACTTCAGATGTCAAAAAGGTCAGGTTTTTTAACTGGGTTGGGAGCTCCAACCCTAAAATAGGATCATTACTCAGCACCGAGACATGATAGTCCTTGACATTGTCTGCCGCAATTCGAATAATTGCATCCCGTTCATTCTCTCCCTCATTAATACTCATACGGTAGAGCTTTGTATTGGTCGTGGACTTGATCTTTTCTATAACGGATGAGGCTGAGCATTTCGGGCATCCATTAGGTGGATTTTCTAATGCTCGCCATGTTGCATCTGTGATTACAACCTCGTCAAAACTAAACAGCGCATCAACAACTGATGGGCTAGATAGCAACGCTGAGCTATCAACGATGATAAGCGAATTATTAATTCTTTGATCAACGATACGATCTAAGGGGACCTTAAAAAGTCTCGCAATCTCCATAAGCTGATCAATTGATGGTGAAGATTTTCCAGTTTCCCAATTAGAACAACTCTCTCGAGCAGCTCCGATTTTTTTAGCTAGTTCTTCTTGTGACATTTTTTCTTTATCACGAAGGCTTCTAATCGTTTCTCCAAGAAACTTATAAAATTCCTTATTCTTTGACTTTTCTGACATAATAATCCTCGCATTAATGAAGTTAAAAAAATTACTCATTGAAAACTGTGAGCAAAGTAGCACAAACAATCGAATTAGGCAAG
>CAYZIC010000050.1:0-16881 GCA_964478335.1 uncultured Lentisphaeraceae bacterium | reverse complement strand
CTGTAAATCTGCTGTCTTCGACTTCCTTGGTTCGAATCCAAGCCCCACCACCATTTTAAGCACTCAGCTTTACGCTGAGTGCTTTTCTTTTATAGGAGGATCCCATGCACGATGCCACGCCGTTACCGCTGATTCATTTCACAGGTAGTCCATCCCTATTTGCTGACCTTGATTGGCAAATCCTTCCTGGCAGTGTCTCCATTGTAACTGGCGAGAATAACGCAGGCAAGACGTACTTGGGTGCGCTACTGACCGACCGTGTGCCTTTAGTGGGCTGTCATCTCTCCTATGCGCCAAGCGTAACGGCCAAAGATATCGGCTGGGTGACCTTTGATCAACAAGGGCATGCCTCTGGGGCCGATTGGGCGCAAGCGCGTTGGCATGCCTCGATCGATTACGATTTTAGCACGGTGAGGGATAAGCTTAATTATCGCGACATCAATGGGATCAATCCTTTTGAAGTGCGAGACCCCGAGCCAGAACGCGAAGCCGCCTTTGCCAGACGCCTTCCCCAAGTCAGCCACATGCTCACCCTTGAGCCCCTACTTGATCGCTGGGTCGTCCAGCTCTCTAATGGTGAGATGCGTCGACTCTTGATTGCGCAAGCATTGCTCAAATTACCCAAGGTGCTCATTTTGGATGATCCCTTTGCGGGGCTTGATCCTGCCATGCAAAAGCAGCTCCATGAGGTGCTCAACCTCCTACATGAAGAGGGCCTCACGCTCATCATCATGACCCGTCACCCTGACGAAATCCCCACCTGTGCGACACACCATCTCCAATTGAGCAATTGCCAACTGGTCTCTTTGAGCCCAATCCAGGTGCCCAACAAGCCTACATTTGGCGACACGTTACTACCTACAGGATTCACCAACCCGCCCCCTCTCGACACGCCGCCTGTAATTGAGATCAACCACTTGACGCTCAGCTATGGCAATCGTATCCTCTTTGACGACCTCAATTGGTCTGTCCACGCTGGCGAACGCTGGCTCGTAATCGGCCCCAATGGCTCGGGTAAGAGCACGCTGATCTCCCTACTCACTGGCGATAATCCTCAAGCCTACGCCAACGACATCAAGATCTTTGGCGAACAGCGTGGAGCAGGTGTCCCCCTCTGGAAAATCCGTAGCAAAATTGGCCATGTCTCGCCAGAAATCCAGTGCTACATCGATCCTACCCAAACGCCTCTCGAAGCTGTCCTATGTGGCAATGTCAATGAGGCGGGGGAAATCCAATCGGTCACACCAGCCGCCCGAGCGCATGCGTTGCAGCTATTGACCTATCTCAAAATCGAGCAACACGCCGATCAACCTTTTGGTGCATTGAGTGCGGGCATTGCACGTCTGGCGCTCATTGCAAAGGCCTTTATGGCAAATCCACAGCTGATTCTTCTCGATGAGCCATGCCTGAATCTCGATGAACAATCTCGCACCAATCTACTCTCCCAGTTGTCGACCTTGCTCGATCACCACCCCACAATTACGACGCTATGCATTGCTCATCGCCAAGATGATATTCCAGATGGATTTAATCGCATCTTTGCCTTAGGTCGACCACGCCACTAGACGACCACTCCCGCAGGAGGCTACCCAGGCAATCCTGTTGAGCACCAGTAACTCAAAGGCCGTAGGTCGCTCTAAAAGGTTGCACCGCCTCCTTTTACACTTGCCATTTTCTCTCTAATATGGTATACTACGCGAAGATTTTAAGGAGATTTCTATGTCTATTTGTGATACTCGCCCTGATTGGGATACTTACTTTATGAATATCGCTGAAGTCGTCGCAACGCGATCGAATTGTTCGAGGCGCCATGTTGCGGCCGTTGTGGTCAGCGATCACCGTATTATTTCAACGGGATACAATGGTACTCCTCGTGGTATAACAAACTGTTTTGAGGGGGGGTGTCCTCGGTGCAGTGGCGATGCGAAGAGTGGATCATCTCTCGAAGAATGCCTCTGCGTGCATGCAGAACAAAACGCAATCTGCCAAGCCGCCTATTATGGGATTCGTTTGGCGGGGGCATCAATCTATGTCACGCTAACGCCTTGCTTAACCTGTGCTAAGCTCATCGTGAATGCGGGCATTCGTGAAGTTGTTTATGGCGGGAGCTATGCATTTGATGCACAGACGACCAAGCTTTTTGATGATGCTGGCATTGTCTACCGCAAGTTTGAGCCCCCCACAATGCCAGGTGCGTAACGATGGATAAACTCCTCCCTGTATTCTTTTTAGTTGCGGCAAGTCAGCTTTTAGCACAGGCCGCACCCCACCAAGCTGATCGTGGTGCGGCTTTGCTTGATGCGCCAACGGCAAAGCAAGCGTCCCAAATACAACAATCACAAAAACAGCTCAAAGCACTCAAGGCGAGGCCTATCCCGATCTATTCTTTTGATGGGGTCTTTTGCGTGACCACCCGTTATCCAGAGCGCGCGAATTACCGTTGGGCGATCATGAAATCCGCCTCTTTGGAAAAGGAACGCCTCGAGAAGGCCCTCTCGATAAAACTGGGGTCGAAAGAATTCCCCATCCAAATCATCATCGGCAATGAGACGAAGTCTGATTCGTCGATTCTCAAAACAGCAATGCGCCTTGAGCCGACGCGTCTACTCTACCAGCTCACGATTCCCAATCCCGACACATGCGATTTAGCCTTATACAGAGAGGCCATCGTGGAAGCGCTCTTGCGTAACCACTCCGAATCCATCGGCAATGAACCAGGTAGCTTTAGTGTGCCCAAGTGGGCGATTCATGGCTTTTTGCGCTATTTGGATCCAACCACGCACCGAGCGGACTATGACGAGGTATGGTTTATCCACGATGCGAAGCGCCTCCCACTGCTCTCGCAGCTACTCTCATCTCCCAACTCGCTCCTATCGAGCAACCCCGCCTGTGCGAATATGGTCAGTCGGTTTATTTGGGAAACCACTCCCGCCGCTAACCGCGCCCAACTTTTTGCGACACCTTGGCAGCCGACAAACCTTGCCGACCTCATTGCTCCGAGAAGCGTTTCGGCGATTCAAGATTCGTCAATCAAGCTTGAGACAGCGTGGCTGGCGTGGTTCAACACTCGCGCCAACAAGATCACCGAAATAGGCAAGACCTCTTATGGAGCCTATGCTCGCTGGCACAAATGCCTGACCATCCTCCTTCCGGGTGTTGCACAGCCGATTACCCCCGAGTGGATCATTGCCAACCTATCGAGCAAGACGGCCCAAACCGCCGCCCAAAAGATCATCCTCCAGCTCCATCGCAAAAGCACTGCGCAGTCTATTGAGCTCATTGAGGTCGCCCAAGCCTACACCGCATTTTACCATGCTGTCTCAGAGGGCAAAGACCCATCCGCCTGTCGCTGGCTCTACGAGCAAGCCGTCTCTCTAGACCAAGCCCTTGAAAAGCGCTACAAGGAGTCCCTACCTAAAGCTCAATTTGAGAGCAAAACACCCACCACGCATCAATAATCACCCCACAAATTGTTCATCTTAGACATTCAACCCAAAGGATCATCATGACTCAAACCACAGATAAAAAGACCATCGTTGGTGCCATTCATCCCGACGTCCTTACCTTTACAGAAGGCAAAGACCCCATTCTCGACCTCGCCTTAGCGCAAGTCGACTGCATCGGCACTGCGGCCCATGTCACCATGCTCTCCAAAATGCCCTACGAGCCCCAAATCTTTACTGAGGCAGACCGTATTGCGGTTATTCGCGCACTCAAAGAGATCATCGCGCTGGCTGATAAGGGCGAATTCACCATCACAGCAGAGGACCAAGACGTCCATCTCGCCGTCGAACGCCAACTCACCGAACGCCTCGGCGACCTCGGCCGTAAAGTGCACACCGGCCGCAGTCGCAATGACCAAGTCGCCGTAGACATCCGCCTGCACGCTCGCAACGAAATGATTGCGCTGACCAAGGAGATCGCCGCACTCGCACGTGCGCTTTTGGTCTTTGCCGAAGCCAACAAAGACATTCCCATGGTTGGTCGCACTCATATGCAGCCAGCCATGCCTAGCTCTGTAGGGATGTGGGCCTCGGCCTATGCTGAGATGCTCATGGACGACACCTATATGCTCGAAGCAGCACGTCGCCTCACCGACTGCTGTCCGCTAGGCTCCGCAGCTGGCTATGGTGTCCCATTGCCTATTGACCGCCTATTGACCTCCAAGCTGTTGGCGTTTCGTCGGCCTCACCACAACGTCTTTCACGCCAGCAACTCTCGTGGCAAAGACGAAGCAGTCATTTTGTCCGCACTCTCACAGATTATGCTGACTCTCTCACGCATGGCCGAAGACCTCATCATCTTCTCAACTCCTGAATTTGGCTACTTCACCCTCCCTCGCGAGCTCTGCACTGGCAGCAGCATCATGCCCCAAAAGTACAACCCAGACGTACTTGAGCTCATTCGCGCCAAAGCCGCCCTCGTCATGGGTTACTCCACAGCAGCCAACGCCATTATCAAAGCCCTCCCTGGTGGTTACAATCGTGACCTCCAAGACACCAAAGAGCTCTACATGGAGGGGCTCAAAGTCACCCGCACATCAATTCGCATCATGACCCTCATGGCTACCTCCATCACAGTCAATAGCAAGCAGCTCCATGCAGGCTTTATCCCTGGCGTATTTGCAACCGATCGCGCCCTCGAGCTCGTGGCTGGCGGCATGCCCTTTAGAGATGCCTATCATGAAGTGCGCAACAATCTCGAAGCCCTCAAGTCGATGAATGCCGACGAAGTCATCGCCCGCAAAAAGCACCTCGGCGGTACCGCTGGTATCGACTATGATGCGCTCAACAGCCGTGCCATCGAAATCGCCCAAGCTGCTGACGATGATGCCACGAGAATCGCCCAAGCCGTCGACAAACTCCTAGCCGTCTAGCGACTCTGTCGACACCACAAATACTGCGTCTCCGTTAAGGAGGCGTAGGCCGTTTCAATAGGGCGCATGCGACCATCCTAAAAGGCGCAAGCCTCCTGAAAAGAAAGCCCCCCCTTATGTCTCGAGTCCTCCTATTCCTCGCCGTACTCACCAGTAACACAATCAGCTTTGCTGCGGCTGACCCCCTCCCCACCTCAAGCCTATCACTTGCTCAGGCATGGCAATATGGCGGAGCCCTCATGTGGGTCTTGCTCGCAATGTCGATCTTTGGTGTAGCCCTCTGTATCTACTTCGCCATCGTCATGCGCACCAATCGCATTACGCCCTATAGCGTGCATCGTGATCTGAGCCAAAGCCTCAGTAATGCAGATACTCGTGAGGCACGTCGCATTTGCGAAGACACCCCCTCGCCACTTTCGTCGGTCATCCTTGCCACCCTAGATGCCATCGACACAGCCCCCAAAGCAGATTACACGCTCATTCGCAGTGTTGCTGAGAGCGAAGGCTCTCGGCAAGCCGAGCAAATCCAAGGACAAGCACAATACCTCTTTGACATTGCCGGCATTGCGCCTATGGTTGGTCTACTCGGTACGGTGATTGGGTTATTGCGTGCATTTGGTGCGGTTTCTGCCAATATCGCAGCGGCTAAGCCGACCTTGCTCGCAGAAGGCGTCTCTCAAGCCATCATCACCACAATTTTTGGCCTATTGATTGCCATCCCTGCAATGATTGCTTACGCCTACTTCAGACGCCGTGCCTCACACCTTATCGCAGACCTAGAATCTTCATGTGCCCAAATGATCGCAATCATCGGTGGCAAACATACCCAAGGCTAATCATGAATTTTCGTTCTCGACAAAAACACCCCAACCAGTTGCAGATGACCGCCATGATGGATATCATCTTTATCCTGCTCTGCTTTTTCATTGCGTCATCTGTTTTTTCACAATGGGAAAACGAAGTCAACTTGACGCTCCCCACCGCCAAGACCGCCGAGATGCCCATTCGCCTCTCTGGTGAAATCATCATCAACATCAATGCCCTGGGAAATGTCTCGATCAATAACAAAGTGCTCGACGCAGCGACGCTATCTCAGGTGTTGACCCGCATCGCCAAATATATGCCAGGCCAGCCAGTCATCATACGAGCAGACAAAACAGCCCACTATCAGCATTTCATGAAAGTCGTCGATGCCTGTAGAGCAGTTGGGATCGCCAATCTCTCACTCGCTACAACTGACGAAACCGATCAGCTCCCCAAGCCAGCACAGACCTTTTCCCAGCCTCCTCCACCCGTGCACTCCTCTCCTGTAGACAAGGCGTTTTAGTATGCATCTCCCAACCACTTTGAGCCTACTCATTCTCGGGCAGACCCTTTTACTCTCCACGCTTTTAGCTCAATCAGCACCCTTGCCAAGCGAGCGTCTCCTGCTGGCGGAGGGGCTATACAAGCGTGCTTTTTACAAAGAAGCCATCCCCGAGCTACGCTCATTGATTCAGTCGGGAGATCTTTCGACAGAGCGTCAGGCACAGCTTAGCCTCTATCTTGCCGATGCCCTCACCCAAACGCAGCAAAGCGAAGCGGCCATCCCCCTACTTCAGGTCCTTGTTACCCAATCCGCCCAACCTGCCGCACGCGATGCCATTCGCCTCCAATTGGCCAGAGCCTACTTACAGACCAACCAGCCCAATCAAGCCATCACTCAAATCCAAGCCATCACCGAGTCCCTTGCCCAAGACCTCATCCCGACCAAGCTCGATTGCCTCGCCCAAAGCTATCGTCAATTAGGCCGTCTTACCGAGGCGATCGACACCTACAAAAAGCTCGCTGCATCCTCTAAACCCCATTTCATCCAAGCATCCTTTCAAGCCGCCGAGCTACTCGCCAAAGATCCCACCGACAAGCAAGCCATCCGAGATGCCACTGGGATCTACTACGACCTCTCCCTCCAAGCGACAGATCCACAACAAGCAGCCCAAGCACTCGGTGCAGCAGCAATGCTCACCTACACCACGCAGCACTTTACAGAAAGTGCCCGCCTTCACATCGAGCTTGCTAGAAAACACCCCCAACAATTTCAGCAGATGACCCTTGTCCGATCTGCCATTTGGAGTTGCATTAAGGCCAATCGTCTCCTCGATGCTCAATCCCTACTCCATACCTTTACCCACACTTCTGACCTACCTGCTGATGAAAAGCTTTACATCCAAGCCACCATCGCTAGACAAGTCCAAAAATACCCCGAAGCCACCATTGCCTATCAACAGCTCATCTCAACCTATCCACAGAGCACCCTGATACCCTACGTCGCCACAGAGTGGGTCAATATGCTCTACGCCACACAGGACTACGATACATTGACCAAGCAAGGCCTCACACTTGTTGATCAAGCCCCTATAGAGCAACGGGAATCCCTGCTAGTCATGATCCTTGATGGTATGATTACACTCAAGCGACAAGACCAAGCAATCGACCTCGCCAATCGCATCACGCAGACCTACCCTACGAGCTCCCTCTTGCCCACCATTGCTTACCGCATAGCCTGGATGCAGCTCACCAATCATGCCTATCCACAAGCAGCAAAGGCGTTGCTCAAACTCGTTGCCGACCACCCCAAAAGCCCTCTTGTGCCAGAGGCGCTCTACAGTGCGGCATACGCTTGGGCTCAAGCCGAGCAATTCGCCCAATCCAATGCCGTCATTGCGACAATCACCACGACCTACCCATCTGCTCCGTCTTACCTACAGGCGCTCTTTCTAAAGGCAAACAATGAAATTCGCCTCGACCAACCAGCCCGCGCAGCAGCCACGCTTGACGAATACCTCTCAAAATCCCCCCAAAACAAAGATGCTGCGCAGGCCTATTATCTCCGCGCCATGCTCTATTTTGGTAGTAGCGATTTTCACCTCGCAATCACGACCTTTAAAAAGGCCCACACGCTCGGTTTGCCATTCGCCCAAGCCCAAGAGGCGGCCATCAAGCTCGCCCAAGCCTACTATCATATCAAGGCATACGAGCAAGCGGCAGATACACTCCTGCCACTAATCAATGCGGCTCAAATCAACACAATCCCGATATCCTACCTCGCCTGGGTTGCCTCTTTTTGGATCGAACAAGGCAAATTTGTCGAGGCTGAAACCGTTACTCGATCCATGCTTAAGCAAGCCACTGATCCCGCAGACATCGGCCTTACCTACTATTACCTTGGCACAATCAATGAAAAGCAAGGCAATAAAGCCTCTGCTCTTGATGCCTATATGCAAGCAATCGCCCACGCACCTCAGTCACCCTCCCTATCTGATGTGCAAGCCTCTATTGCCTTAGCCGACCTCTTGCTGCAAGATGAGCCATCCACCGCTAAATCACATTATCTACGCGTCCTCACCCGCACCCAATCAACCCAAGACCCCCAACTCAATCGCTCCCGAGCTCTAGCCTACCAAGGCCTTGCAATCCTCGCACAAAAAGAAGGCGACAAGCAAGCTGCCCTGCGCTATAATATGAATCTCATCATCCTATTTGATGATGACCATATTGTGCCAGCAGCATTCAAAAGAGCCATTGAGCTCGTTGCCACCCAAGCCGAACGCGACCAGCTCCTCGCCGAGCTTAAGCAGCGCTACCCGCAAAGCACCCCACCCCGTCACCCCCCCACAGACCGCCATCTCTAGGACATTCGCGCCATGACATACCATACGCCTCACAACGTGTCCAAGCAAAGCCTTTCCTTTAAGGCTCATGCATTTGGCCTTACACTTGCAATCGCCCTCTCCTTAATCTTTCACGTCATCTTGCTGACGACATTTGCAGACTACACCCTATCCAAGACGCTGTCTGCCACTCCGCCTCCCACTCAAAAGGCCTATCCGCAAGTCGAGATCGATCAACTCTTTCGTGATCCTGTGCTCCAAGAAGTCTTTACCCCACCAGCACAACAAGTGCCCTCCATCGAGTCTGTCAAGCAAGACACATCACATCAAATCAACCAAGAGCTGGGAGACCTCCTGACCAAGCCCCAAGTGCCTCAAGCCCCCAATCAACAGGCCACCACAGCACAAGCCCCCACTCCCACCCTACCAGACCTCCCCCCATTATCCCCACAAGCACAAGACGTGACAACGGGAGCCCCTCTCCAACAAGTAGCCGCCCCCCCCTTGTATAAGCTTGATAATAAGCCGATGCATGCGACACTTGCTACTGCGCCAGCAAGCCCCCTAAGCATCCCTCTCCCAAGCCCTCACCCCCCCACGACCACAGGCTCTATCAGCAGTGCTCTCACGACACACCTGCCATCAGGCCCCACATTCGCCCCATCAGCAGCCCTTGCCAAAGGCCTCACGACTCCCCCACTATCGACTCCGCCAGTTGATATCCCCATTGCAAAGCGCCACCACGAATTAACCCACACCGAGCCAGATTTACCCGTTTTTCAACCCCTCGACAAGCGCCTACACCTCACCCTCTATACCTGGCAAAGCCCTAAAGACCCAGCCTGGACCTACTTTAGGCTCAACATCTCCCGCAAGCCCACAAGCACCCTCCCCATCCTCCCAAAGGACGTGATATTTGTACAAGATGTCTCGCGGTCGATCAGCTATCGTAGACTCAACCAATGCAAAAAAGCCATTCGCTCGGCCATGTCCACGACCCTGCGTATTGGAGACCGCTTTGTCATCGTCGGCTTTAGAGACAAGACAGTCAAATCAAGCAAGACCTTCACCCCCGTCACCACAGAATCGGTCAATACTGCCTACCAATTCTTAAAAGATATCCGCCCGATTGGCACGACTGATCTATTTAGAGGCCTCAGTGAAGTGCTCGACATCCCATCATCTCCAGAGCGTCCACGCATCATCATCGTGATAACCGATGGCGATGCCAATACTGGAATTGTAGAAACCACCCAAATCATCAATGAATTCACGCGCGTCAACCAGGGACAAACATCCGTTTACACCTTTTCCGTAGCCGACAATGATCCCTACTTCCTGGATATGCTCTCTTACAATAATCGCGGAGAAGCCACCACCATCCAAGGCGACGACTGGGATATTTCTAAAGAGCTCGGACAAGTCTTTACCGCCATTCGCAATCCTATCCTTGACAAGATCACCATTTCCTTTAATGCAGCATCTGGTAGCGAAATCTACCCCACCAGACTCACTAATCTCTATGCAGACAAGCCCCTAGACATCTATGGTAGATGCCCCCGCAAGACACAAGAAGTCGTCTGTCAAATGAGGGGGCTAGCAGGAGACAATCCGTATGACGCAGTCTTTAAGTTTAGCCTAGTAGAGAGCCAAGTCAATCCCACACTCATTGACCTACGCCAAGCCTGGGCTCAGAGAAAGCTATTCGATCTCCTAGCGACCTATGCAGCCAATCCTTCACCCACGCTCCTCAGCCAGATCAAGGCTCACGCACTGCGCTATCAAATTAAAAATCCCTACGACCAAGACTAACAGCTAGCATCGCAAGCGATGCTAGCTGTTAGCGAGAAGATGATTGAGTAGATTAATGCGGTCACTTACGAGCTCTAAAACGGCGACTCAGTCTCCCACACCAGCAGCGCTGCCGCTAATGGGGCAAATAACACGCCGCAACGGCGTGATCGGCCATGATCGATGTCTTGATCGTGAGTAATTGCCCCTTATACTGTGGGAAGTGCTGACACCATTGTCCCAGGAGCTCCATCTTAACGATCCCGGTTGCAGCATCGGCTTCACGGATCCTCAAATCTGTGGGCGCAAAGCGGATACCCGTGCCCAGAGCTTTGGAGACGGCCTCTTTGCAACACCAAAAGCGCAAAACTGCTGTCGGCCCATGGCCTGACTTTGATGCAATTTCTTGTTCTTCAATCGTAAAGACTCCTTGGAGGAATTCCTCTGTCAAATCTCGATCGACTCGCTCGACATCTAATCCGAGGTGGCCTTTAGGGGCGACAGCAGCAACAATAAAGGTTGTCGTATGGGCGATGGTGAGGTCGAGCGTTTGGCCCAGCGGCTTGACCCATTCTCCAATAGGGTGCGGCTTGCCGAGGTCGTCTTTCCAAATCGTGACATCGGCAGATGCTGCGGTAATGTGATTATCTTCTAGATAGCGTCGTACAGACTCTTTTGCGGCGATGCGGCCGAGGAGCCATTCTAAGCGGCGATGCGCTGACCCGGTGCGTTCTTGAAAGTCCGTATTCTCAGATTCTGCAAGGGCGGCATTAGAGAGGGCCTTGAGCCAGAGCTCTTGATTGTGCTCAAAGAAATCTGGGGTGAGGCATTCGTAGGTTGCGCCCATGATGCAGGCATCTTCATCTGCAAAGATTTCTTTTGGCAAGGGCTGTGTAATATAGTGGTGCACGGGGTCTTTGACATAGTGCTGCAGGGCTGGCTCGGCACGATCACTGATCTCTTCCCAGCCATTGATCTTAACCAAGAGAGAGCCGTCCTCATGATAGAGCCTGATCTCGACTTGGTGAGAGCGTGGGGTGACATTGGTCAAGCGAAGGGTGGCTTTCATCTGGGTGCCCATCTCGGGCCACCTCTGGGCGAATTCGATCGAGCGACACCTAAAGGGCAATGATATCGCCCCGTGGAAGCGTTCGTGGGAGCGCCAAAGGGAAAAGCCTGATGTCAAGGCATCAAGGACGAGGGGCATAATTGAGAAGATGGGGCTTTTGGCATAGCTAATGGTTTTGCTACGACTTGGCATCTGGATAACGAAGTCGATGCCATTCATGCCCCATGCGACGACTTTGCGTATATTTTGCAGGCGTTTACCCTGAGGGAGGTGGTTGGCGTAGATTTCATCGGCTTGCCAGTTTTCAAGTCTTGGGGACATCAGCGCAGGCTCAGGGTTGGCCTCCATGATCTCTTGCCCTGTCACGGTTAAGAGGTAATTCGCCTCGATCAGCGGTGCCTCAAAGGCTGCCTTGGGTGATTCATCATAGAGCCGTACTTTCACAAAGGTGGCCCCACGCACATCAGTCGTGAGTTTACTCACCTCGATCCGTAGGGTGATTTGATTGTAGTCAAAGCTTAGCCAGCGTTGGGCGCGGATATGCTTGATGGCGGCTACTTTAAGCGTGGGGTAGCGTTTACGGGCGGCTTCGGCCATGAGCTCTAAGCTCGTGGGTACGGTCAAGAGGGTCAAGCCGTGGAGCTGTGTATCAAAGGCTGAGATGTGACTGCTACCAATAGCAAAGTCCGACATAAATGGGAAGTCTTTGAGGTGGAGCTTAGTCTTAAAGATCAGACTGTCCTCTTCTTCTAAAACAACAGTTGCAAAGTGCAATAAGGGGAAATCGACACCTCTGGCAAACTTGGGCGCAGAGATTCTTGAGCGCGTGGGCTTAGGGAGGTCATCCTGTGTGGTGGTCTCATCCATGAGTAGACGTGGGTTTAGATTATGCCCCTGGATGGCTGGGATGCCTGTCTGTAGAGGCACATACGATGAGGTGAGCTGTTGTCGGCGGATCGGCTTATTAAAGTCGAGCCACTGGGCATGCTTAAAAAAGCGAAATCTCGTCACGTCGATGGGTACGCCCTGTGTCGCCAAGATACCGAGAGCTTGTCCCACCTGGGCCGCTCCCGAACGATGCAAAATGTGCATCGGGATCACGCAGCATGGCTCGGGCTTATGCTTCAGGATTTTATCCATCATGGGCGAGAGTCCTCCGCGTGCACCAACCTCCACAAAAATGCGATGACCATTATCATAGAGGCGATTAATCAATTGCTCCAAATCGATCGGAGCCATCATTTGGTCGATGAGCGCCTCTACGACCGATGAGGTCGAGGCTCCCACCACGTCACCTGTCGCACAAGAATAGAGCGGCACACTCGACTCATACATGACCCACCTGGAGAAAAATTGCAAAAAGAGTTGATGCATCTTTTGCGAACCCAGCCCCGTATTAAAAGGAGAGATTAGGGGCTCGGTGCTCAATTGACCATTGATTGATAAGATCTTAGATTCGAGGAGCTGCTGATACTTTTGTGAAGTGCAAATCACACAATCCTCTGCGGAGAGGCGCTCGATTAAAATAAACTTACCCTTGGACTGTTGGCAAAATTCGGAGATCTCATCGGCAGGACACTTGGAGACCGATGTCATGACCAAGGAGACCTTTTGATCTTGCATAAGTCTAAGCATGATCTTACCAGCATCGCGTAGCAACTGCACAAAGCTCGATTTGGGGTCGCGACAAGAGGCTCGATAGGCAGTAAATGCGCCCAAGCCAATCCCTGCAACTGCATCGGCCTCTACGCCAGTATTCGCTAAAAACTGCGTAAAAACTTGGCTCGCTAAAAAGGTTGACGCCACCGCCAATAGGGGGAAAAATGCCTGGGCATGCTCGCCACTGGTCAAGGCATGCTCGGGCGAGGTCGCAAAGAGCCATTCCGAGGGAGATGCCATATCACAAAAGTTGACAAACGCCTCCTCCATATCATCAAACATTTCCCGCACGCCATCAAATGTCATCGCCAAATCGCGCATCATCTCGAGGTGAAATGATCCCGTACCTGGATAGATAAAGGCAACCTTACCACCTTGTGCGGCCAAAGGTGTCGCCGTGTAAAAAATACCAGACTTTTCTCTCAACCGCGTTCGCCCGGCTTGCAACCCTCGAATCGCCATACGAATGCGAAGCTTCATATTGTCCAGCGATGTGACCCACATCCCAATCTTGCACGGCTGACTTTGCGCCGAAACCGTCGCCGAAAAGACCAGGTCGATGAGGTGCAAGCCTACGCTTTGCTCAATAAAAAGGTCGATGCGTATCAGCTCGGCTAGTAGCGCAGATGGATCGGCCCCACCAACCAAGCACAAAACGCCTTGAGTTGATTCTGCTGTTTTCATCGATCATCTCCAGATGTTGCCGTTAAAACCGCTGCGCCAGCATAGCCCATTTGTGAAAAGACACTTGTTGCGATACGGCGCTTACGCATCGATGAGGCAATCCACGGACGAGCCTCTTGCACCCAATAGTAAGCAGAGGTCGATTGCTTGAGGTGAAAAGATTCCTCGGGCGTAACCGATGGTGGCAAGATACGATAATGCAGAGCCAAGGTCGCTTTGAGTAATGCCGCAGCACCAGAGGCAATCATCGTGTGCCCAATGGTTGGCTTAACCGACCCCAGAGCTAATAGCGGTATGTGAGCACCACGATTGGTCGTCATGCGATTGAGTAGAGCCTCCTCGACGGCATCCTCCTCACGGATCCCTGAGCCATTCATCTCCCAGTAGTCTACATCACGAAATCCATTAGGCAACCGCCTCAACGCCCGATGAAGCGTTCGCCGTAAAAGCTCCACATGACCCTCTTCTTGCCCCTCTCGATGCGAAGAGGCGACCACGGCAGTCCCATGCACCACGGCATAAGGATCCCGCTCACTATCAGCCAAATTCGTAAGTCTACGCAAGACAAAAAATGCCCCCCCCTCACCAGGCAATGTCCCACACGCTTCATCACTATAAGGCTTGATCTGAGCATGCTCAGAGAATGGTAAAATCGCCGCTTTGCCCATGAGGTGAGTTTCTGTCAATGGCGGCTGCACCGCCCCAATGACTGCGACATCACAACGATTTTCTTGGAGTGCCAATACGCCCGCCTCCAAAGCCGCAAAGGCTGACGCATCGCCGACATTGGTCAAGGATATAGTGTCTGAGAACCCAAAAGCTTGAGCCAGTCGCACCAATAAGATAGAGGGATGAGAAAATTCAATTTGACGCACATGCAAAGGAGGCAATGTGTCGACAAGAGCCTCGCGGACATTATTCATTTGCTCAATCGAAGCCGTTGGGAAAAATCGCTGCAAGATTGAGAGCGTTTGATCGACACCTGCAGTATGCTGTAGCCAATTGACCGTCGAGGCATTAAAGACTGGCTCATACCCCATGAAGCAAGCGATGCGGTCTGTGCTAGGATGACTCGGTGAGAGATTGGCATCTTGCAACGCATCATAGATCAATTGAGAAATAAAGTAATAGTCAGCGCAATCACCAAGATTCAAATCATCGGGCAGCGAAATATCGGTCGAGTGGCATCCGTATTGCTCTCCCAAAAATGCACCATACTCCGGGAGCGTGTAGCGATCAAAAAGACCGCCCGCATACGTACGCCCTCCTGTTGCAAATGGTGAGAATAGTTGGCGCTTGTAGAGGATTTGCTTCCAAAAAGTACGCACATCCTGTGCACCCGCAAAGCGCGCACTCACCCCCGTAATTGCGATAGCCTCCCTCTTGCTAGACAGCATCATCCCCTCCCTTGTATGAAATGAAATTGAGATCGTGGTTACGACCGATTAGACGCCTGTAGCACAGCGACTAGTAGCAATGCTCCTCAGCAGGATAGGCACCCTGCTTGACCTCTTGCGCATAGGTAGAGAGAGCCTGTTTCGCCGCTTCACCCAATTGCCCATAGCGCTTGACAAATCGCGGTGCCTTATTCAAATTTAACCCCAGCATATCTTGCCAGACCAAAATCTGAGCATCAGTCTTAGGCCCCGCTCCGATACCAATTACTGGCACCTGCAAAGCTTGTGTCAAGCGATCCCCCAAAGCCTCAGGTACACACTCCACGACGAGCGCAAAGATTCCAGCGGCCTCAAGAGCAAGCGCATCGCTAATCATTCGCTCGGCAGCATCATGGGCGCGACCTTGGACTCGGTACCCCCCCATTTCAAGACAGCTTTGCGGCGTGAGCCCCAAATGGCCGACCACAGGGATACCCGCATCGACCAGTGCGCGCACCAGCGGCACACATCGAGCGCCACCCTCCATCTTGACGGCATCTGCGCCCCCCTCCTTGATCAATCGACCTGCATTGTCAAGGCCTGCCTCTAAGGAGACTTGATACGACATAAAGGGCATATCCGACACCACCAGTGCATCGGTGATGACACGCGTCACGCACTGCGTGTGATAAACCATTTGATCCATTGTCACGGGCAACGTCGAGCCATGCCCCTGCATCACCATCCCCAAAGAATCGCCCACCAAAACCAACGGGATCTCACTCTGATTAATAAGCAAAGCGCTCGTTGCGTCATAACAGGTCACTGTAGCAAATCGATCGCCCCCCTTAAGGGCTCGAATTGATAGGGGTGTCCATTTTTTCATACTATACCCTCACCAGAAATGCAAGAAAACATCGCCCCTCTAATGAGAGGGGCGACTAAATCCAACACTATTTACCAAAGACAATTTCACCAAATTCGCTGGGCAAGTGGAAATTCAACTCCGCCCCAATTGGCATCAGCGATCCCCAGTGAGGACGGCTCGAGCAATCGGCGCACTTAAAGAAATTACCCCGCCAAGTCTGGCCGCTAAAGTCACCTAAAGCCCCAAAGATATTCTCTAAATATGTGCGAGGCACACGAAAGATCATCCACCAATGCGTGGGATTTTGCTCCTCTGGGTCGATCTGACCAGGCAAGTTACCCTTGGTCGTGATACGGCGAATCTCATCCTTACGGATGTAGTTAAAGTCTGAGAATCCACCCGGCGCACGCGTCCAGTCACGAATATGCGAGGAATGGATAACGCCACCTGCATTCGCCTCGATATTAATATAGCCCTTGTCGATGCTCGTCGGCTGCAAGAAAAACTCCACACAGCTATCCTCGCAAACCATCGTATTGATCGCCGTATGGACAATGCGCACATACTGATCCTGCACATCAAAGTAAACCATGATGTCATCGCCATTATGCAGCGCACGTACCGTTACATCAGGTTTAAAATCCTTAGCTCCCTGCTCATGAAAGTAGGCCATTTGACCGGCTGCAGCATGAGCCCAAATTGGATCATCCGGATTGAAATCGGGCAAGACCGCAACCTTGTTAATCTTATACTGATTCATCGCTTTATAACCTTTCTGTCGAGAAGTCGACATTGATCATCAATAAAAAGTATCCTGTCAATTACACCTCTGTAGTATACGCAAAGAGATCACAAAAAGCAATACCAAAAAGATAAAAATGGCAAGAAATCAACCAAAGGACGACTCT
>CAYZIC010000049.1:0-17024 GCA_964478335.1 uncultured Lentisphaeraceae bacterium | reverse complement strand
GGTCATAGCCGGGAGCCACACAAAAGGTTGCGCCTGCTTTTGCTGCGCGGTGCAGTTCGTCGAGGGTAAGAATGGTGCCTGCGCCAACGAGCAACTGCGGGAAGGCTGCGCGAATGGCTGCGATCGAATCTGCAGCTGCGGGCGTGCGAAAGGTCACCTCTGCGACGCCAAGGCCTTTGTCAACGAGACGTTGCGCAGTGGCAAGGGCTTGGTCGACATCCTTGAGGACGAGAACGGGAACATATTTGGAATCGGTGAGTTGTTGAATCAAGGTCTGCATGATTGTCTTTCTTTAGAATGTTGAATGTGGAGGAGCGGCTTGCGCCGCTGGACTAGCTGGACTAGCTGTACCCGCTCTTTACTCGCGTCTTAAAGGACGTGAGTAAAGAATTGGGCCGCGGTTTCTCCAGAGATCTTCTTGACGATTTGTCCGATGGTGGGCAAGTCGTTGGGGATGATGCCAGTAGCCATATCTCGGCCGAGCATGCGGCAGAGGATACGGCGGAAGTAGTCGTGACGGGGCACGCTCATGACGCTGCGACTATCGGTCAACATACCAGGAAATTGCTGGAGGCAACCGAGCTGGCTAATTGCATTGAGGTTTTCCTCGATGCCATTCTGTTGATCAAGGAACCACCACGCCGGTCCGAGGTTCACCCGACCACCCGGGGTACCATCTTGGAAGCTACCGCAGAGGACAGAGAGCATGGTGGTATCTTTGGGGTTGAGGTTATAGAGGATGGTGCGTGGGAGCTCGTTGTTACGGGCGAGCTGGCTGAGGTGTCTGGCCAATGGCTTGGCGTAGTTAAAGTCGTTGATAGCATCAAAACCTGTGTCCGGACCGAGTGCATTAAATGCCGCTTCATTAGGGTTGCGCAGGGCGCCGATGTGCAATTGGCGGGTCCAGTTGCTCTTGGCGTCGAGTTGGGCAAAGAAATGAAGCATATAGTCTGCGATCTGGGCAGCTTGCTCAGAGGTGATGGTTTCTCCGGCGCGTTTGGCATCGTAGATTGCCTTGGCTTGGTCATGGCTAATCAGCGGGGCTTCTGCGAAGCTCTCGACGGAATAGTCTGAGAGGCGGCAGCCTTGCTGATGGAAGTAGTCGTGACGGCTGATCAGGTGAGCGAGCTGTTCATCAAAGGGTCTCGAGGTATCGGCGAGGGCGATGAATCGCCCGGGACGCCAGGTCGGCAGGAGGGTAAGGCCGCTGTTGCCTTGGTTGACGGTTTGATGGTCAAGCAATTGATCATCGGGGTCGTCGGTGGTGCAGCAGAGGCGCACGCCGAGCCTGATGAGGATATCGCGCGGCCCCATGCCAGGGGCTTGGAGCTGGCGATTGGCCTCAGCCCAAATGGCAGGTGCCGTTTCGGGGGTCAAGGGGGTGTCGATGCCAAAGATTTGCAGGAGCTCGAGGTGCGACCAGTGATAGAGGGGGTTACGAATGAGCTGTGGCAGGGTGGTGGCCCAGGCCAAAAAGATCTCGTAATCATCGACATCGCCGGTGATGCGTTGCTCAGGGATGCCCACGGTGCGCATGGCGCGCCATTTGTAGTGGTCACAGGCGAGCCAAGCGCGCGTCAGGTTGGCAAAGGGTTTATTCTCTGCGATTTCCTGCGGGCTGAGGTGGGAGTGGTAGTCAATGATGGGCTGTGGCTTGGCATACTGCGCATAGAGGGCTTTGGCCTCGGCAGTATCAAGCAAGAAGTCATCAGTGAGCCACTTGACGTAAGGGGTTGTCATGGTTGAGCTCCTCTCGGTTAGACACCAGAATAGGCCAAGAAGCCACCATCGACGGGGATGTCGACGCCCGTGATGAATGACGCATCATCAGAGATGAGGAAACGCACCGCGCCGCAGAGATCCTCAGGCTTGCCAAATTTGCGCATCGGGGTTTTAGCGATGACCTTATTCCCACGAGGGGTGAGGGTTTCACCATCGGGCTCCAGCATGAGGAAGCGGTTTTGATTGGTGATGAAAAAGCCTGGTGCAATGGCATTGACGCGGACATTCATCGGGGCGAGGTGAGTCGCCAACCAACGGGTAAAGTTATCCACACCAGCCTTGGCAGCGCCATAAGCAGCGACCTTGGTCAAGGGCTGCGAGGCAGCCATGGAGGAGATATTGACGATCGAGCCGCCTTGAGCAATCATGGCTTCGCCAAAGACTTGCGAGGGCAAGATGGTGCCAATGATGTTGAGGCGGTTGACGAATTCAAAGCCTTCCATCTCGAGACCAAAGAAACTATCGGCCAGCGGGGTGTCGGCGGTGAATTGTTCGGCGGGGGTGGTGCCCTTGGGGTGGTTGCCGCCAGCGCCATTGATGAGGACGTCGATACGGCCCCAGGTCTTGAGCACGGTGTCACGAGCAGCTTGGAGCTGCGCACGATCGAGCACGTCGGAGACGAGGACAATGGTTTGCGTCAAACCGAGGGTATTGAGTCTGGCTTGGAATGCCATGGCAGCCTCTTCAGAACGGTCCAAGATGGCGACCTTGGCACCTTGGCGCAAGAGATCCTCAGCGATGACCGAGCAGAGCACGCCCGAAGCCCCCGTGATGACGACGACCTTATCGCCGAGGGCTTGGCCGCGTTGGAGTCCCAGCTCGAGACCACGGAGCTCTGCGAGCCCAATGGCACGACCGCCATAGGAGTAGCCGTTGTAGCAGGTGCGGCCGTGGTCGATCTCGAGGTAGCGGCCGTGGTCGGGGCGCATGACGATCTCACTGCCGCGGCGGCGTTCTTCCTCGAGCAGGACCTTCATGAGACCAGGCATATTGACCTTGCCACAGAGGTGGGAGGCCGATTCGTGGAAGGTTTTACCCTCGGTGTATTCGACATTGCGGAAGTGGACAAAGTGAATGCGGCGAGCGCATGCCTTAAAGATTTCGACCTCGTTATTGGCGAGATTACCACCGAGAGACCCCGAGCAGAATGTTACGCCCATGCGGTCATTAGGGACCTCTTGGCACATCTGCATGATGTCGGCCTTGGTCGAGAGGATGCGGGGCAAACCAAAGATTGGACGAGGCGGATCATCTGGGTGAATCGCCATAACCATGTCGAGCTCATCACAGAGCGGAGCGAGCTCATTGAGGAATGCATAGAGATTACTGCGAAGTGCCTGATCGTCGATCCCATCATAGGTCGAGAGGAGATCACGAAACTGCTCAATCGTCAAGTCATCCACCGTGCCTGGCAAGCCAAGGAGAATGCCATCGGCGAGCTTCTTTTTCTGCTCGTCAGTGGCTTGGTCAAAGAATGCCTTGGCCTGAGCGATGATCTCGGGGGTATAAGTGGCCTCGGCATTGGTGCGCTTGAGCATGAAGCAGTCAAAAGCAGCCAATTCGATTTCGTCGCAGTTGAGCACGGTCGAGCCATCAGGGAGCTGATAGTCGAGCTGGCTACGTGTCCAGTCGAGGATCGGCATAAAGTTGTAGCAGATCACACGAATGCCACACGCAGCGAGGTTACGCATGCTGGCCTTGTAGGTTTCCATGTAGGCCTTGAAGTCGCCACGACGCATCTTGATTGATTCGTGTACGGGGAGACTTTCCACGACAGTCCAAGTCATGCCAGCGGCCTTGACCTCAGCCTGGCGGGCTTGGATCGCCTCTACGGTCCAGAGTTCGCCACAGCGCACTTCGTGTAAGGCAGTGACAATGTCGGTCACGCCTGCTTGTTTGATTTCTTTGAGGGTGATGGAATCATGCGTTCCAAACCAGCGCCATCCTTGTTTCATAATGAATATCCTTTAGGAGCAAATGGGTTATCGATCGACACGAGCGCCAGCGCCCGCGATGAGCTTTTCGACTTCTGCGCAGCTGGCCATGGAGGTGTCACCCGGAGTCGTCATTGCCAAAGCACCATGAGCGGCGCCATATTCGACGGCGACAGCGCCATCACCTGCGGTCTTGATCAAGCCATAGATGAGGCCAGAAGCAAAGCTATCACCGCCGCCGACGCGATCCATGATCTCGAGGTTTTCGCGCATGGTGGAGGTGGTGAATTGTCCATTAGCATAGCAGATGGCGCCCCAGTCATTGATACTGGCGGTCTTGACCGTGCGCAGGGTGGTTGCGACGACCTTAAAGTTAGGATAGACCTTGACGGCATGCTCAATCATGCGCTTAAAGCCATCGATGGGCAAAGCGGTCAAGTTGGCATCGACGCCAGGGACTTCGAGGCCGAGGCTGGCGGTGAAGTCTTCTTCATTACCAATCATGACATCGATGAGCTTGGCGATTTCGCCATTGACGGCCTGGGCGCGGGGCTTACCGCCGATGCTCTTCCAGAGAGAGGGGCGATAGTTGAGGTCGTAGCTGGTGATCGTGCCATACTTTTTGGCCACGGTCAGAGCCTCAATCACCACTTCGGGGGTGGTTTCGGAGAGTGCGGCAAAGATACCGCCCGTGTGAAACCAACGCACGCCCTCTTTGCCGAAGATGGTTTCCCAGTCAATCATGCCAGGCTTCAATTGCGAAACGGCAGTATTGCCGCGGTCAGAACAGCCCTTCGCGCCGCGCACGCCGTAGCCGCGTTCGGTGAAGTTGAGTCCATTGCGGACCGAGCGGCCGATGCCGTCATCTTGCATCCAATGGATGAGGGAGGCATCGACGCCACCTTGGAGGATGAAGTCCTCGACCAAGCGGCCGACTGGATTGTCAGCCAAAGCCGTAACCACACCCGCACGCAGACCAAAACAACGCCGTGCACCGCGCGCCACATTGTATTCGCCGCCACCTTCCCACACGCGGAAGTTTCTTGCGGTGTGAATGCGCCCTTCACCAGGGTCAAAGCGAAGCATCACTTCGCCCATGGACAACACATCCCAGCGGCAATCCGCTACATCTTTTAACACTAGAGCCATAATCGAACCTTTCTATTTCAATCTACTACACTATTTCATTAATCCTAGAGCTCGGGGCAACCACTCCGAGAAGAATGGGATATACGTTATCAAAAGCAAGGATACCGCCATTGCTCCGAAAAAGGGGAGTGCGCGCTTCGATACGCGCATGATGGTGGTTTCGCCCACCCCGCAACCGATAAAGAGGCACGTGCCCACTGGCGGCGTGCACAAACCAATGCACAAGTTGGCAATCATCATGATACCAAAATGGACTTCACTCATGCCCATCTCCTTAACCACCGGCAACAAGATCGGCGTGAAGATCAAGATCGCTGGTGTCATATCCATGAAGCACCCGACCAAGAGCAACATCGCATTGATGATGAGAAAGATCACATAGGGATTATCCGAGAGCGACAAGAGGCCAGCAGAAACCGTTTGCGGGATATTACTCATCGTCATGATCCATGACATTGCGCTCGATGCACCGATGAGCAGCATCACGACCGAAGTCGTTTTGCCCGTCGCCAAGCAGATACGCGGCAAATCACGCCAGCTGATTTCGCGATAGCAGACCAAGGAGAGGATTAGGGCATAGGCCACCGTCACAGCGGCCGCTTCTGTCGCCGTAAAGATACCCGTCAAAATACCGCCAATGATAATCGCCACCAAGATCAAGCTCGGCAAGGCACGCCACGAAATCACCAACGCCGTCTTGAGGGAGACCTGCTCTCTCTTATCGGTGGCCACACGCCCATAACCCTGGCGAATCGCAATGATACCCGCGACCACCATCAAGCAGATGCCAACCAAAATGCCAGAGAAGACCCCCGCCATAAACATCGCCGCAATCGACACCGACCCCGCACAGACAGAGTAGACAATCATGCAGTTAGATGGTGGAATCAAGAGCCCCGTCGTCGCTGCGGACACCGTCAGCGCCACATTAAAGTCCCGATCGTAGCCTTTGCGATTCATCTCAGGAATCATAAAGCCACCCACCGAGCTCACAGCAGCTGCTGCCGAACCCGAAATCGAGCCAAAGAGCATACACGTCAGCGTATTGACATAGCCCAAACCACCTGGCAGACGCCCCACCAAGAGCGCAGCAAAGTCGATCAAGCGCCGAGCCAAACCGCCCTCGCCCATCAAGTAGCCAGAGAAGACAAAGAATGGGATCGCCAGCAGCGGGAAGCTATCCACGCCATTGGCCATACGCTGAGCGACCGTATAGGCCACATCCCACCCACTCGAAAAGATCGCCAACATCGTTGACACCGCAATCGCTACCACCACGGGCGTATTGAGCATCAGCAATGCGAAAAAGGAAATCACCAACACTAAAATAATACCTGTCATCATCTTACACCTCGCCTTCTTTAGAGGTTGTCGGCGCAAAGAGTGCCGTGAATAAATGCTCGAGAGTGAAGAGGCAAATGAAGCATCCCGAGAGCGGAATCACCCCATAGACCATTCCACGCGTCACAGGCGCAAGCGTCGTCAGATCTTGCGTCCATTGAGAGTGAGCCAAGATAATTCCGCCATAGACCAAGACCACCGCAGCGAAGACCAAGACCACCGACGCCACAATGACCTCACTCACTCGCGCCCAGCAAGGATTGAGCTGTTGCACAAAGAAGTCCACCCCCAGGTGACCATGACTCTCAAAGGCATAGGCGCCGCCCAAGAAAGAGAGGCAAACCAAGCTCATACGAGCCAATTCATCGGTAAATGCCAACTGATCGCCCAAGATAAAGCGCGTCGCCACGCCCAAGAGCACATCCACCGTCAAGACAATGACCAAGAGGACAATTGCCACAAATAAAAACCCCATCAACGCGCGACGCACGCCGCCCCATAGTTTACAGACTGGACTCATTGTCTTGCCTCCTCGATCTCTTTCAAATACCGCTTCACACCCTCAGGCTGCTGCTCAATAAAGGGCAAGCACGCCTGACGAAATGCCTCACGCTCTAGCTTATAGAAATGCACACCACGCTTTTGCATCTGTGCCAAGCTGCGCGCTTCCTCCTCTGCCCACAGTTTACGTTCATACTCAGATGACTCCAGTGCCACCTCTTTAATCATCGCCTGCAAATCAGCAGGCAACCGATTAAAGAGCTTGCTATTGATCATCACAATCTCAGGAATACGTTGGTGTTCGGAATAGGAGAAATGATTGCAGACCTCATAGTGACGGCTGCTCACAAATGACGGCACATTATTCTCAGCCGCATCGACCGTTCCCTGGGACAGCGCCGAGTAGAGCTCACCCCAGTTAATCGGGCACGGACTGCCTCCCAGTGCATCGATCATGCCCACCGCAGAGCGGCTCGGCATCACACGCACCTTGAGCCCATTGAGATCCGCCAATGACTTGACCGGCTTTTGGGTGCTATAAAAACTTCGCGCACCCGCCTCATAGTAGCACAACCCCTTGACACCGATCGCCTGGCAACCGTCCAAAAAGGCCTGTCCAGTCTTGCCACGTAGCACCCGCCAAAAGTGATCCGCATCATCAAAGATAAAGGGCATCCCAAAGACCGTAATCTCTGGCATAAAGGCCTCCAAAGCCGCCGTCGTCACCTTGGTCATCGACAGCGTGCCCTGCTGCACTTGCTCCACGGACTCCAATTCGCCACCGAGCACCGCACCAGAATAGATGTCGACCGTGATACGTCCACCACTACGCTTGGCGATCTCCTCGCCAAAAAAGACCAACGACCGATGCACTGGATGCTTTTCCTCCATCCCATGGCCCAGCTTGAGGATCACCTGCGATCCACTGAGCTGCCGCTGACGCAGCGACCACCCCCAATAGAGACACCCCAGCACAGCCGCCAGCAGTCCCAAGACAAACACAGCAGAGAAACGACCTTTCATCAAGACCTCCTTTTACACAAATTGACAAACAACGATTTCTAATTGTTTGTAACTTATCACATCCCCAACCCCCTGTCAAGCCGTAAAATCACAGGCACCCCCAAAAAAACGGCTGTACCCACTCGATCCCTCCACAAAAAAGCAAGGGCTTGCCCCTGTCGTATATTTTGTCCTGTTGCGGGACGGCCACGTCTCCCTAAAAAAGGGCTCTTGTGCGATTTTAATGGGTCGAAAGGATAAAAGGCAGGAGTATCGCGGCTGTCGTAGAGGCAAAGCCTCCTCACGGCTCCAATCCGAAATTAGGCATAGCGCAGCGTCCTTTTGTGATCCTCCTTTAGTTCACGACGAGACGCAGTATCGTCGCGATGCCCTGCAACGAGCCAGTCGCTAACACTGTCCACATTCCACATTCCACATTCTAGCGGCGCAACCGCTCCGCCGCAGGCCGCAAGTGGGGTATAGGGCTCGACAAGCAGGGCGTGGGGCAGCCGCCCCACCTATAGCACTCGAACTCGAACTCGGAGTCGCAGTCTCCTTCGCCCCATCCATTTCCCAAAGATAACTAGGGAGTGCTTAGATTAAACTGAGCTTGCGAGTTTTATCTAAGCGCTCCCCTTTGTGACATCTTTGTGAACCTTTTGTGGGAGAAAAAGCGCCCCCTACGCTACCCCTAGAAAGATCCCGCACGACTCGACAAAGCAACAAGAGCCCCATTTCACCCATTAAAATTAAACAAGAGCCTAAAAAAGGGATTGATTTTGGATAGACAACGCATCTTTTAGGGCATCTTCAGTAAAATAACCTTTGCCCCACTTCACACCTTATGCTATAGTAATGCGCCCATTGGGAAAAGGCGACGTTTCCACTGTGGATCAAAATCACTCACGTCGTATCAAAACAAAGGATATTCATACATGAAGAAATTCATCTTGACTCTCGCAATTGCCGTCTTGTCCACTTGCGCACAAGCGGTCACAATTGACTGGCAAACGGGTAACGTTGGCACTAGCACAAACTCAAATCCAGATGGCGTAACAGTTGGTGGCTCCTACACCATTTTTACCCAAGTCACCCCATCTGCAGTTAATGACTGGATGTACGCTGTTGGCGTAGGTATGGGAAGTGGCAATCAATATGCAATCGGCGTGAATGAGCAAGGCCAATGGCACCTTTATAAAGAAAAAGGCGACGCCCCTAAGGTTCAAGAGATCCAAAATATCGTGACCGCAACAATTGGCCAAACGTCCACTCTCGCACTGACCTTTGACAGCTCCACAAAAACGCTTTATGCTTATGTGGATGGCAAGTTGGTGGGTTCGCTTATCGTTGCGAACGATGCTAATTTGCAAATGTATTACACCATTGGTGAAAAACAAAATGGAAACAGCCCCATCGCTGGTGATTACCAATGGGATGTCATTAATGAATATCTCACGGCTGAGGAAATTGCTGGTGCGGTTCCAGAGCCGACGGCATTGGCTTTGCTCTTGATGGGCGTGGCTGCTGTTGGCTTGCGTCGCAAAGCGCGCACTGCCTAATCATGCAGGCTAAGTGATCATTTGACGAGGGCGTTGCGCAAGCAACGCCCTTTTTTTGTTCGTGTAAGGGCGCTTCAAGGATGGCAACTCAGGGGTGTGGCTGGCTGGAGGGAATGGCGGGTGCACGTAGCGTAGATGCGGGGACAGAGGAGGCTGCGTCTCCTAACTCGAGTGCAACTCTAGCGTTCGAGTGTTTGTTGCTTGACGTCTGTTGCTTATTGCAAGCTCTCAGACTGCATTAGAGAGCTGTGACCAGCTAACGCCTCTTCTTCGTGGCGTTCATTAGCGATCCTTGTATATCGAGGTGCTTATTTTGTAAACGCCAGCAGCCTCCCAGTCCCCCAATTCCCAATTTCTCAAGGCCTAGAGCCCTACCCTACAGCATAAAAAAAGCCCCGCGGTTAGGCGAGGCTCTTTTGGGGATAGCGGGCGACGCAGTCGCCCTTTATTCCTGCAAGGATTACTTGGTGATGACCACCTTGAAGTATTTCATATTCGGGAAGATTTGCCCGCTAAAGGTATACTTCGTGCCATCAAAAGACCCCGTAATCATAGGCATCGCCAGCATCGCACTGGTCAAATCCGCACCCACATAAACCTGTGCGGAGACTACCGCTGGTGCGCCTGCCAACTTCATGCCTTTTGGTGTGGCCTCGATGGCAACGGATGTGCCCGTAACCTCAAACTTGGTGACGCCAAATGAGATCGCAGTGAGGTCTGCGGGGAGCTCGGTGGCGCCAAAGACGTAGAGGAGGTTGGCCTGCGCTGCGGTCAAGGAGATGGTGCCCTCAGGGGTACCAGCCTCACGAGGCAAGGTATTGACAAAGGTCGTCACAGCCGCATCGACATCGCCATCAACGGTAACGGATGGTGCTACACCTTCTTGGGTGAAGGCAACCTGTAGTTGGTTTCCAGCAAGGGTCACCCCGGTCACCGTGACGGACTCGTCTGGGCAAACAAAGGCACTAGCAGCTGGTGCCGTCGTCATGATTGTGGGGAAGCTTGCCATCTTGAGGCCTATTTCGCCAGCAGTCGGGGTAAAGCTCACAATACCAGCGACACTTGCGAGTCGAGGACGCACCTCACCAAAGACAACCGTGCCTGCATTATCAGCAGTGCCGACGTTGATCAGCTCAGAGACACCTATCAGGTTCGTCAGTGTCAACGTCTTGCCTGCAGCAGCAGCAAGTGTGCCTGTTGCTTGCTGTTGCAAGGCTACAGGTGCGCCAATCGTTGTGGTATCGGAGGCGATCAAGGCGCCGCCAGCAAGATTAATGGAGACCATCTGTATGGTCTGACCACTCTGAGGAATGTAAAAATCTCGCAAGGGGATATCGCCTGCGATAGCAAAGGTGCCTCCATTGAGATCAAGGGCCAGAGTATACGCATCTCCCATATCGTCCGCGGTAGCAAAATTACCACCCGTAAAGCTCACAGAGCCACCCTCTTGGACTATCGTAGCCATTGTTAGAGCACCAGACATATCCAGTTTGCCGCCAGCTTTGACTTCACCAGATTTAATCGTGATCTTGGTGCTTGAGGCGATCTTCCAAGCGACATCGTTGATACCAAAGAGGTTCACAGTGCCGCCATCGACCACCACCGTGCTCGTACGACCAGCAGTCTGGCCTTGAATGATCTGTGGCACGGTCAACGTACCCGCAACGGTAAGGTTGATGTAATCAAGTACCAAGACTTGAGTCATCGTCATATCGTTTATCGTCATTGCACCGGTATTCTCGATAGTCAACGCAAAGGGATTCGCATCTGTAGTGCCTCTATTCTCAAATTCAGCAATTTGCTGAGAGCCCTTGATGGTCAAAGAGCCGCCGATCTCTGAGGTCGAGATTTTTTCTGTGCGACCCTCACCAGCCAAGATAATTGATGCGTAATTATTCATCGTCACATTACCAAGTTGGCATGAGTCATAGGTCACAATTCCGTCAACAGCAAAGTCTCTGCCAAAGTTGACGCCCTTGTAGGTGTGAGGGCCAAACACCTTTGTCGATTGACCCAATTTAAAGGTAAAGGTCACGCCTCCAGTCACGTTAGTGACATCAATAGCCTTGACATTGTCTATATATCCAGCAGCAGTATCAAGGTTGAGCGTTAAAGGGCCAGAACCAGTAAACTTCATGGAGCACGTATTAAACTCTTTATCAACGGTCAAGGTTGTCTCTCCGTCAACAGTCACCTCGGCTACACCTGTATAGCTACCCCAGTCTGGGGTAATCGTACCCGTGGAGTCTGTCCAAGTCAAAGTAGACCATGTGGCATTCGCACCAGTGGCAGTTGCCTTAATGGGGAGCACGACAACAGGCAGAGTCACCGTACCCGCTGCGGCGTCAATGGTCGCATCAGCAACGACCGTCTCGCCCTGTTTAATCACAGGCGTAACGGCATCGTCAAATGATGTTGCAATCTTGTAGGTACCAGCAGGAGCATTTTCGGGCAACGAAATGGTTGCGCCATCAATAAAGGAGATCTTACCAGCAACCGTGGGGGTCGTCGTAGAGAGGGCCTTGTTGATGGTCAATGCTTGCTTGACCGAGACACCATTGGCATGACTAAAGGCGAGCGTACCAGCAGCCTCACCGATCGTCAGGTCTGTCAAAGCAGATGCTCCGATAAAGGTTTGTGAACCCGTGCCAGTATAATTCAAGCTAATCGTGACTTCTGTCTTACTGGCGCTATAAGTGCCCTCGCCAGCCAAGGTCAATGTCCGCACGGTCGTATCGCTTGATTTGATCGTGTCACCCTCACGCGTTGTGCGAATGCCCTTGAGCGTCGCATCGCCAGACAAGAGCAACTTATCGGTAGCATACTTACCGCCAGGGGTTGGATTGGTACCCGTGTAATCCTTACCAAAGACAAAGACGGCATTCTTGAGGCTGGTGCCCGTGATTGTTGACTCAACCTCCTTATTCCATTGGTCTGAGACATAAACCTCCCCCGTAAAGGTGGATGCTTCTGCAAAGGCCAAGATCGCATTGGGGACAGCCTCTCCACCGATCTTATGCATAAAGGCAAAGGTGCCAGAGCCATTAAGGGTTGATCCAGTAAAGTCAACACCTCCTTTACCACCATTCTGCAATGAAATAACGGCATAGTCCCCGCTGGCATCTGTGGGCACAACCGTAATCGTCTTATTCGTAAAGTGGTAAGGGTTACCAACATTTGCCAACATCAAATTGCCACCTTCGCGAATGGTCCAGGCTGTTTGCGCTTTATCCTCTGCTGCGGTGTGATCCACGCGCATAGCCTTTGCGCCATTGAGGCTACCAGACTTGGGTTGCCAATTGAGCGTGACCTCACCCGTGTAAGCAGTAAGATCCAATGCGATGATACCATCCACAAAGTCCGTGGTCGTATTGATCGTCAGCGGTTGACTACCAGTGATCTTGAGCACTGGGATTGAAACCTCACCATCTAAGGTCAGCGTCAGCGCAGTTGTAGCAGTCGAAGCATCGAGATTCACACTCGAAAATTCAGCAAGCGATGTGCCTGCAAGTAGCTGGCTCCAAGTCGCATCTGTAGCAAAGGTCACGGCCTTCTCTGGCAAAGGCTCACCAAACTCGGTCTTTACCTCAAATGATTTACGCTGATTTGCGCCCTTCGTATCCCAGCCATCTAGGACGGCAATGTCCAATGATTCAGAGCCGATCTCTGTCCAGGTCTCGCCGTCTGCAGAGGCCTCGAGCGTCCAAGCCTGAGGGTTACGGCCGTCTTGGTCTGCTGCGTAAATCGAATAGCCGTCAAAGGAAACAGGAATCGACGAGGTAATCGTAAAGACAAATTTCTCAGGAGCTGGAGAGGGATTGTTGTAGTACTTGCTATCTGAGGAGAGGTTGCCATCGATGATCTTGGCGGAGTTTTGATCCGTACCGGCCTTTTCGGGAGCCGCAGTAATGGACGTGCCGCTTGGCCAAGTCAGATCGGCATCGCCTTTGCGTAGCTTAAACTCCGAAACCCCCAGCCCAGTGTTGGGGCATTGCAGATTGCTGTGAGGGTTTGACTTGGGCCATTGGGTCACAGTCCAGCGGACATACTTTGCCGTGGCTACAGGTTTTGGTGTCACTTCTTGAGCTTGTAGAGCACAAGCACATCCGACAGCTACTGAGGCCAGTAGACAGCATTTCGCGAGAGGTGTCTTCATTGATTAAACTCCATGAATGGTTACAACACTGATTTATGTACACGCTTAATTGGTTGTTAGATTGACTCACACAAGAAAACCTTATTCCCAATCTATACTTAGGAGCATACACCAAAGCTTAAGACAAGGCAAGCACTTTTTGTCTATTTTAGCCATAAAAATGTAAAATTAGTGTAAAAGGCGGCGAAGCGGCTGCCAAATCTTGTCCACGAATTGACACGAATGATTTAAGTCAGGAATGCAAGGAATGAAAGGAATGGGCGACTGCGCCGCGGGACTGCCAGATTTGGGTCACCGAATTGACCGAATTTTAGCCTAAGGAGACATGGGCGGGGTAGCGCAGGACTGCCAGAGATCTCCCGCAGAGAGGCAGAGAGCGCAGAGCGATTGCAGCGTAAGAGAGGGCGCCTGCGGCGGGCAGGTGTGCGTTCTTTGTATATTGAGACGTTTATTCTTAAACGCCAGCTACCCTCACAATCCCAATCCCCAGACTCCAAATCCCAAAATCCTTAAGCGCCTGCGGCGGACAGGACTGCCAGAGATCTCCCGCAGTCCTGCGAGCGTAGCGAGCCCTACCCTGCGGGGTATAAAAAAAGCCCCGCAGTTAAGCGAGGCTTTTTGGTTGGCGTAGCCGCCCTAGAGGCTGTCGACGAATGCTTTGAAGTGCTTCATGGCTTCGACGAGGTTGTCCATGCTCGTGGCATAGGAGCAGCGCACGAAGCCTTCGCCACACGCACCAAAGGCGGTGCCGGGGACGACTGCGACGTTGTGTTCGTCAAGGAGCCTGACGGCGAATTCATGCGCAGTTAGGCCAAACTTCTCGATGCAGGGAAACGCATAAAATGCACCCGCCGGGGTGTGCATGGGCACGCCCATCTCGGCGAAGGAGGCTTCGAGGAAGTTGCGGCGCTGCTCATAAGCGCGTAGCATGGGCGCCATGTCCTTTTCGGGTTGGACGAATGCTTCGAGTGCGGCGTATTGGGAGGCGGTCGGTGCGCACATGATGGCGTATTGGTGAATTTTGAGCACGGGGTCGAGCAGGCCCTTGGGTCCGCAGAGGTAGGCCATACGAAAACCAGTCATCGCCCAGCTCTTGGAGAAGCCATGCACGAGGATGGTGCGCTCTCTCATACCAGGGATGGCAGCGATTGATTCGTGGGAGGCACCGCCCCAGGTCATCTCTGCATAGATCTCATCGCTGATGACGATGAGGTCGTGGCTGATGGCAAAGTCTGCCAGCTCGACGAGATCCTCGTGGCGCAAGACTGCGCCGGTGGGATTGTTGGGGAAGTTGAGCATGAGGACTTTAGTGCGGGGGGTGACGGCCTTTTCGAGAGCTTCACGCGACAAACGAAAACCATCAGCCTTATAGGTCGGCACGGAGACAGGCACGCCATGGGCCAAGTTGACCGTCGGGGCATAGGAGACGAAGCAGGGTTCATGATAGAGGACCTCTTCGCCAGGATTGAGCAATGCACGCAGCACCCCATCGATACCCTCAGAGGCACCAACGGTGATGAGGACTTCGCTTGCGGCATCATACTTGACCTTAAAGAATCGCTCGACATAGTCGGCGGCAGCTTGACGCAGCTCAAGCAAACCAGCATTGCCGGTGTAGTGCGTACGGCCACGTTCTAATGAATAGATCGCCGCCTCGCGAATATGCCAGGGCGTGTCAAAGTCGGGTTCACCGATTGCCAAAGAGATGACATTTTTACGGGTGCTGACGATATCAAAGAATGCCCGAATGCCAGACTTGGGCAATCCAATGACGTGCTTAGCGATTTTACTTTTATACCACTCTTGATCCATGAGAAACCTCACCTATTCTACTAATCATTATGGAGAGACGATCAATCGCTCGTCTTCGTGTTTGGAACCCATTAATACGCCATTTTTCTTATAGGTCTTAAGCTTGAAGTGCGTGGCGGTGGAGAGCACGCCATCGATGGAGGCGAGCTTTTCTGAAACAAATCGTGCGACGTGCAGGAGGGTGTCGCCCGTGACAAAGAGCAAAAGGTCATAGCCTCCACTCATGAGATAAGCGGCTTGGACTTCGTCAAAACGGCTCACACGGTCGGCAATGCGGTTAAAGCCGCCTTCGCGCTCAGGGGTTACGCGCACTTCGATCACTGCCGTGACTTGTTTTTCGTCGAGCTCGTCCTCATTGATAATTGCCTGCCAGCCACGAATCACACCACGGGCTTGCAAGTCAGCGATCTCTTCTCGGACTGTTTCGGCAGAGACACCGAGCATCTTGCCCATCATCTCAGCACTAGCATGGGCATTGGTACGCAACACATCTAATAAACCGTCGATCATAACACGCTCCTTATTACACGCAATCTCTTCAAAACAAAAAAGGACACAAGCCAAAAATAAGCTAGCGTCCCCTTCTCTGCTGATGATTGATTAAATGGTTGCCTCACAAGGATTCGAACCTTGACAAATTGATCCAGAGTCAATTGTGCTACCATTACACAATGAGGCAATCTGTTAAAAAACGGCTTTAATATACCTTTTCTTAGGAGAAAAAGCAAGCGCAAAATGGAGGGAAAGGCCATTTTTATTGCATAATGGGATGAAATAGAGGAATTATGGGTGCCTGCGGCGAGGATAGCTAGATTTAGGTTACCCAATTGAGCAAATTTTAGGCTAATGGGAGCAGAGGAGGCTGCGCCTCCTAGTCCGAGTCTAGAGTTCGAGTTCGAGTGTTTGTTGCCTGTTGCTTGATGCTTGTTGCAGGCGAGCTTGCTCGCCTCTGGACTCCTCCGCACAAGTCAGCGCGGGGTGTCCAGAGGCCACGGGTAGCGTGGGGTGGCCTGCGGCCACAGTCAGCGTGGGACACGGGTGCCTGCGGCGTGCGAGCGCGGTGGCTGGGAGCTAGCCCAGGGGCTCGCGTTTAAGAATAAACGCATCAATATACAAAAAACGCAACCAGCGCGCCGCAGGAAGCGGCGTCGGCTGATCACAGCCACACGACTACGCTGACTGGCGAGCACTGCTCGCCCTGCAGAGGCTTGTTGAGTTCCGGTCTATTTAGGTTAGACCGGTCGGGGTTCTTAGGGTCGGAGGCGATCCTCGCCCAGACAGACCCTAAGCTAGCGGGAGCGCAGCGACCATCAAGCGGGAGCGCCCCATCGCTCCTATCGCTCCTCAATTAACGGGGTGTGGGGCGGCAACCCCTCCTAGTACTCGAACTCAAGACTCGAACTCGGAAGTGAAACGAGTAAGCAAGCTCGAAGAGCGCAGTGGCGAGATTGAGGCTTAGACAAGTACGCAGTACTTGAGCGACCGAGCCGTAGGCGACCGAGCGGTCAACTCAAGACTCGAACTCGGAAGTGAAACGAGTAAGCAAGCTCGAAGAGCGCAGTGGCGAGATTGAGGCTTAGACAAGTACGCAGTACTTGAGCGACCGAGCCGTAGGCGACCGAGCGGTCAACTCGGAGGCGCAGCCTCCTCTGCTCCTATCACCGAGTAAAAGCGAGCATCGCGAGCGCCAACGCAGCCCGCGAACGGAGCGAGCCCTCTCAATGCCTGATGCTAGAGGCGGGAAGGAGGCTACGCCTCCTAGTTCGAGTTGATAGTTCTAGTTCTAGC
>CAYZIC010000048.1:0-17029 GCA_964478335.1 uncultured Lentisphaeraceae bacterium | reverse complement strand
AACGCAGTTGCCCTGCTTTTATCCCCCGCAGTCGTGGCCGTGGGGCATGGCCTCCGTCTCTAAATCCCCTACTGAGTAAACTCAGCACAGAACTCCCCTCGCTGCGCTCGGCTCTCCTTGGTGGCCTGCGGCCACTGGACGCTGGTAGTGTGAGTTGGTGATCGTCTGAGCAGAGGCTAGAACTCGCACTGTGAGCGGGTGGAGGGAAGGATTTTTCTAGGGGAGTGCTTTTTGCTCTTGCTTTTCTGCTGTAATTGTGATAATTTAGTGGCCTATGAAGAAAGACCTAGATAATTTTAATTTCGTCCACGCAATGGAGCATACGCGGATTTGTTTGCCAATTAAGAAAAAATTGGCAGCAAATGTGTCTGCGAAGCTGCGTTTTTATCTGCTTTCTCAGCCGATGGATGCTCCGCGGGGGGTGGTCAACTTGCGCCAGGGTGTGATGAGACTGGATCGTCCGGGCTTGTTGCCTGATGGACAGGTGCCTCCAATGAATCCGCAGCAGGGTGGGGATGTATTTGCTAAAAAACGCGAATTCGTGGAGATGAACCGTGGGATGCTCGATATCTTGCAGTTTGGCTGCCAAATTGATCGTGGGTCGTTGCATTTAAAGCAGGTCTCGGGCTCGATGCAGCAGTGGATTGATGCGTGCTGTAAGGAGGCGAAGCTGGCTGATGATATCGCTGTCGTCGCGGGTGTGGATGATTTGTGGGATGTGAGTCTCTTTAAGCTCTTTTTGACAATCGTGGAGAAAAATGTCCTCAAGGTGGGCGCATCGGTGATGCGGCCTGATCGAGTGGCTGCTCAAAAGCTGTCGCGTGAGCAGATCGAGGAGGCGTTTGTGCGGGTTAAGGAGCATGCAATGAGTGTCTCGGAGCTCTTTAAGCTCTTGCGCCAGTCTGGCCTCTTTGCTGAATATGAAGATCGATTTTTTGAATTAATGAAGTAACCGTCCACGACTGTGGATTGTAGGAGTATGATAATAATGAAGATGACTTTGACTGAAAAGATCCTCGCACGTGCTGCAGGTCTTGACTGTGTGGTGCCTGGCCAATCCATTTGGGTGAAGGCTGATATCCTCTTGACTCACGATGTCTGTGGGCCGGGGACGATTGGGGTCTTTCACCGTGAGTTTGGGGACCAGGCGAAGGTCTTTGACCGTGAGGGTGTGGTGATCATGCCTGACCACTATATCCATACTAAGGATGAAAAGGCTCACCGTAATATAGATATCGATCGAGACTTTGTCAAGGAGCAGGGCTTGCCGCACTTTTATGATCCAGGTACCAAGAGCTATGTGGGTGTCTGCCATGTGGGACTCCCTGAAAAGGGCCACGTGAAGCCGGGGCAGGTGATCTTTGGTACGGACTCACACACTTGTACTCATGGTGCTCTTGGGGCTTTTGCTACGGGGATCGGGAATACGGATGCTGGCTTTGTCATGGGGACTGGTAAATTGTTGGTCAAGGTGCCTCAGACGATTCGCTTTGTCCTCAATGGCTCCTTGCCCAGGTATGTCTCGGCTAAGGATGTCATCTTGCGTATCATTGGCGATATCGGTGTCGATGGTGCGACTTACTGCGCCATGGAATTCACTGGCCCTGCGGTTGAGGCTATGAGCATTGAAGAGCGCTGCACGATCTGCAATATGGCGATTGAGGCTGGTGCCAAGTCGGGTATCATCCCCCCAGATCAAAAGACCCTCGATTATGTCAAGCAGACTTCTGGTCAAGATGCTGAGCCCGTCTATGGTGATCCCGATGCGCCGGTTTTCCAAACTTACACCTACGATGTCTCGACCTTTGTCCCCTGCGTCGCTAAGCCCCACTTGCCTGGCAACTACGCCGCTAGTGCTGAATGCCGCGATACCAAGGTTGACCAGGTCTATATCGGCTCTTGCACGGGTGGTAAGCTCGAGGACTTTATCATGGCAGCCACGGTCCTCAATGGCCGCAAGGTCGCCGTGCGCACTTGTCTCGTGCCGGCTACCTGCCAAGTCGCAGAAGGCTTGCGCACCGTCAAAATCGGTGAACGCACCCTCGAGCAGATCTTTGTGAATGCTGGCTGTGATCCCATTCAGCCGCCCTCATGTGGCGCTTGCCTCGGTGGCCCAGTCGACACCTATGGACGTACTAAGGGCAACGAAGTTGTTGTCAGCACGACGAATCGCAACTTTATTGGCCGCATGGGCTCTAAGGATTCTCTAATCTATTTGGCTAGCCCCTATACAGCAGCTGCTTCGGCAATCGCGGGTCACATTGAGAGCCCCTGGGCGATCATGGGCATCGACGCACCCGTCACGCGTCAAGCACCCGCTGTCGTCGATGGTGTCCCCCAAACCATGACCGCTGCCAAACAAGACCAACCTGTCTCCACCCAAATTATCAAAGGCAAGGTCTACGTCTTGGGTGACAATATCGATACGGACTTGATCATCCCCACGATGTACCTCAACCTCGTCCCTACGATCCCTGAAGAATACAAGAAGCTCGGTTCGCATGCACTGGCAGGTTTGCCTGATAGCTATCCGATCTATGCCTCCAATCCCGATGGCACCACGCCTTATCCCATTATTGTGGCGGGTAAGAACTTCGGGTGCGGTTCATCACGTGAGCACGCCCCGATCTGCTTGGGCGCGGCTGGCGGCCAAGCCGTCGTTGCCGAAAGCTACGCCCGCATCTTCTTCCGCAATGCCGTGGCCACGGGCGAAGTCTTCCCCTTGGAAACCCCAACCGCGATCACAGAAGCCTTCACCACCGGCGACGATGCCGAGCTCGACGTAGGCAAGGGCACCCTGACCCGCCTGAGCGACGGCAAGGTATTCCCTCTGAGTGCCGCAGACACCGTCGCACCAGTCATTGCTGCTGGCGGCATCTTTAACTATGCTCGCAAAATGAATCTCTGCGCCCAATCTTAAGAAAGGCACTCCTCTATTATGGCTAAATCTACTCGTGTAATCGCTGTCGCCAACCAAAAGGGCGGTGTCGGCAAAACCACTACTGCTGTTAACCTCGCAGCGTCACTTGGTTTGCTTAAGAAAAAGGTTCTCGTGCTCGACCTCGACCCGCAGGCCAATGCTACCAGTGGGCTCGGTCTTGAGTCGCAACCTGGTAAAAGCCTCTATGCGGCCTTGACGCAACAGGTCGCCATCACTGACCTCGTCCAAGATACTGTCGTTGACAATGTTAAGATGATCGCCTCGGAGATCGACCTCTCAGGTGCTGAGCTCGAAATCGCCCGCAGTGAAAACCACCTCGCAGTGGTGCGCAACGCCATCGATCCGATCATCCAGGCTAATACCTATGACTACATCATCATCGACTGCCCTCCGTCTTTGGGCGTGCTCATGACCGCATCAATCGCGGCTGCCGATGGCATTATCATTGCCATGCAGTGCGAATACTATGCCATGGAGGGGCTCTCTGTCATCACTCAAGTGATTGAGCGCTTCAAAGCCAATGGCGTCAACCCTAACATTGACCTCGAAGGCATCGTCATGACCATGTTTGACTCGCGCACCAACCTCGCTAACGACGTCGTTGCAGAAGTCAAAAAGTATTTCGGCAAAAAGGTCTACAAGACCCTCATCCCCCGCAATATCAAAATCAGCGAAGCCCCCAGCCTCGGTCTACCTGTCGTGCTCTCCTCTCCCACGAGCAAAGGCGCTAAAGCCTACAAAGAGCTCGCCAAGGAATTCGTCAAGCGCAACAAATAGCGGCTACGCCGCTATTAGAACGGCCTGCGGCCTATTGAAACGCTCGCAAGCTCGCTATTGGATCCTCTCAAGCCCCGCTTAACCGCAGGGCTTTTTTTATTGCGGCTACGCCGCTTATGCTCGAGTCTAGACTCGAGATCGAGTGCTTGTTGCGGTCGGCTTGCTGACCATCCCTCGGCTGTTATTACCTGTCACCTCGCTCGCTGCGCTCGCAAGCCTCCTCATGCAGCCTGCCCACCGCAGGCGCCCGTGTCGCTTAGGCTAAAATTCGGTCAATTAGGTGACCACTCTCTGGCAGTCCTGCGGCGCAGCCGCTACACTCACCCCTAAATCTCTCACTTGACTACTCTTTTTTGACAGGTTGATGATTTCTAGGATTGACTTTATCTCAGAAATCGTTTATAGTAACTGCGTTTCTTTGGCCGAGTAGGCTCACTACACATCAGTAAATCGGGTGCGGAGCTGTTTATCCGACACGATGACCTACATTCTCGCCAAAAGGAAATGTATACGTTACGCTAATATCCCTAAACAATGTAAGGTAGATTATGGACAACGACAAGTATGTTTATTTCTTCGGTGGTGAAGCATCCGAAGGCAATGGTAGCATGAAGACCCTCTTGGGTGGTAAAGGTGCAAACTTGGCCGATATGGCCTCTATCGGCTTGCCTGTGCCTCCTGGATTCACGATCACAACAGAAGCTTGCGCACAATATTACACCATGGGCGCTGGTCAACTCTTCGCAACCATCAAGCCCCAAATCGACGCAGCGCTCAAGACGTTGCAAGAGATGACTGGTAAGAACCTCGGTGGCGCAAATGGCACCCCTCTGCTCGTCTCCGTCCGCTCAGGTGCAGCAGTCTCTATGCCTGGCATGATGGACACCGTCCTCAATCTCGGCCTCAATGACGACACCGTCAAGATCATGGTCGAAAAGACCCAAAACCCCCGCTTCGTCTGGGACTCCTACCGCCGCTTTATCCAAATGTTTGGTGATGTCGTCATGGGTATGGAGCACCACGATTTCGAACACGAATTGCAGAGCGTCAAGACCGCCAAGGGCGTTGCCCTCGACACCGACTTGACCACCGAAGACCTCCAAGAAGTCGTTGCAAAGTATCGTGCGCTCATCAAGGCCAAGCTCGGCCGTGAATTCCCCAATGACCCCCTCGAACAGCTCACCCAAGCAATCGCTGCGGTGTTTCGCTCATGGAATAACCCCCGCGCAATCAAGTATCGCGAGCTTAACGATATCCGTGGCCTTGCAGGTACCGCAGTTAACGTCCAGACCATGGTCTTTGGTAACTCTGGCAACAACTCCGCAACTGGCGTGGCCTTTACCCGCGACCCCTCCACCGGTAACAATGCCTACTTCTATGGCGAATACCTCATCAATGCACAAGGCGAAGACGTTGTCGCTGGTATCCGTACCCCTCAACAAATCACCACTGCAGGCTCCAAGGCATGGGCAGCAAGCCAAGGCATCTCTGAAGAAGACCGCGCCGCTAAGTTCCCCGCACTCGAAGAATCCATGCCTGTTGTTTTCAAGCAGCTTGACGATATCCGCGTCACCCTCGAAAACCACTACAAGGACATGCAAGACCTCGAATTCACGATCGAAGACGGCACCCTCTACATGCTTCAAACCCGTAACGGCAAGCGCACCGCACCTGCAGCAGTCCGCATCGCAATCGATTTGATGAAAGAAGGCCTCATCGACGAAAAGACCGCTGTTCTCCGCGTCGAACCCCAAGCCCTCGATCAGCTCTTGCACCCCGTCTTTAACCCCGTTGCCGAAAAGAAAGCTCACCGCATCTCCACCGGCCTCCCCGCATCTCCGGGCGTTTGCTGTGGTAAGGTCGTCTTCAGCGCAGATGACGCAGAAGAATGGGCCAAGCGCGGCGAAAAGGTCGTCCTTTGCCGTATCGAAACCTCCCCTGAGGATATCAGTGGCATGGTCTCAGCACAAGGCATCCTCACCACTCGCGGTGGCATGACTTCTCACGCAGCTGTTGTGGCTCGTGGTATGGGCAAGTGCTGCGTATCTGGCGCTGGCGATATCGCAATCAACTACGCCAACAAGACCCTCACCGTCGGCGATGTCACCCTCAAAGAAGGCGACTGGATGTCACTCAATGGCTCCCTCGGCGCTGTCTACAATGGTCAGATCGAAACCCGCGACCCTCACCTCGATGGTCCTTTTGCTGACATCATGGCACTCGCAGACAAGTATCGCACCATGGGCGTACGCACCAATGCTGACACTCCTCGTGATACGCAAGTCGCCGTCTCCTTCGGCGCTGAAGGCATCGGCCTCTGCCGTACCGAGCATATGTTCTTCGAAGGCGAACGCATCGTCGCATTCCGTCGCTTGATCCTCGTCGCAGAGACCGTGAAGCGCCTCCGCGAGCAGCTCATCTTCGCAGAAGGTGACATCAAGGCCAAGCTCGAAGCTCAGCTCGCAGAGCCTCTCGCACAATACAACAAGGCCCTCGATCTCCTCTTGCCCCTCCAGCGCAATGACTTCATCGGCATGTTTAAGAACCTCGACGGCCGCAGCTGCACCGTGCGTCTCCTCGATCCTCCTTTGCACGAATTCTTGCCCCATGACGAAGCCGGCCAAGCCGAAATGTCCAAGGTTATGGGCATCCCTGTCGAGCAAATCAAGAAGGTCGTCGAAGAGCTCCACGAATTCAACCCCATGCTCGGTCACCGCGGTTGCCGTCTCGGTATCTCCTACCCTGAAGTTACCGCTATGCAAGTGCGCGCAATCTGCGAAGCTGCTGCTCAGGTCTCTGGCTCCAAGCCCGAAATCATGATCCCGCTCGTTGGCTCCATCGGTGAACTCCGTAGCCAAAAGACGATCATCGTCGAGACCATCGCTGCTGTCGAAAAGGAAACCAATACCGACCTCGGCATCAAGATTGGTACTATGATCGAAGTGCCTCGTGCTGCTTTGACAGCTGACCAAATCGCTGCTGAAGTGGACTTCTTCTCCTTCGGTACTAACGACTTGACCCAGACCACCTGCGCATTCTCTCGTGACGACACCGGCGCCATCATCCGCGACTACGTCTCACAAGGCTTCTACGACTACGATCCATTCGCAGTGCTCGACCAAACCGGCGTTGGCCGCTTGATCAAGATCGCTGTCGATCACGCTCATAGCGTCAAGCCCGAATTCAAGCTCGGCGTCTGCGGCGAACACGGCGGTGAACCTCGCTCAGTGGAATTCTTCCACAGCCTCGGCCTCACCTACGTCTCCTGCTCACCTTACCGCGTGCCAATCGCACGTCTGGCAGCTGCACAAGCAGCCATCGAGGCAAGCAAGTAAGCCTCGCTCTAGCGAGCAAACCCAAAAAAAGCCCTGCGGTTACCGTAGGGCTTTTTTGTCTCCACTTATGGCTTACCCAGCCTGAGTTTAGCGTCTGAGCTCGAGTGCTTGTTGCCTATAGCGTCGAGCTTGCTTGATTACGGCTGGGTGTCGCTTTTGAGCTTGCTTTTCTCGTAGGGCTGCGTGGGATGGCTTGCTCGCAGGCAGCGTGGATTAGTCGCGCTTTTTCTCCCACAAAAGGGTCACAAAATGCACAAAGGAGGATGGGGCAATGAGGTCTCTTGCTCCTATCACTGCCCCATAAGGAGTCGCATCTTCAGGGGGACAAAAAAAGGCTCATCGGTCTTGCGACTAATGAGCCTAAAATGAATGGAGCCAACTAAGGGATTCGAACCCCCGACCTGCTCATTACGAATGAGCTGCACTACCAGCTGTGCTAAGTTGGCTAAAACGTGTTACAAGATATCAAATCTACCCCATTCTGTCAAGTGCTATTTGCGATTATTAACTAAAAAAGTGTCTTTTAGGGCTTTTTGTTGATTATTATACTTATTCCACATTTATTGTTTGACAAATGATCCATTTTGTACTATAGTCTAGGGCGTAACGAAGGATCAAAGGGTTTTGATCACGCTTACAGGTGTTTTAATGATAAGGAGTCAAAAAATGACAGACCAGCGTTTAACTCATGATAATGGAGCCCCCGTCGTCGATAACCAAAATGTAACGACCGCAGGGCCTCGTGGACCGATGTTGATGCAGAATACGTGGTTTCAGGAAAAGCTTGCGCACTTTGATCGCGAGGTGATCCCTGAGCGTCGTATGCATGCAAAGGGCTCTGGAGCCTTTGGTACCTTTACTGTGACCAATGATATCTCGGCCTATTGTAAGGCTGCGCTCTTTAATCAAGTGGGTAAAAAGACTGACCTCTTTGTGCGCTTCTCTACGGTCGCTGGCGAACGTGGTGCGGCGGATGCGGAGCGTGATATTCGTGGGTTTGCTGTCAAGCTCTACACCGAGCAGGGCAACTGGGATTTGGTGGGCAATAATACGCCGGTCTTTTTCTTGCGTGATCCGCTTAAGTTCCCTGATCTGAATCATGCCGTAAAGCGTGATCCTCGTACAAACTTGCGCAGTGCGCTCAACAACTGGGACTTTTGGACCAGCTTGCCTGAGGCCTTTCACCAAGTGACGGTAGTGATGTCGGATCGTGGTATCCCCGCCTCTTATCGCACGATGCATGGATTTGGCTCGCATACCTATAGCTTTATCAGCCCAGAGAATAAACGCTACTGGGTGAAATTTCACTGGCGTTGTCAGCAGCCGATCACCAACCTGACCGACGCTGAGGCTGAGGCTGTCATTGGTAAGGATCGCGAAAGCCACCAACGTGACCTCTTTGATGCGATCGAGCGTGGTGATTTCCCGAAATGGAAGCTCTGCGTACAGATCATGCCTGAGGAAGATGCCGAAAAGGTCCCGTATCACCCCTTTGACTTGACCAAGGTGTGGCCGCACAAGGACTATCCTTTGATCGAAGTCGGCGTGATGGAGCTCAATCGCAACCCAGAGAACTACTTCGCTGATGTGGAGCAGGCGGCCTTTAACCCCGCCAATGTCGTGCCGGGAATTGGTTTCTCGCCTGACAAGATGCTCCAGGGGCGTCTCTTCTCCTACGGTGATACACAGCGTTATCGTCTTGGTGTCAACCACCGCCAGATCCCAGTCAATGCACCCCGCTGCCCATTCCATGATTTCCACCGCGATGGCTCGATGCGCATCGATGGCAACCATGGCTCGGCCAAGGGCTACGAACCCAACTCCTATGGTGAGTGGTCCCAGCAGCCCGACTTCTCCGAGCCCCCGCTCAAGATCAGCGGCGATGCGTATCATTGGGACTTCCACGAAGACGACGATGATTACTACAGCCAGCCGCGTGCGCTCTTTAATCTCTTCTCCGCGGATGAGAAGCAGCGCCTCTTTGAGAATACGGCTCGCTCGATCTGTGAGGCACCGGACTTTATCCAGCAGCGTCACATTGATCACTGCATGGCTTGCGATCCTGCCTATGGCAAGGGTGTCGCCGATGCATTGGCTGCGCTCAAGTAGTAGCCTCTGGCAACCGCTACCCCCCCAAAAAAAAGGCTTCACACGCTACGGCGTGTGAGGCCTTTTTCGTCTTTGGTCTGCGCAGTTAGTTGACGAAGCCAAGGGCTTTGAGGGAGGCTTGGGCTTTGGGGATGTACTGGGCAAAGCGGGTTTGGCCGACGGAGACGAGGCGGTGAAAGGCGCCGATGGCTTGGATGAGGCGCTGAATGCCGGCTGCGGGGAGGATGGCACGAATGGTTTCGTCGCCAGTTGCAGCGCAGTAGGCGGCAATGAGGGTTTCGCGCTGGGCGCCGGTGTAGTCGACGTAGGGGTCATAGACGAGTGAGGCGAGGTCGTAGGCGGCGGGGCCTTTGCGCATGCCTTGGTAGTCAATGAAGTAGGGCGCATCCTTATAATAGATGATGTTGCTCGATTGGCAGTCGCGGTGAATTAGGACTTGGGGCTGTGCGTTCAGGGTCTGCACGATTTGGTCGAGCTGGGTTTGTTGCGCGGGGGTAAAGGGGGAGCAGTGGTCGGCGTAGAGGCTGTGTTCCCAGCGGAGCAAGTCTGCATCCATGGGGGGCTCGAGGCGCGTGCGGCCGGGGGTGACTTGGTGAAACTTGGCCAAGAGGGTGCCGATGGGGGCGAGGTCGAGGGGCGTAGGCTCGGGAAGGTGTTCATCGAGGATGGGCTTGGCATTGAGGCGGCTCTCGAGGGAATCGTCACCGAGGTCTTGGAGGACGATCTCATGCTGCGTGGCATTGTAGGCGAGGCAAGCTGGCACAGCCACCTTGGCGTCGGTTAAGATGCGAGTGGTTGCGGCATAACGGGTGTTGTCGGGGCGCTCTGGGCTGAAGAAGATCGCGACGGCGCACTTTTTGCCGCAGACCAAACGCCAGAACTCTCGTTGGGAGCCACGTTTACCCATGGGGATGTAGATGGTGTCGAGGGGTTCGTAGCCGAGCTTTTTGGCGATGGCCTTGAGGCGAGGGTGGGGAAGATCGGCGTGGTGGGCGTAGTAGGGGGAGGCGGCCTTTTGGGTTTCGGTATGAATGGCCAAGTAGCGCTCGAGGGTGCCGCCGTCATTCCAGTAGGCGGCGGGCTGAATGGCTGCGCGCACAAAGTGGTTGTCAAACATGGCCGCTTCCCAAGCTGCGACGATTGAGCAGCTCTCTTGTTCTTTGGGGAGGTAGCCGATGACCGCAGGACTGAGGAGGTGGAGTCCGCAGAGGGTGTAGGTGTGGGGAATGCCTGGGGTGGGGCTGGCGTAGCTGGTGATGCGGCCGGCGAAGTCGCATTCTACGGTGCGGGGGCCGCGTTTGGGGTCGAGCCAGGTGGCAGCAAAACCGTTGGAGGCCTCAAAGGCATCAAGCAGCGGTTGGGGCTCTGCCTCCCAAGCGATGTCGCCGTTGACCATCCAAAAGGGTTCATCGCCGAGCCAGTGCTGCATGGGGCGCAATGCGCCGCCAGTGCCGAGGATGGTTGGCTCGTGGGTGAGGGTGATCTGAAGAGGCCCGCTGTAGGCCGCCGCCCAAGCGGCGAGGGATTCCTGGAGGTGGTGGGTATTGATCATGACCGCTTTGACACCCCAGCTGGCCAGGCGGTCAAGGGTGTGATCGAGGAAAGAACGGTTCCAAATCGGCATGAGGGGTTTGGGCGTGGCCAAGGTCATGGGGCGTAGACGGTTGCCCAAGCCTGCGGCGAGAACAACGGCTTTGGTGGGGATTTGCATGAGGGAGATCCTAGAGTTGGGATGGTTGGGCGCGGGTGATGGTGACTCCGGCAATGACACCGGGGATGGCGCCAGGTTTGCGGAGACTGACGGTCACTTCACGAATGGCAGGATTGGCGAGGCAACAGTCGGCAACGCCTTGGGCGGCGGCTTCGATCATCTGATACTGGCGGGCGACCAAGTGGTCGCGAATCGCATCGATGATGGTGACGTAGTCGACCGTGTCGCAGAGCTGGTCGCTCTGGCAAACGCGACTGAGATCGGCCGCTAAGCAAATGTCAAAGTAGAGCTTTTGCGGGGTGAGGCGTTCGTAATCGCGGTCGCCAATGATACAGGTGACCTCGAGGTTTTGTAGGGTAAGGTAGTCCATGATGAGTCTCGATGGGGGAGGTTAGAGCGCAGGCGGCATGATGAGATTGATGTAGCCAGCGATGATGGCTTTGCCCCAAAAGAGGTAGACCATCGCAGCAATGGCCAAGTAGGGGCCAAAGGGTATCATTGAGCTCTTCTCGGCCTTGCGCATGAGCATGAGGGTAATGCCCACAATCGATCCAACAAAGGAGGAGCCCACCAAGATAAAGAGCGTACCTTGCCAGCCGAGGAGCGCACCCATCGCACCGAGCCATTTGACATCGCCAAAACCCATGGCATCGCGTTTGAAGATCAATTTGCCCAGTATGCCCACGCCATAGAGCAGGCCAAATCCGACGGCCAAGCCGATGGCACTATCGCGCAGTCCGAGGAACCAGACCGTCTGGTCGTGAAATTCTGGCAAAAGCGCACTGCCCACCAAGCCAATCACCATGCCGCCGAGCGTGACGCGGTTGGGAATGATGTAGTGGTCAAAGTCAACAAAGGTCCCCAAAATCCACGTCGAGAGAATGATCCACAGATAGGGAATCGACCAGACCTCAATACTCGGCGTCATCCCCATGAGGTTGGGATTGGCCCAGCGCATAAAGGCTAAGAGGAAGAATATCCCCGTGAGTGCCTCGACAAAGAGGTAGCGCGGCGAGATCTCAGCCTTGCAGTAAAAGCACTTCCCACGCAGCGCCAGCCACGATAGAATTGGGATGTTGCAAAACCATGGCACCTTATTGCCACACGAGAAACAGTGCGACCCCGGGCTCACCACCGATTGCTCAAGCGGAATGCGATAGATGCAGACATTGAGGAAGCTCCCGACAATCGTGCCGATCAGCGTGCTGTAGACGAGAGCGAACCAAAAGAGATTGACGAGCGAATCGTCCGTGAGTTGACTGAGCCAGGCATTCATGGGGATTAGTGTCCTTGGGAGATGGCGCGAACGATCGCCTCGGTCATGACCGATTCATCAGCCGAGAGGCCAGTCCACGTATTAAAGGAGATGGCACCTTGTGCCACGAGTAGCGGGATGCCATTGGTGCAGGCGATGCCAGCAGCAAGGGCTTCTCGCATGGTTGGGGTTTCGAGGGAGGTTGGGCAGACGACCACATCAAAGAGTTGCTGCCCTGGCGTAAAGCAGTCACGCATGAGAGCCGGCGCAGGACACATGTCGAGTCCTGATGGTGTCCCCTGGACGATGAGCGTAGCTGGAGCCAAGAGAGCTTGTGTGATTGCCGCGCGGTCGGTGATGCAGGTTGTTTTGACCTTGGGGTAGAAGCTTTTGCACTCGATCTGCAGGGCGAGTGCCGCATCACTACAGTAGGCGTCGATGAGGATGAGCGCGTGCACGCCATGCTCAGCCAGCGTCAAGGCAATTGCTCGTCCCACGCCACCACAACCGAGAATCGCCACCGTCGTGCCAGCTGCCTCGTAGCCCAAGACCTGCTTGGCTGCAAGGATAAAGCCCGGTGCATCACTATTTGATCCATGGCGCAAGCCATCTGCTCCAAAGGTGATCGTGTTGACCGAGCTGAGCTGCTCAGCCTCTGGGCTGAGCGTGTCGAGATAGGAGAGGACGTTTTGTTTGTGAGGAATGGTCACATTGATCCCGCGATAGCCCTCCGCTTGGAGGCGATCCAGGAGCGCAGGGAGATCGTCGTGGGTGACATCGATCTTTTCGTAAGAGCCGCTAAAGCCGACTTGTTTAAAGGAAGCCTCGTGCATCACGGGCGAAAAGGAATGATCGATTGGGTGACCGATTACGGCAAACTTGTTCATGAAGTCCTTGGGTTTAGTGTTCTTGCACTACCGCGATCGTACCAGATCGCGATAGATCAACGATGTCAAATGGCTGCAACATCGTTAGGAATTGATCGACCTGCATCTGTGAGCCGACCATTTGGATCGTGAGAGTGTCTGGGGTGACGCCGACGACCTTAGAGCCAAAGAGCATGGCGACTTCGATAATGGCAGCACGGCCTGTATTGACAGTGGAGATCTTGATCAGCAAGACTTCACGGTCGATGTGGGGCTTAGAGGTGACATTGTTGACGCGATAGACGTCGATTTGCTTGGCGAGCTGTTCGGTGACCTGAGCGATGACCGCATCGTCACCAGCGACCGTGATGGTCATTTTGGAAACGTTGGGGCGCTGCGTCGGGCCGACGTTGAGGGTTTCGATATTGTACCCGCGACCAGAGATCAATCCCACGATGCGCGCTAACACACCGGGACGATTCTCAACCATAACATTGATGATGTTTTTCTTCATTGGTAAATCTCCTGGATTAGTCATGTGAACCGGTTGAGAGGATCATGTCTGCGAGGGTTGCACCCGGTGGCACCATCGGCAAGACGTTTTCGTCAGGGGCGACGATGCACTCGATCACCCAGGGCTCGGGGCTGGAGAATGCCTCGGCCAAGACCTTTTCCGTTTCCTCTAGGGTGCAGACACGCTTGGCGCGAGCGCCATAGGCCTCGGCGACCTTGATGAAATCGGGCAAGTACTGGGGCGCTTCGTCGGCACAGGTGATGTGCTCATTGTCCTGGCGGTTATTGGGTGTCAGGGTCGTTGCGGAATAGCGCTTACCATAAAAGATCTCCTGCCATTGACGCACCATGCCCAAGTGGCTGTTGTTGAGAATGATAAAGTTGACGGGTAGTTTGTGTTCCACCGCGACGACGAGCTCTTGGATATTCATCTGCACACCGCCATCGCCCGAAACCGAGACGACCAAAGCCTCTGGCGTACCCATTTGCGCGCCGATAGCCGCTGGTACACCAAATCCCATCGTACCCAACCCACCTGACGAGATGAATCGACGCGGCGTGGTGTGACGGTAAAACTGCGCCGACCACATTTGGTTTTGTCCCACGTCGGTCACGATCGTGGCTCCACCATTGGAGACGCGGTCGATTGCTTCGATCACGGCCTGGGGCTGCAAGAGCTTGTCCTTGCGAGGCAAGTACATCGCAGGCTTTGCTTGCTTCCAAAACTTAATCTGCTCAAGCCACGCTGTGCGCTCGGCCTTTTTCAAGAGCGGGTAGAGGCGTTCGAGTGTCATGCGCAAATCACCGCAGAGAGCGATGTCTGTCGGAATGTTTTTACCGAGGGAAGATCGGTCAATATCGATGTGAGCTACGAGCTTAGCTTTGGCGAATTCGGCCGTTTTGCCCGTGACGCGGTCATCAAAACGCGCCCCCGCAGCAAAGACCATATCCGATTGCGAGATCGCTTGGTTGGCTGCCACACTGCCATGCATGCCGACCATCCAGATTGACATCGGGTGAGTCTCCGGAAAAGCCCCCAAGCCCATCAAGGTCGTGCAAACGGGGATCTCAAAGTCCTCCGCGATCTTTTTGAGGATGTCAGTACTGCGCGAGGAGATCGCTCCACCACCGACATAGAGCACGGGGCGATGGGCGCTATTGAGCGCATCTGCCAGACGCTGTACGTCCGCATCAGAGGGCATTTCGCAAGGCACATAGGCAGGGATCGACACCTCTTGCACATCGGGCTCGAAGGTGATCGCTTGCTGGACATTCTTAGGAATGTCAATTAAGACAGGGCCAGGTTTACCCGACTTAGCGATGTAAAAAGCCTCCGCAATCGTGCGCGGCAATTCATCGACCGAGTGCACCAAGAAATTGTGCTTCGTGACGCTACGCGTGATGCCTGTGGTGTCGGCTTCTTGGAAAGCATCCGTGCCGATCAAGCTCATCGGCACCTGTCCACAGATCAAGACCAAAGGCACCCCATCCATCATCGCCGTCGCCAAACCCGTCACCGCATTAGTCACGCCAGGCCCAGAAGTCACCAATGCGCAGCCGACCTTGCCCGTTGCACGAGCATAGCCGTCAGCCATGTGGACACCGCCCTGTTCGTGGCGAGGCAATACAAATTGCAAAGGTGCCTGATAGAGACAGTCAAAAATATCGATTACAGTGCCACCGGGGTATCCGAAAAGCACCTCGCAACCTGCATTGAGCAACCCGTCGATCACACATTGTGCGCCGGTTCTGCCTTTTGATGCGGGAGTTGTAGTCATGGTAGTTCCTTTAGTCTGAGGTATGTTTTTTTATGATGCTGGCTTTAGATTTCTTCGCACCAGCCGTGCGTATCAGGTGCTTCACCATATTGGATGGCCTGCATTTGGTGGTAGAGCTTGAGTAATGTAGGCCCGCACTCTGTGCTCGATCCGACATCGATCTTGTCATTGCCACGAATGATCTCGTAGACAGGCGTCACGACCACCGCGGTACCGCAGGCACCGATTTCGGCGAATTCGGGCAATTCGATGTAGGGGATCGGGCGGACTTCCACGGGCATACCCATGTCAGCGGCAATCTGCTGCAGAGAATTATTGGTTACGCTCGGTAGCACGGAGTGAGACAACACTGTCGCAAAGGTCCCGTCTTTCTTCACGCCAATGAAATTTGATGTCGCGAATTCCTCGACGTACTTGTGTTCCTTTGCATCGAGGTAGAGTTCGACCGGGAAACCCATCTCCTTAGCCTTTTCGTGGGCATAGAGAGAGGCGGCATAGTTGCCACCGACCTTGACATCGCCCATGCCATTAGGAGCCGCACGATCATATTCGTCAAGGATGATAGCGCGCACAGGCTTGATGCCACCCTTGTAGTAATTGCCAACTGGCATCACCATCACGATAAAGGTGTATTCCGATGCCGGTGCCACGCCAATCTGCGGCCCGGTGCCCAAAAGCAGAGGACGGATGTAGAGCGATCCACCCGTACCATACGGCGGTACGTAGTCTTCATTTGCGCGAATCACACGTTTCACCGCGTCGACAAAAAGCTCCACTGGCACAGGTGCCATGCGGGTGCGCTCTGCAGTGCGATACATCCGCTCCGCATTCGCCCGCGGACGAAAGACGCGCACTTTGCCATCCTTGCAGCGAAAGGCTTTCATACCCTCAAAAGCCTCTTGTCCATAATGCAAGCAAGCAGCTGCGATGCTCATATTGATCGTGTCCGATTCTACCAATTCACCATTATCCCACGCGCCATCGCTCCAACGAAAGCGAATGTGACAACGCGTCGGCATATAACTAAACCCGAGACTTGACCAATCAATTTCTTGTGGTTGCATAACCTTGCTCCTTCAGCTTAAAACAGTGGAGAATCATCTCCAACACAGTTAAAATGGTGGCATCCCGAACAGCTTCACGAGATCCACTAAAATGGTTTTCTTGCGTGATTACGACCTCGTCAGTCGCCACCGACGTATAGACCAAGCCCACCGGCTTGTCAGGCGAACCGCCACCAGGTCCAGCGATACCCGTCACCGCCACTGCGATGTCCGCACCCGTCACACGCTTCGCTCCACGCGCCATCGCCTCGGCTACGGGTTCACTCACCGCACCGAATTGCTCCAACAACGCATGATCCACCCCCAAGAGGGTTTCTTTCATCTCATTAGAATAGGTAATCAGTCCCCCGACAAAGACCTCCGAGGCCCCAGCGCAGGCTGTCAGCGTGCCCGCGATGCGCCCTCCCGTGCATGATTCCGCCGTTGCCATGGTTAATCCGTGCGCACGACACGCCACCAAAACCGCCTCGGCAGTCTTGGTTAGAGGTAGATTAGCGCCATTCGGATTCATTACGGGTATCCTTATAAGAGAGTAGCTTAGAGTCAATTCCAAATAGATGTCTGATAGAGTAGCAAAAAGCGCTAAGCCTTGCAAGTCAAAACTCACTCTATACTATAATAAAACGCCCAAAAGCTTCCCCTGAAACCTGCAATAATAGATGTCGCACTTGAAAAAGTTG
>CAYZIC010000047.1:0-17045 GCA_964478335.1 uncultured Lentisphaeraceae bacterium | reverse complement strand
AGCGGACTGAAAATTCGCGTGTCGTCGGTTCGATCCCGACTCTTGCCACCATTTTAAAGCAGATCCTCAGTGGTCTGCTTTTTTTGCTCCGAGCAAAGAAATCCACACAATGAGTCAAGGCGAGATAGCTCAGCTGGTAGAGCAGCGGACTGAAAATTCGCGTGTCGTCGGTTCGATCCCGACTCTTGCCACCATTTTTCAAGCAGACCTTAACAGGCCTGCTTTTTTTGTCTTGCGACAAGGTGTCGCCTGCAGTTTACGGCGAGCTAACGAGTGTCAGATTGGCGGCTAGCCCCTGCTAGTAATCGAGGCGGGATTCGCCTAGATACTCTCTTAAGATGGAGTTGGTCGGTACGCTCTCGTAGGGGGCTGCTCTAAAGTTTTGCAGGAATCCTGAGAGTTGCCTGGCTTTGAGGTACTCTGGGCTGCAGGGCTTAACCATGTTAAGCAGGGGGGCGGCGAGGGTTTTGAGGATGGGAATCTCGTAGTCAAGGGAGGTATTAAAGACGGCATCGGCTTGATCTTGATAGGGGAAGATCCAGCGACGCTCGCCAGCACGGACTGAGGCCCATTGACGAAGGGTGTCAACGGGAGATTTTGCTCGAAATTGATAGTCTCTCACCATGCGTCGTAGGAGGCGATTGTCTGTGGTCGAGATACGATTGTTGCGGTCGAGGGCGAGCTGTGTGAGGGCTGAGACGTAGATGAGAAACTTCTCGGCTTTGGGGATTTCGTTGGTCAAAATGGGATTGAGAGCATGAATGCCCTCAATCACGAGGATGCCGTCTTGGGGGGCAATTTGTAGTGTGGTGGTGGCATCGTAGCCTCGGCGCTGCTCAAAGTCAAATTTACGCATATGGACAGACTGGCCTGCCAGGAGGTCTTTGATGTCTTGATTAAGACGGGGGCGATCCATTGCGTCGATGTGTTCAAAATCGGGTTGACCATCTGCATCGAGAGGGTTTTGGCCTTCGCCTTTGAAGTAGTTGTCTGTAGAGATGAGTGTCGGGGAGAGTCCGACGACGCGCAGGTGTGAGCAGAGTCTCATGGCGGTGGTCGTCTTGCCGGCTGATGATGGACCTGCGATGAGGATAACGCGTGGTCTGGGGGTGCGGGCGAGGATGGCATCGGCGATTTGGCTGAGTTTCTTTTCGTGGAGGGCTTCAACGGTATTGATGACGTCGTTGAGCTGGCCGCGGACGATGGCTTCATTGAGTGCGCCTGCTGAGCGAATGCGTAGGATCTTACCCCATCTGGCATGCTCTTTGTAGACTTCAAAAAGGTGCTGATAGGGGGGCAATGGCTGGAGGTGCGTGGGGTCTACCGTGTCTGGGAATTGGAGGATGAATCCACAGTCGTGTGGGATGAGATCAAAGCAGGTGATGGTACCAGTGCGATTAGCGAGGATGCCTTGCTGGAGGTCGTAAAAGTCTCCACAGCGACGCAGGGTGATGTGGGGTGGATTACGATGGGTCAAGAGGTGGACCTTTTCCATAAGGCCGGCTTGAGCAAAGGTCTCGATCGCCTCGCAGTAGGAGATGTATTGGGCTGTAATGGGGATGTTGTCCTCGATAGTCTGCTGCATGGCGAGCTTGATCTTGGAAACGTAGTGGGGTAAGTCATGGGGCATTTCTTCGGGCACGCTGAGTGTCCAATAGATACCATTATCGCCAAATGAGCTACCAATGCGGTAATCGATGCCTGGCAATGTCTCGTGCATGACTTTGGCTAAGAGAAAGCAGAGGGTCTGTCGGTAAACGATCTTGCCGATGGGATCTGCAAGGGTCACGGGATAGACATCCATATCAAGATAAACGGGCGTATCTAAGGCGCAGATATCATGATTGGCCACAGTTGCGAGCACGGGAAGCCCGTTAATCTTTTTAGGGAAAAACTTAGCGATCGGTTGTCCGATCTTTGCATCGATGGTCGATCCGTCTGGGAGCGTCAGGGTGGCTGTTTTCATGAGGGTTCTCCATTGGCTTGGGGGTGGACTGTGTCGCATGGCATGTGGCGATAAGTTTGGCGAGGGGCATGGCGAGGTCTGTCTCGTGCAGGGTGATGGCGTGGTGCTTTTTGATTGCAGACAAAATTGCACGTAGCTCCATTTCGTCATACATACAGTGCTCAGGGTACATCATGAGATAGAGGTCCATGATGGATTCATCTAGGGAGGCTTTGGTAATGAGCGCTTGTGGCACGCGCAACCCTGTGGCAATGAGCGCAACCCAATGTGCGGGCAGAGGGCCGTCTTGACGGGTGGAGAGGCGTCTACTAAGGCGGCGGGCGGGGGATCGGCCGATCCACAACATCATCGTGAGGGCGACACCGATCAAGGGAAGGATAAAGTAGAGGCTGTTGGTCATTATTGCTTGGGCTCGTCTTTCTTTTGCCATGGGCGCTTGATTTGCTTTTCGGAAGCTTCGATTAGGGACAGGAAACCTTTGGAGAGGGACTTGACGCCCTGGGTGATCTTGCTGGTGGTGCTTTTGCGATGCCATTTAGCATTTCTCAGAGAGCCATAGACCTCGAATTCGCTCAAGAATCGTGAGACTGGCAGGGATGCCCAACGCGTGATATCGCCGAGGAAGGATTCTTTTTTAAATCCAGCAACGACGACATCGAGCTTGACATCATCCTTGACGAGGTCAAATGTGCCCTTGCCCTCTAGCGCAAAGAGATCGCCAGAGAGGCGCATCTCCGAGATGGTCAAGAGCCCTTTATCAGCAGAGACATCAACGACAGCACGGGAAGTATCAGCAATTGATCGGACTCCTGGGATATAGGTGGCAAACGCATCAGTAAGGCCGCCAAATAACCTTAGGCGATTGATGATGCCGCCCAAAAATTCTAGGTCAACATCACCTGCCAATGAGGCAAGAGGCTGCTCATCCATATGCGCAGACAATGCGACCTCGCCAGAGACGAGCATATCTTGGAGTGCATTGCGACCATCTTTGAGGGGTGCACTAAAGATTTTGCAAGGGACGCTCTTGAGTTGAGCCTGGAGACTCAGATCGACGAATTCTGGAGAGGGCACATCTGGGATGGTAATCGATAAGCCCCCCAATACGCGGCCACTAGCAGCAGTGGTCAAGCTAAGATCCTCGATCTTAAGCACGGCATCGCGCATCACCACAGAGGCAGAGGCTCGCTCAAAGGGGATCTCATAGAGCGATGCAGGGGAGGTGATCTGCACGTCACCTTGGAGCCATACATCTTTGGGTGTCAAGGGGTGTCCGAGTGAGATGAGGAGGTTATCCTGAGCATCGAGGAGGAGGGGGAACCCCCCTTTGAGCGTGGCCTTGGGAGGTTGTGCGGAGGTTAGCTTGGGGATTGCATCGGTGAAATCCTCGTCAACCAATGTGAGTAATTCGTCAAAGGCTAAGCCCTTATTTTTCGCATCAAAGGTAAAGGCCTGCTTCTCGAGGTCAAATATCAGCGAGAGAGCCAAGGCCAGCTTGCCATTGCGGTAGATTTTGACAGGGGCGATTCGCGTCACGGCGTGATTCACACCATCGACAGTGATCTGTCCGCTTAGCGCATCAAAAGGGACACCAAGATAGGAGCCAGGATGGTCTGTCGCCAGCGTCGCCACAAAGTGAAAATGTTGGAGCGATGGATGCAATCCCACTGAAAATGTCGTATCGACATTGGCGGGATGCGAGAGGGTAAAGAGGGAGGAGTAGTGCTCAATAATCGGAAAATCAATCGCACGATAGACACCGTGCGCCAGTGATGGATAGACCACGCCGTGGATCCGCGTCTTAAGGATGCCCTCGTGTAGGTCTGCGGTCACATAGGGCGATGCAGCGACCTCTTTGGTCCCCGTGGGATGAGTCGCCACAATCCCAGTAATATCCGTCACCGATACGATATGCCCATCGCGAATCGAGAGAGTGCCTTGGGCCTCTTGCATACGGACATCTAGCACATCAATCTCTGTCACGACTAGAGGGATCGGCCTAAGCGTAGGCAGATTGATCAATTGTTTCATCGCCTCGCGATCCCATCCCGTCTTTGACCGAGGGGCAGGGTGGCTATAGTCAATCTGTCGCACATAGGGCTTGTCAAGCGTCACACTCGTCACGCAGTTGATCCAATCGCCTTGTGCAAAGGGCGCCACACCGATAGCCAGGCGCCCACAGCCGACTAACTTGACTTGATCTGGTGAGATCAACGCCACCTCTTTAAGCTGGAGACCGTGTGCGAATGAAAAGGCTACCCGATCAATCGTCAGCGTACCGACAGATGGTGGGATATAGGACGACCAGCATCCACTCAATAGCCATCCTGGCACGCCTCGCGCCAGGAGATAAAGGAGCGCAAAGAGAGCCAATCCACAGGCCAAGCCTCCATAGAGCCCCCACTTGATCAGCATAGAAAAGAGTTTATAAGGACGTTTCATGGGTGAGGATTTTCTGTAGATTAACAGCGTCGATGGTGCCATCACCAAAATAAATGGACGTGGTAAAGGGTGAGCCAATTCGCCAAACCTTAGGCGGGGGCGCGACCATCGAGTGAGTCACCGTCCCATCGGGTGCGGTATAGCGATTGATTTGCACGTTGATATCTTTAGCAAAGCAATACCAGCCATCGCCTTGAATCACGGGGTGCTTATTCACCAGCGTGACTTGGCAAGTGGGTAGCGTGGCTCGGTTAAAGATGACAAGACGCTGAATCGGCGCAAGCGGTTGCTGGGTTGGCTTGAGGGAGACCACCATTTTTCCCAGAGCCTCTTGCATCGGGAAAAAGACCAACTCCGCCTCAATAGCCACTTGGCCAAGTGCGTCGGTGATGGGCTGAAGGGTTTGGGTCGTGATGAGGCGTTTTTTAGCGTCCCACGCTTGAGACAGCGTGACCGGAGTCTGATCATCAGGCTTGGGTGCGGAGAGGATTTTACGAGGGGAGGCATTGAGCCGCTCAACCCAGATTGCCTGCAGGGCACTTTGGAGCTCGATAGGCCAGGCGTAAAGGTAGCTGGTCAGGGTGATTAAGAGGAGAGAGAAAATGCGCTTCATGATGCCACTCCATTCATTTGAGGTGCACTCTCGGTGGATTCGTCAGTACTGGGCTCTAGCTCTGGAGGGAGTGGCTCAATGTCCTCAATCGCCACATTGGTCGAGACTTGCTGATAGAGCATCTCAAAGGTCACCGTTAGGCGCGTGCAACCATTGATACGCTCGACGCATCCAGTCATGCCACGCAGGGGACCAGCAACGACACGCACGGGATCGCCCGTTTTAAATGCTGGCTCAATCCTAGTGGTCGGATCACAACGCAAGCACCGCCGCACGACCACCAGCTCACGCAGTAGCTGCATCGGTCGAGTCGGTGCAATCAAGCGAACCAATGCTTGGGTTCGCTGCAGATCCAGGAGCGTGCTTGGCGTCACCGCAGCAAAAAGGTATCCTCTAAAAAAGGGGAAGTGAACGACCTCTTTACGGCGCTGATAGGTCCGCGTCTCGGTCGTCATGGGTAAGTAATGAGGGATCTGAGCACGGCGGCAGGCCTGTGCTACTTTTTGTTCACAATTCGCTTTAACGTAGACAACTTGCCAGTCTTTATACATACCCTACCCCATTCTATAAAAAGACAGCATGGCCCTTTTAGTGAGCCATGCTGTATGTGCTTGGGGACGTTAGATATTGGAAACGCCCGTTTGTGAAAAGATGTACTTATAGTACGCTTTGTTTTGGAGCTTTTCTGCGGCAGCTTCATCACAGATGACGATGGTGTCATTGTGCATTTGCAAAGCAGATGCTGGGATCATGGAGGTGATGGGACCCTCGACCATACCCACGATAGCATCCTGCTTACCTGCGCCAAAAGCCATCAAGACGCACTTGCGAGCATCCATGATTGAGCCAATGCCCATAGTGACAGCTTGGGTCGGGACTTGGTCGATGTCACCACCAAAGAACAATCGAGCGTTGTCTTGGATGGTTTGTTGGGTCAAGACTTGGCTGTGGGTGCGGCAAGCCAATGAGCACCCAGGCTCATTAAAGGCGATGTGACCATCAGAGCCAATGCCCAACAATTGGATATCGATACCGCCAGCAGCGACGATGGCATCTTCGTAAGCTTGCGTTGAGGCCTTGATGTCGGTAGCTTCACCATCGGGCACTTGGCAGTTAGCCTGATCGATATTGATGTGATCAAAGAGCTGAGTCTTCATGAAGTAGTGGTAGGACTGATCATGAGTAGGAGCCAAGCCGAGGTATTCGTCGAGGTTAAAAGTCTTGACCTTGGAGAAGTCCAAGCCATTCTTGCAGGCTTCGATCAAGATTTTGTACATTTGCACAGGGGTCGAGCCAGTCGCCAAACCCAAAACGGACTGAGGGTTAGCCTTGACTTGATCAATAAAGATTTGTGCGGCGAGCTGGCTGCCTTCTGCAGCGTCTTTAACGATTGCGATTTTCATCTGTAGTAATCCTTTTTTGTGTGATGGCCGATGAGCGGCCTTAAATGCGGTTAAAGGCTTTAGCCCACTTCATCACGATTGCGTTCATCTCATCTCGATTACGCTCCATGCACTGGCAGAGGGTAAACTGGACTCTCGCACGGTCGAGGTTTTGGTGAGGGTAGTGGATCTTGAAATAGGTATCTCCCTGGACATAGTCCGTGAGGAAGCGTATGCCGACCATAAAGGTGATCAACCAAGCGGAGAAAGCGAGCTCCTCGATTTCTGCTGGGACTAAGAAGTCAGCCCGCTCGAGATAGCCCTTGACCGCAGCCTCAAAGTTGACCATATTGAAATGGACCTTGTTGATATCTGGCTCAGATTCATCAGCGGTATTGGCTGAAGTGCGCACCAAGTCGCCAAAGTCATAGAGGGCCAAACCTGGCATGATCGTGTCGAGATCGCAGATCACGGTGCATTCTTTGGTTTTGCAATCAAAGAGGGCATTATTGAGCTTGGTGTCATTGTGGGTAATGCGCTCAGGGATCTCATTGCGCAAATGGCGGCTGAGCAATCTGGAGCAAAGGTGTCGACGGCGACGCACATACTTGATCTCGGGATGAATCAAAGCAACCCGGTCGACCAAATCGGCATAGACCATCTCCTCAAAGACCGAGTAACGCATCGGCGTATGGTGAAAATTGGAAATCGTCTCATGCAATCGTGGCAAGGGCAAGTCCGCCAAGAGGCTTTGAAACTTGGCAAAGCCTTTTGCCGCCTCACAGACAATCTCAGGATCGGTCGCAATGTCGTACGATTCGACCCCTTCGATAAATTCATACATACGCCACCACGTGCCATCTGCCATATGGGCATACATCTTACCATCGGCAGCTGGCACCAACTTGAGACATTTCATGTCGCCAAGCTGGTCGGTCTTGGTATTCAGATGTGTCAAGACGCGAGAGATATTCTCCATCACCCAATCTGGATGAGGGAAAACATGGTGGTTGATCCGCTGGAGTGTGTAGAGTTTTTTCGAACCGCAACACATCTCCGACACCTTAAAGGTATCATTAATGTGCCCGCTGCCAAAGGGCTTAGCCTCGACAGCATCGCAAGCGAAACCAAAGGCCGCCAGCACATTCAATACATCTTGATTATCCATAGGCATCTATTTATAGGGGTGGTGGAATTAGATTTCAGCAAGTGCTTGGCGCACGATTGCTTCCATTTGCTCGGATTGATCTTCCATCGAGGCGACCATCTTAAACTGCGTACGGCAGCGGTCGACGTTGTGCGTCGGGTGCTTGACGTGGAAATAGACGTCGCCGGAGAGGTAGTCGGTCAGGAATCGGATACCAATGGTCATCGTAATCAAGCGAGCGGAGAATGCGAGCTCTTCCTTTTCTGCATCGACTAAGAAGCGTGCGCCCTTGCAGTAGCCACGGGTAATCGCTTCAAACATATCCATGCGGCTGTAGACCTTAGCCAAATCTGCCTCATCCTCAGCTGCGGCGGCTGTTGAGGTGCGGCACATGTCACCAAAGTCATAAAGCGCCAAACCTGGCATCACCGTATCCAAGTCGATCACACAAATCCCTTGCTGCGTAGCATCGTCAAGCATGACATTGTTGAGCTTGGTGTCGTTGTGGGTGATACGCTCGGGGATTTCGCCCTTTTCAAAGCGTGCCAACAAGCGGCCGCATTGCTCAGCACGAGCCTCGACAAAGTCGATTTCAGCGCGCACATCCTTAGCGCGATTAAATGCATCCTCAGCGATTGCCTTTTGCAAGGTCTCGAAGCGCTTGACGGTATTATGAAAATTAGGGATCGTCTCATGCAAACGTGGCTGCGGCATATCGGCAACCATGTTTTGGAAGTTTGCAAAAGCCTCACCGACCAAGAAAGCTTGCTCCGTGCTCTGGATGATGTCGTAAGTAGCGGCCTTTTCCACAAAGACATACATACGCCACCAGTTGCCATTCGCATCATTGTAGACAGGGGCACCATTGAGTGCCGGGATCACGGTCAAGGTATTGCGCGAGATATCCGTGCACCCCTGTGCCTGCAACTTACCTGCAATGTGCTGGGTCACGCGCAAAATGTTTTGCTGCACATTTGCCGGTTGCGTAAAGACGTGGTGATTAATACGCTGCAAGAGATAATTCAGTGGCGTGCCGCCCACTGAGTAGGTGATCTTATAGGTATCATTGATGTGGCCACTGCCATAAGGTGCGCCAGTTTGAAAATCACCAAAAACTTGAAATTGCGATGCAACAGCTTTCAATTCAGCCACAGTTGCCTTACCTAATTCAGCCATAACGAATCCTTTATACTAATCAATTCACAAACTACGGGGTAAATCAGCGTGATTCATGAAGGTATAACGATGCGTCCTTCCCTCACAAATCGCCATCACTATAGCAAACAAAATAACATTCTGCAAGCACAAAGACGCAAAAAGCCCGAAAAAACAAGCCATGGGCAGCGATGCTGCCGTTTTGGGCTCGCAAAGCTCACCGTTACAGGGAGGCTGCGCCTCCGTTGTAGGCTAACAGCGGTACCTCTGCGAGGTTAACAAAAGGTGCTACAAATGCCTCACAACGACGTTGCAGGTGTCTTAGGAGCAGCAGGTGTCTTCGGAGCAGCAGGTGTCTTCGCTTGGATAAAGGTTTCGATTTCTTGAGTGGTAATGGCGATAATCTTGTGGGAGAGCTTTTCTGCGGCGAGGGGGTAAGCGTCTTGACGGGCGGTATAGTAATCGCCTCGAGTGGTAAAATCTTGGCTGGCGCTGATGGGGCGGTCGCTAACGATCGTTTTGCCACTGGCACGGTCGATCACGGTTACTGAGGCGGTCAGTGTTAGGCGGTATTCTTCGGCAAGGTTGTGTTCACTACGGGAGAATCGCGTAGCTTTGCTGGCGTCATTGATGATGCTCCCTAGGATGCGATAATCTGCGCGATCGTACTCGCTGAGGACAAAGACACCGTCTTGGATGACGTTTTTACGAAGGGCTGACGTGGTGATTTCGGCGACTCTGGGGTAGTCTGTCTGATTGGAGAAGACTGGGATTGCAACCTTATTTTGATCTTGTGGGATGTTGCGTCCAAGGCGGTAGCTGGCGCATGCGCTGGTGAGGATTGCGAGCGTGATGGGGGCGATGAGGCGTAGGGTGTGGGTGATAGTCATGAGATCTCCTTTACTGGCTGATGATCAGGATAACGGGTAAATAAATAGGGGTGATTAATGGGTTACGTTTTTTTCGGAGGCTTCGATTTCAGCGAGCCTTTTGCGGACTTGTGGTGCTTGAGGGGCATCAGGGAAGTCTCTCAAGAGGGCTTGATAGGTGAGCCTGGCAGCTTGTGGAGAGTAGCCCTTTTTGTCATAAAAGCGTGCTTGAGCGTAGGCAAGGTCTTGGCGCAGGGCGTAGATGGTGGCTTGATCAGCTTGAAATTGCTTGAGGTTGGGGTGGTTGGGGTTATTTTGGATAGCGCCCTGGATGAGCTGTTGGAGGTGGAGGAGCCTGCCGCCATCTTGGCTCGATGCTTGAGCGAGCTTGAGGACGGCATGACAATAAAGAGCCACGACGTGCTGGTAGCAGTCGGCATGGGGCCAATTCACAATGATCTGATCGTAGATGGTAATCGCCGATGCGTAGGCTTGGTCGTCCTCATAGAGTGCCGCAATGCGCTGTAGGAGCTCTGGGACGCGTGTCCAACGCGGTGCAAAGTGAATGATCGACTCGTAGTTTTTGCGAAGGGCTTTATTGCCATTGCGCCGGAGACCCAATAGATTGATGTTATTGGCGGAGATATAGTCCGCTTGAGCAAGGGCTCGCTTAAGGAGCTCCTCAATACGGATTTTACCAGGGAAATGCTTGAGGGCGTAGAAACATTCGTCAAGGGTCTCATAGGGTTCATTAGCTGCTTCGCGGAGCTGGGTAATGCGGCGTTGGGCGGCGGCGGCATAGGGGGTAGAGTGCCATTCGTGGATGAGATCTTGATAGGCGTCGATGGCACCATTGGCATCGCCAGCTTTGTCGAGGGTACGAGCATAGTCTAGCTGGGCTGTGGCGGTCTCTTTATCGGGAGAATGGAAAAACGACGGTGTCTTGCGGTCAATATCAAGCGGGTCGTCAAAGAACCGGAGCTCTTGCGGACGCTGCGTCATTTGGTCGTTAGCGGCGAGCAATTGCAGGGGGAGGAGCAGAGATATCAGGATAAATCTCGACCAAAAGCTTTTCTTTTGCATAAAATCTTCTTCTTTCACTGAGTCTAGGCTTGCTTTTTTGGAGCAAATGGCTTAGACTATGTTTCAATAAATGTGTCCTTGACTATTAAAAACAAGTTTACTATACCAAATCACAAAGGAAATGGAAAGATGAAAAAGGTCCTAATCCCCACAAAATTGAATAAAGTGGCCTCAGAATTACTCATTCAAGCAGGTTATGACGTCATTCAAGACAGCGAGACACCCTTAACAGAGCTCGTAAAAGAGCATGCAGACACTTTTGGCATGATCGTACGCAGTGAAAAGATCCCCGCAGCGATTATTGAAGCACTCCCGGAATTGAAAGTCATTGTGCGCGCAGGAGCAGGATTTGACACGATCGATATTCGCTTTGCCCGCAAGGCAGGAGTAGATGTGATGAATACCCCAGGAGCGAATGCCAATGGTGTCGCCGAAGAAGTCATTGCCATGATGCTTGCCGATGCACGTCAAATTGTGTCAGCAGATACGTCAACACGTGCAGGTCTCTGGGAGAAGAAAAAGCTCCTCGGTCGTGAAATCACCGGCAAGACGGTCGGTATCATTGGCTTGGGTAACATTGGCCGTTTGGTTGCCAAGCGCCTCAAGGGCTTTGAATGCACGATCATGGGCTTTGATCCCATGCTGACGAGTGACCGCATCAAGAGCTTGGGTATCGCACCTGCCGATGTAGCCTCGATTTTTGCAACGTGTGACTATGTGACGCTCCATATTCCAGGCGGCGAAAGCACCAAGGGCTTTGTCTCTGCGGAGTTGCTCAAGTCAATGAAGCCTGGCGCCACCATTATCAACTGCGCTCGTCATGGGATCATTGATGAAGAGGCCTTGCGCCAAATCAAGGCCGATAAAGGCCTCCGCTTCCTCAATGATGTCTATGCTAAGGATGAAGCTGGCGAAAAGCCCATGGCCGATATTGCCGATTTGATGCTACCTCACTTGGGTGCCAATACTCAAGAGGCCAACTTGACCGCTGCTCGCCGCGCTGCAGAGGAATTGATCGATTTGGATCAAAAGGGCCAGACGGCCTTTATCGTCAATCGTGACATTCCCGAGGGCCTCGACCGCAATTATTGCGATTTGGCCTATGAGATCGCCGCCCTGGCTCACCGCTTAGCTGGCAAGGATCGCCCGATTAAGATGATCGAGTCCACCACCTACGGCCAGTTGGCTCCTTTTGCCAAGTGGTTGGTCGTGCCCCAAATCGCTGGCATCTACGAGGAATTTGACCGTAGCAATGACCAAAAGAGCGCACTGACTTACCTCAAGGATGCAGGTATCAATTATGAATCGCTCACCGAAGAAGACTCCCCTTACCACAACTCCATTCAAGTGAGTGTGGTTGTCGAGCAAGCGGACAAGACGCTCAAGCGCGTTACGGTCCGTGGTACAACGACAGAAGGTGTCCGCATGGTTTCAAGTATTGATGAATTTGACCAGCTCTACTTCCAACCCTCTGGCCCGACGCTCTTCTTTGTTTACCAAGACCGTCCTGGTGTGATTGCCGCTATTGCTCGTGCGTTGGCCACGCGCGAGATCAATATCGAGGATATGCGTAACCCGCACCACATGGGCAGCAGCCGCTCCTTGGCGATTTTACGCGTCAGCAGAGCCCCCTCGTGCGAAGTTGTCGAGGCGATCGCCAAGACAATCGAAGCAGACTCCGCAGTCTGCTTATCCCTCTAATCTAGCCTCCTGGCTGATTAGATCGGCCAGCGCTCCTAAGGAGCGCTGGCCGCCACCACCTCCCACCTGACTGCGGTGCAAACCGTCCCCCAAATAGGAGTATATGATGCGTCGAACCTTTTTACTGTTGTTAACCGCGTGTATGATTTCACCACTTTTCGCCGCGCCAAAAACGTTGCTCTCCGTGTGGCTCGAGATCAAGAAGCAAGGCTATGTGCAAGGCGAAATGATCCCGTGTGATTTGTGCATTCGCAATAATAGCGCGCGAGACATCACCTTTAACATGCCGGGGCTGTCAAGTCGCATCGACTTAACGATCTACAAGCATCGAATTGGCGAGACGCGCCGTTTCCTCCCCGTTGACTTAAGCCACATCAAGCCCTTTACCGTACCCGGAGGCAAAGCCGCCAAGCTCCCGATCTACATTAATGAAGTCGCTGATTTAGAGGAAGCGACCAAATACATGATAGAATTCAGCGCCATCTACAACAAGACCGCCTACACGGGCACAACCTTTGCGCTAGATATCGTCACGGGTTATACCTTGATTGAGGGCACACAGCTCTTTGCCAACGCCCCGGATCTGCAACGATCGGTCACCTTGGTCAAATGGCCTCGCAATAAAATCGATCAGATCTTTCTCAAATTCTACGACACACCGAGTAACAAACGCTTCTCGACGCAGCCGCTAGGAGCCTATCTTGGTCAAGAAAAGCCCCGACTCAACATCGCCACGAGTGGCGAAATCTCCGTCGTGCACAAAGCAACCCCCGATTACTATGTCAAGACGACCTTTTGGTCTTTGCCCAAAGTAATCAGCCGCCGCAGTCGCATCAACCTACTCGATCCTAGCGCAGCATCCGCCCAGCACCTCAAATCAATCCGTCCTGACCTCCAAGAGGCCATGCGTGATAATGACAAGAAGAAGAAATAAGCCATGCCTACTCTACCCGACTATCTTGCAGAGCGCCGTCAAATCATTGAGGGAGTCCTTCAGTCTCGTCTTCCCGCAGCCACGCCAGAGCAGCCCTTTGAATCGGCCATTTGTCACGCCGTCCTGAGCGGAGGTAAGCGAATCCGCCCGATTTTGGCTCTTGCTGCGGCCGATGCGATCTCCAGCTACACCCCCGAAACGATCTCTGCAGCCTGTGCAATCGAGCTACTTCACACCTATACGCTCGTTCACGACGACCTCCCTGCGATGGACAATGACACCACCCGTCGTGGACACCCTACAGTATGGGCCAAATATGGAGAGGGCTTAGCCATCCTCGTTGGCGACATGCTCCAATCGATGGCCTTTAATGAATTGGGCGACATCACCACCAATCTGCGAGAAATCCTCCACCACTTCACCCAAGCGACGCGTGGGGTGATCGACGGGCAAGTCCTCGACATCCAAGCTGCCAAGCAATCCCCTACGCAGTGGACGACAGACTTGGCTGATGCGATCTTTCACCACAAGACGGCCGACCTTTTTATTGCAGCGATGACCTGTGGTGCATTGACGGTCAATCCGACCGAGCCCCAACTGCAAGCCATCCGCGCCTATGGCTATCACATTGGCTTTGCCTTTCAGATCATTGACGACCTACTCGATGCAGACGAGGCCGAGGACAGTCCTGAGTTTTCCTGCCTGGCGTTAATGACCGCAAACGATGCTCGCCAATGGGCCCAAGATCACACCCAAGCCGCCATTGATGTCTTAGACTGCCTCCCCAATGACACCACGCTCCTGCGAGAGCTCGCTCAGTCGCTCTTGGCGCGCGTCTTATAACGTATGATGCAGGCGCCTCTCTCAATAACCCCTGCCGTGCTAACAGCCGCACTCTCTGCCCATTTTGGCTTTGACCACTTTAGACCTGGTCAACAAGAAACCATCGAGGCCGTGCTATCAGGTCAGCACGCAATCTTGGTCATGCCAACGGGGTCGGGCAAGTCGCTCTGTTTCCAACTACCTGCACTCTTACTGCCGGGCACGACAATCGTCGTTTCGCCATTGATTGCGCTAATGAAAGACCAAGTCGATGCCTTGCACCGACGCAATATTGAGGCGACGTTTCTGAATTCGTCCCTCTCCTCAGACGAAATCAGCTATCGCCAAGCGCGCATGAAGCAAGGCGCCTACAAGCTCGTCTATGTCGCGCCAGAGCGCTTTCGCAATCCGACCTTTATGGCCCAGCTCAGTGACTCATCCATCTCAATGCTTGTCGTCGACGAAGCGCACTGCATGAGTCAATGGGGGCACGACTTTAGACCAGACTACCTCTATCTCCAAGAGGTCGTCAAGCACCTGCCGCACGTGCGCATCATGGCCGTCACGGCCACTGCTACTCAAAAGGTCTGCCAGCATATCGCCCAGCTCCTGATGCCGCAAGCGACACCCCACACACTCATTACCGGCTTTCGCCGGGAGAACCTCTTTCTCAAAATCACCCAAACCAAAAACCACCTCCAAAAGCTCCAACGCACCCTTGCGGTCATCAAGCGCTTTAAGTGCGGCATTATCTATTGCTCCACCCGCAAAATGGTCGAGCGCGTCCACGAATTGCTCCTAGGCGAAAAGATCCCCGCCCTCTTTTATCACGGTGCGCTAAGCGACAGTCAGCGCATTCAGACGCAAGAAGCCTTTATGTCTCAATCGGACGCAATCGTAGTCGCCACCAATGCCTTTGGCATGGGGATCGATCGCGCAGATATCCGGTTTGTCATTCACTGGGATGTCCCGGGATCCATTGAGGCCTATTATCAAGAAGTCGGGCGCGCTGGACGTGATGGAGGATTCTCTTGGTGTGAGCTCCTCTTTAACTACGCCGACCTCTTTACCCAAGACTTTTTCATCCAAGCCGCCAACCCAGAGGAACGCTACGTAATGCAGCTTTTTCGAGCGGTCTACGATGCCGTCAGCGAGGCCGATGGCGAAAGCGTCACCCTATCCAATGAAGACTGGAGTCAACGCTCTGGGATCAAAAACACCCTCTCGATCACAACAATCTTAGCCTCCTTAGAACGCGCCAAAGTCATTACGCAGATGCGTCAACCCGGCTCACGCTTCTCGACTATCAAACTCTTGATCCCCAAGCCCTATGAAGAGATTCGCAAGATCTGTGATGCCATGCGCCTCAAGCGTCTCAACGACCAGGGCAAGCTCGATGCAATCAAGGCCTATGGCTATACCAAGGGGTGCTTGCATGACTACCTGATCAGCTATTTTGGCGAAAGATCGATCCACCACCAGTGCCAGCTCTGTGGCAACTGCAACCCTACCCTCGGCGAAATGCCCCCCCTACGCCCCCTCTCACCAGATCAGCTCATCGTCCTCAAAAAGGTCATCAGCTGTGCGGTGCGTATGCGTGGTGCAGGCACCGTCGATACCCTGTGCGCAGTCCTTATGGGCACGAGTAGCACCCATCAATCGCTCTCGACCTATGGCATCCTCTCCGATTACACCAAGCCAGCATTGTGCAAAATCATCTTAGCGCTCCACTATGATGGCGCACTCTGCGGCATCACCGCCACACAGCGTGGCATCGATATCGCCCTCGACCGAGTCGAGCATCTACACTTCGCATGGCTCCGCTGAGGGCGAGCAAGCTGGGCGGTAATCGCGAGCTTACTCGCTCAATGCTTGGTGCTAGAGACGGGGTGCCTGCCTCTTAATGCCTGATGCTTGTTGCGGGCGAGCTTGCGAGCCCCCTAGCGAGCTGTCTTTTGGGAGGCGGCCCATTGAGCTTGGCGGGCGACGCCCATCAAAATCCGTGCATCGTCAGTCGTCTTGACCCCTCGTGAGAAAATTCGCTGGAAGCCTAACATCATGTGATCGGCTTTTTCTTCGTCCATAAAGCCGATCTCGAGCATCGATGTGCGCCACTTTTTCATGAGGACGGCCTTTTCTGCGGCTGTTGAGAGGGGGGAGGTTTCGACGAAGGGGGATTCATAGGATCCCGTTGCGCCATAAAGCTCATAGGAGACGATGAGTACTGCTTGGGAGAGATTGATCGATTGATAAGTGGGATCCACGGGGATGCGCAAGAGATGCGTGCAAAGACCAATTTCGTCATTGTTGAGACCTTTGTCTTCGCGCCCAAAAAGAATGGCAACGGGACCTTGCGCTGCGAGGGTGAGGAGCTCTGGGGCAAGCTCGGATGGGGTTTTGACGGTTTGGCGATAGAGCCCGCCTCGGGCGGTCGTGCCCACGACAGCATGGCAGTCGGCGATGGCTTCAGCGACGGTGTCGTAGCGCTTGGCGGAGTCTAGGATGTCGGTGGCGTGTACAGCGAGACGGTGCGCTTCTTGCCAATCGTCGCAGAGTCGCGGTGCGGCAAGTGCCAAGTCGTGAATGCCCATATTGGCCATGGCACGACACACTGAGCCGACATTGCCGCTGTAGAGCGTGCCGACAAGTACTATACGGATATTATCTAATGGATTCATTTGGGGTCCTTTGTTGGGGCGAATTGATCGCCAGTAATCTATATCAATTGGGGGTAGGGGCATCCTACAGGCTACACTTCGCTGAGAGCGAACAGTTATAAATGGTAAATGTGCCCGTCATACGGATCGCCATGATCCACTTGACTGCGGCGGTATTGGCGCGTAGCCTAAAGGTGTACGAGCGAGTTTTTCTTGGGGTATCTGGGGTGTGGCAATGGACAATTCACTCGAAGCAAAAGTAAAGATCACCGTG
>CAYZIC010000046.1:0-17095 GCA_964478335.1 uncultured Lentisphaeraceae bacterium | reverse complement strand
GATTCGCGGCAACTTTTCAAGGCGGAAGAAGAACAACCCAAAGACACAGTAGTAGAAATGTTTGATACTACTGTAGTTTACAAAACTGTTAAATGAAACCGCCCGGTACGGAAAACCGCATGCCGGGTGGTGTGAGAGGCGGGTGAAATACCCCGCCTACTCGATTTTGAGTATGACTGGGAGATTTACCACTTATAGGCGGCAGTTAAGACGATGTTACGGCCTGGCTCGTTACTGCCAGATCCGTGGCTACGGTAATCTTGATCAAAGCAATTCTCTAGCGCAAGCGTCAGGCTCAGTGCTTCAGAGTGCTGATAACCGATACGTAGATCTGTCAAGGCATAGCCAGGAGTGCCATCGGGGGGGATGCGCTGGGTGTCTTTGCGATCGCTCGCTGTGAGGCGGTCTTCTTTGGATACGCAGGTCTGGATAATCTCCGCCCAAAAACGTTCATCGCGAGACTGCCAGCGCAAGCTTATCCAGGCTGTCATTGGCATGGTGCGCAAGGGCTCGTGGATCGCTTGGCCATTTTTTGTGTAATCTTGCCTGCCGCTCATAATTGTGTAGCCCCCTCGCAAAAGCCATTGTTTGTGCAACTGCCAAGCTAGCTCTGTTTCGAATCCATGCACATAGCCACTGCCGCCATTGACCTTGGCCTCAGTATTGGAGACTCTGACAATGGTGTCTTTGATGTCTGTATAGAAATAGGCAGCGTGCCAGGAGAAGTGATTCTCTGTGTAGCGCAAGCCAATCTCACCCGTTAAATAACGCTCGGGGTCGAGGTTAGGGGAGGGGACCTCTTTGCCACTTGAGGCGAATTCACCATTGCGGGCGAGATCAGACAAATTAGGGGTGCGATAGCCTTGTGCGAGACTGGTATACACGAGGGCTTTGTCCTCTAAGAAATGGTACCCTAAGCGCGCCGATTGACACCAAGATGTCCAGTCTGCATCAAAAGAATCCGCACCTTTGCCAGGTGTATGAGGGGGTGTGTCGAGCTCTTTATTGTAGTAGCGGCCAACCTTTGCTCGGGTATGGGTCAAGCGCGTGCCGAGGGTGAGGTCGATTGATTCGCTTAGCCAAATTTGATCTTGCAGATAGGCGGCCAAAATCTGATAAGTCGAATCATCAGGACTTGATCCTTGAATGCCATGTTGAGCACTGGTAGGGTCATCCATTGAGCTGTCGACAAAGTCTATAGAGTACGATAGTCCATAGGCGAGCATCCCCCAGGGGGAGTCTTTTGTTAAATCCAGATTGACCCCCACCGTCTTGACATCTGTCGTATCATGCGATAGTCGTGCGCCGGGCTTCATCTTTAATTTGCTCAAGACCTCCTCTTGCCGCTGATAGTAGAGCGTGGCATTGATGCTGTCTGCCATGAGGGTGGATTCATGATCTCGATAAGAGACATAGGTTAATTGACGATCATTGTCAAAGGTGTGAATGTACTCTTTATTACCGACACTCGTCCCCTCCCAACCGGCGTCACTATAGGGGGTGCGGTGCGTGCGCCAAACATCATTTTGGTCGGTCTTGAAATGGGCAAAAACAAGTTCGCGCTCTCCTCGCATCTTGATGCGTAGCTTGATGTCGTAATTGAGCTCATCGTAGCCTGTCTTGCGTTGACGGCCAATCTTTGCAGCGTGTACATCTCCGAAGTGCTTGCCTGTCACTCCGACGAGCAACGCAAACCGTTCACTTCCATAGGTGCTTTGTAGACGGGTGGAGAGAGAGCGCTCTGCAGATGACGCTCGCGTAATGATCTGCCCACTGTACGTCTTGTCTCCATTTTTGACATAGTCGGGCATTAAGGTAAATGCTTGCACCGTGCCGCCAATTGCATCCGAACCATAAAGCGAAGATGCAGGGCCTTTAAAAATCTCAAGATGATCGATCGAGTAGAGGTCGATAGTACTCCAGTATTGATTGGGGCCACTTCGAAATGTGGCATTATTGAGTCTGATCCCGTCGACCAGCATGAGGGTCCCGTAGCCTGTAAAACCACGTAGATAGGGGGAGCCTTGTCCATTACTCGTCTTTTGGATCATGATGCCTGTCGTCAATTTTAGCGCCTCGGGTAACGTGCGAGACTGTTGGTGATTGAGTTGCTCGGTATCAATGAGGTCGATTGACGCAGCTGCTGTTGAGCGCGGCTGGTCATAGCGCGACGCTGTTACCACGACCTCTTCTCCCCAAGGTGGATCTTGAATCGATTCTGTGTCGCCTGTACAAAGGCTGACAAATGACACCTGGCTGACTAGGCAAAATAATACTCGTTTTAACATCGTGTACTCCTTATATTAACTTGATCAGAAATGAAATCATATGACAGCTTACCCTGATCTATCTATAAAAACGCTCAAACATAGAGAAAAGTTCAGGAAAATCTCATTTTGTGCTTGCATTGACGTAAGAGGTTTGCTATCTTATGTGGCTATTCGACCAGAGATCTCGATGATTGAGATAGGTCATGAAAAGGAGGTGAGCAAAAATGATTAGCATCCGTTTGAAAAAAAGCGAATCCGTAGAGCGTGCTTTGAAGCGTCTGAAGAAGATCATGGATAAGGAAGGTCTCTTGAAGCAGCTTCGTAATAACCGTTACTACGAAAAACCGTGTGAAAAGGCTCGTAAAAAGTCTGCACGTGCTCGCATCCGCAACAAGTCTCGTAATAGCTCTGCTTTCTAAGCTTGCTTGATCGACAATTGTCGCAACTAAAAGGACTCAGCTTTGGCTGGGTCCTTTTACTTTTAGGCAAGCCTTTGAGTGGGATTTGAGAGCTCCGAGGGGTTTTGCTACGCTTTTTTGGGGATGGGGCGACTTTTGTGCTTTCCTTTTTTGAGGGGTTGTGGTAAAGTAAGGGCGTTTTTTAATTCATTAAACATGTTTATACAAAAGAATAGGACTACATTATGGCAGAGAATAATTCGGCATATGCAGCAGCAGGCGTGGATATCGATAAGAAAATGGGTGGTATCGAGACGATTAAGCAAATGGTGAAAAAGACTGTAACCCCTGGCGTGATCGGTGGTATTGGTAGTTTTGGCGGGATGTTTCAGAGCCCTGGCGCTGATACGATCCTCGTAGCTAGTGCTGATGGCGTGGGTACCAAGCTTAAGGTCGCAGCCCTTGCTGGTCGCCATGATACTGTCGGTCAGGACATCGTGAACCACTGCGTGAATGATATCTTGGTCCAAGGTGCACGTCCGCTCTTTTTCCTCGACTACATTGGTGCATCGGTCTTTGATACGGATATCTTTAATGCCGTGGTCTCGGGACTTTGCAAAGCTTGCTCTGAGAATGGTTGCGCACTCTTGGGTGGTGAAACAGCCGAAATGCCTGGGCTCTATCCTGTTGGTGAATACGATTTGGTCGGCACGATCGTCGGTCAAGTGAAGCGTGAGGATGTCATCACGGGTGAAGATATCAAGGTTGGCGATGTCATTATCGGCTTGCCCTCTGGCGGTTTGCAGACCAATGGCTTCTCTTTGGCTCGTGAAGTGATCTTTAATAAGTGTGGGTTAAAGCCCGAGGATCTCTTGCCAGGCACAGACGTGACTTGCGCAGATGCTTTGCTTGCTGTCCACAAGAGCTTCCTTAAGCCCGTGGGCGCAGTCTTGGATGCCAAGGTCCCTGTCAAGGGTATGGCGCATATCACTGGCGGTGGTTTTTATGATAATATCCCTCGTGTCATGCCGACAACAGTCAATGTGACGATCGATTCTGCGGCATGGGAAACGCCAGCTGTATTTAAGTTTATCCAAGAAAAGGGTGGTGTCTCCAGCGAGGAGATGTATCGCGTCTTTAATATGGGTATCGGCTACGTCTTGATCGTGCGCCCTGAGGATGTCGCTCAGACCATGTCTATCCTCCAAGCCAATGGCGAAGATCCGCTGATCATCGGTGGCGTCAATCCGGGAACGAAAAAGGTCAATGTCCTTTTCTAAGATCGTACCGTGATTAAAAGAGGGGCTGGAGCTTGTCGGGTCGCCGTGAAGCTTCGCCCCTTTTCTTTTGTGTGAATAGGGGAACGAATAAATAAGGAATTATAAAATGAATGATATTGAATTTAAAGCCGTGAGGTATTTGTTTGAGTCGGACCCAGAAAAGGTCTATTGTGCAAATGCAGTAGTGAAGATTTTGGGACTCCGTGGCAAGGCCGCTAAGGAGCTTTCAAAGGTTTTGCGCGGAATGGTGCGCTCTGGCGCACTCGTCGAAAAGCGCCGTGGTTACTACCATGCTGGGCGTGGTGCGGGGCAATTGACAGGACAAGTACGCGTGATGCGCTCTGGCGCAGGTACGGTGACCGCTGAGGATGGTCGCGTGGTCTTTGTCGAATCGCGCGACATGCGCAATGTCCTACCGGGTGATGTCGTAACGGTGAATTTTCGCCAAGGTTCTCGTACCGATCCTGTCGGTACGATTCAGTCAATTGATCAAAAGGCTGTGCGCAATGTGGTCGGCACCGTCTTTACCACCGCTGGCAAAAGCTATGTCTCGCCGCTCAATCCTGTCTATACGTCCGATTTTACGCTCGCTGATCGTGGTGATGCCAAGCCTGGAGACCGTGTACTGGTCCAAGTCAAGCGCGCTGATCGCAATGCGAAGCAGCTTGAAGCGACGTTGGTTGAAGTCATTGGACCTGCTGATCAGCCCTCCTTAGATACTGAGTCCATTGTCAAGCAGTACGATTTGCCCACCTCATTTGACGCCGCTGTCATGAGTGAGGCTGAGATGGTTGCTGCCTATGTGAATGAGCCCGGCGACCGTGAAGATTTGCGTAATGAGTTTATTGTGACGATTGATCCTGCCTCGGCTCGAGACTTTGACGATGCGGTATCGTTGACGACCGATGCTGATGGTAACTGGGTGCTGGGTGTCCATATTGCCGATGTCGGTCACTATGTCAAGCCGGGATCTGCTCTCGATCGGGAAGCTTTTAAGCGTGGCAACTCCGTCTATCTCATTGACCAAGTGATTCCAATGCTCCCTGAGCAACTCTCTAATGGGATCTGCTCGCTCCAGCCCAATGTCGATCGATTGGCTTTCTCGACCTTTTTGACCTATAATAAGAATGGTCACCTCCTCAAGCGCCGCTTCGCCAAGAGTATTATCTGCTCAAAGCAACGCCTCAACTATGAAGAAGCCTTGGCTATAATCGAGGCTCGCGATGTCGTGCGGGATGATTTGGATGTGCGCACGGTTCCATTCATTCAAGAGCTCGTTAAATTAACCCGCCTCTTAAAGAAACTGCGCGATGCCAATGATGCTTTGGAAATGGCATCTAGCGAGGTGGAAATCGAGATGGATGGACAAGGCCGCATGATCGGCATCCATGCAGCCCCCAATGATGAAGCTCATCAATTGATCGAATGCTGCATGGTTGCGGCTAATGAAGCCGTCGCAACAGAGCTACAGGCTAAGGGTATTCGCATTATTTCGCGATTGCATGAAGCTCCTGATGAGGAAAAGGTCAACAAGATGATCATGGAGCTCAAAAAAATGGGCTTGCGTCCACGTAACCTCAATGAACCTCATGAATTGGCGCGTTTCTTAAAGGAAACCGAGAATCATCCTTTGCGCTATCATATCCATTCTTTGGTGTTGCGTAGCCTCAAGCGTGCGCTTTACTCCGCAGATGCGTCTGGCCACTTTGGGTTGGCTCTACATCATTACACCCACTTTACCTCACCGATTCGTCGTTACTCGGATTTGATTACTCATCGCCAATTGACTGAGTATCTCACTGGTACGGGTAGCCGGGGTAACATGGATACACAGCGCTTGGTATGCATCGCCACGCAGGTGACCAATTGTGAAATGGTTGCCGACGAAGCCGAACGCGCCCTCACTGAAATCAAGAAGTATCGCTTCTTGCAACAACAATTGACTGACAAAAAGCCGATCGCCTATGATGCTGTTGCGGTCTCGGTTAAGGCCTTTGGATTCTTTGTCGATGTGATCGATTTGCAGCTTGGTGGTATGGTGCACATTTCTGCGATTAGTAAAAAGCGCGTCAACTACACGCCTGGTATTGATACCCTCTCTGCCGATGATGTGACCATTAAGGCTGGTACCACACTCAAAGTCTTGATTAATAAGGTTGACTTCCCCGCGCGCCGATTGGACTTTGTCTATGTTAAGGGCTCGGCTAAGGATAATATGCCTGTCGCAACTAGAGAGCGCGACCTCGCCCGTGACAATAATCGAGAGCTAAAGGCGATACGTGATGCAAAATACCGCTTAGCGGCTAAAAAGGGTGGGGGTAAACACGCTCCCAGCAAGGGAGGCAAGCGTGCGCGTTAGTCTGCATAATCACTCCGTCTTTAGCGATGGGCAAGATACCCCCCAGCGCATCTATGATGCTGCTGTCAGCCAGCAGGTTGATTGCTTAGGCTTTGCGGATCACTACTATCGTATCTCCGATGACCCTGCAGAAAAGACCCCCGAGTGGGCTTTGCAGTTGGACAAGTTAGATCGATACTTCAAGTATGTCGGTGAGCTACGCCATAATCCAAACCCAATCGAAATCATGATCGGGATGGAGTTTGATTGGCTAGGCAATGCCGACCATTTAGCCCCCATGGTGCGTGACCATCGGCTTGACTTCACCATTGGATCGGTCCACTATATCAACCACGAGGCGTGTGATTCCTCTAAGAAGTACTGGCTTGATAAGAGTGACGAAGCCAAGGATGAGGCCATCATTGACTACTGGCATGCGGTGCGCAACATGGCTGCTAGTGGGCTCTTTCAAATTGTCGGGCATATGGACTTGGTTAAAAAATTTGAGATCTATCCTACCAGAGATGTCACGGCCCATATCCAAGAAGCCCTCGAAGCCATCAAATCCAGTGGCATGATTGTCGAGCTCAATACCTCGGGATGGGTCAAGGATTGCAAAGAGGCCTATCCTAGCGAAGCTATCTTGCGCGCTTGCTTTACCCGAGAAATTCCTGTCATGATTGGTAGTGACTCTCACCGGGCTCGCTTTGTAGCCAGTAATTTTACCCGAGCGGCTGACCTCCTCCATCGCGTCGGCTATACGCAACTATCGACCATCCGAGATGGTGCGGTCTATCACTACGATTTTTAATCGACATAGTGTGTGCTCTATGTGGGAGTGTTGGAATGAATTACTTCATGATGTGTAGCGTGATCTGTGTGGCAGCGAGGATCGTTTGCGCTGAAATCCCTTCTATCAATGGCCCCGCCGTCTATGGCGTGCAGCCCACGAGGACTTTTATCTATCGTATTCCAACCAGCGGCGATCGGCCTATCCAATGGCAAGTCAAATCCCTCCCTCAAGGGGTCTCGATTAAGAGGAATATCCTTACGGGATCCTTGGCTACTCCAGGGCGTTACCCTCTGACGATCTTGGCAAAAAATGCCTCGGGTACCACCTCGCGCACACTCACGCTCGTTTGTGGGGACACCATTGCCCTTACACCGCCCATGGGGTGGAATAGCTGGTACTCCTATAGTGAGGCTGTGAGTCAAGCATCCATCGAAAAGGTCGCGAACCTCCTCGTCAAGACTGGTTTAGCGGACTATGGCTATAGCTTTGTCAATATCGACGATTGCTGGCAAGGCGAGCGCGGCGGCAACTATCGGGCTATTCAACCCAATGCCCGCTTTACTGATATGCATGTCATGTGTGAGCGTATCCACTCGCTTGGACTCAAGGTCGGCATTTACTCGTCCCCATGGATGGGCACCTATGCGGGCTTTATTGGTGGCTCGGCTCCTGATGCGTCTGGTGATTACGCTAAGCATTACCTCCCCGCCAGTAAACGTCTCCAATCAACGCAATTCTTTGGCCGCTATCCTGGATCTATTCATAAAAACCTTAACCATGTCGGACATTGGTTCTTTGATCAAGATGTCAAGCAGTGGGCAGATTGGGGGATCGATTTTGTGAAGGTCGACTGGCATGTGAATGATCTCCCCACCGCTCAGCGTATCGCCAAAGATCTACATGATGCCCAGAAGCACCGTTCTATAATCTTTAGTATGTCCAATAATGCGCCACACAATCTCCTTGCGGGACTCTTTCAGTCGGCTCACATGATTCGGACAACAGGCGATATCCGTGATTCGTGGCAGAGTATTTGCACAATTGCCATGCAGCAGCTGCCCCTCCAAAAGCACCTTAAGCCAGGTAATTACCCTGATCCAGATATCTTGCAAATCGGCCGCCTCGGTATTCCCAATCGCCCCAATGTTACCTTTAAACCATCAGGTTTGAGCCAGATTGAGCAACGCACTCACATGACGATGTGGGCCATGCTCTCGGCACCGCTGATGATCTCCTGTGACATCGAGCAACTTGATGCCTTTACCAAGAGCCTCCTCTGCGACAAAACATTGCTTGCGATCAACCAAGACGAAGCCATGAATCCTGCCATCAGTGTTAGTGCTAAAAACAATGTTCACGTCTGGCACAAAAAGCTCAGCACGGGAAAAACTGCTATTGCGACCTTTAATTTAAATGATAAACCCGCCCAAGGCCTCCCTCCTCACGGATGCTGCTTGGAGATTCGTTAACCGCAGGCATTTGCCTGCAACCTTATTGATTCATCACCATGCGTAATTTTACCTATTCAATCCCCACCATCGTGCACTTTGGTCATGGCCAAGTCGCCGCACTGCCACAAGAGATCCTTAAATACGGCACCAAGGTCCTCCTCGTTTATGGCGGCGGTAGCATTAAGCAAAATGGTGCCTATCAAGCCGTTACCCAAGCCCTCTCAGCGGCCAATATCCAAATCGTTGAGCTTTCTGGCGTTGAACCCAACCCTCGCATTGAGAGCGTTCGTCAAGGGGCTGCCATTTGCAAGGAGCAAGGAATTGATGTCGTCTTGCCCGTTGGGGGGGGATCGACCATTGACTGCGCCAAGGTCATCGCTGCCGCGGCTAAGTATGATGGTGATGCCTGGGATTTGGTCAAGACCCATGGCTCAGATATTGTCGATGCATTGCCCCTAATGACCGTTTTGACGCTCTCGGCAACGGGCTCAGAAATGGATGCTGGTGCGGTGATCTCAGATCTATCAATTCCCGCCAAGCTTGCGACGATCAATCCAGCAATGCTCCCCAAAGCCTCTATTCTCGACCCCACCTATACCCAAAGCGTCAGCCCTTATCAAACGGCTAGCGGTACTGCGGATATTTTCTCACATATTCTTGAGGTTTACTTCACCACGGAATCTGGCTATATGCAAGATCGTCTTTGCGAAGCCCTCCTCAAAACCCTCATCGCCTGCGGTCCGATAGCCTTGGCAGACCCAGCTAATTATGAAGCTCGCGCCAACCTCATGTGGGCATCATCCTGGGCGATTAATGGATTTCTCTCCAATGGCCGAGAAATGGGCTGGTCTGTGCACATGATTGAGCATACCGTCAGTGCACACTACGACATCACCCATGGCGCTGGGTTGGCTGTCCTTACACCGCCGTGGATGCGCTTTGTCCTCGACGCTCAATCCCTCCAAAAGTTTGTCGAATATGGCACCAATGTCTGGGGAATTGATGCGGCATTACCTCCACAAGAGATTGCAGAAAAGGCCATTCAGGCCACGAAATATTTCTTTACCGATACACTCAAGCTCCCCGCAAACCTCCGTGAGTGCGGTGTCCCTGATCAGATTCGCTTTGATCAAATGGCAGATGAGACCTTGACCACTTGCGCTAATCCTTATCGTACGCTTACTCACGATGCGATCGTCCAAATCTACAATCAGGCTTATTAGACCTACGGCACGAATGTCCTGAATGCGCCTCCTGGGACCTGGTGTTTGGGGGATACTTGAGGGAGCGACGAGCCCCCAATCTCCCCGCCCCCTCCCCGGGATCCTCTGCACCACGAGTATAACAGGTATCGCTCCAGCAGAGCTCACTCTGCTCGCTAGTTGATTGCTTGGCCGCATATCTAAGCCTCAATCTCGCCACTGTAGTCGTTGCTCGTTTCGCTTTCAAAGACTAGATTTCGAGCTCAAGTGCTAGTGGTGAGGCATTACCTCATACTCCGCCAATTGAGAGATGGACTCCGCTTAGCCTATCACCCTCGCTCACATGGGCGTAGGGCGTTTTGCACAGGATTCGCCTGTCCCAGCACGTCGGTAAGAGACCTTCTCGCACACGGCACAGCCATGTAATCCGCAGGACGTTCTAGCGGCGCAACCACTTAGATGAGTAAATCCATTGCTGTTGCGCGTGCACCTGGTAATAGGTCAAGGTGATAGTTGAGGAAAATCCCGAGAAAACGCCTCAGTCCAAAGAGCCCAGGTAAAATGTCACCCTCGCTTTGCTGAGCCGTGATCCAGTCAATCGCCTCTGGCAAAGGGAGTCGCAAGAGCTTGTGAAAGAGATCAATCGTGTGATAGTGGAGCAGACAGGAGGCTGTTGATGAGCTGCGAGCTGGCCGATGAACGCAAATAAGACGCCCTTGATCAATAGAAAAGAGACTTCTAGCAAGAGGTCCACACGAGCTGCACGCTTTAAAATTGGGTAAGATCCCGAGCGATTGTAGTGCATGTATCTCAAACCAGAGAATGATCGTGAGCGGATCAACTGCATGAGTGCTAGCATTGTACGCCAGAGCATTGAGCGCCTGATCTAGTCTGTGATAGAGGGGCTGAGAGGGCTGATGAGGCTGAGCCGTGCGCAGGACTAAGTCGAGCAAATAGCTTCCAGCAATGGACTCGCGCCAAGCTGTGCGCAACGGGTCTCGCCGATTGAGTGCTGTGCATTCTCTAATTTGGTGTACGCCATTATTGTCGGTCGCATACCACACTAGCTCACTCGTGTAAAAGATATCAAAGTGACCAAGGTGAAGACTTTTGGCACGACAGGCTCCTTTGATAGGCGTGGTAATGAGCCCGTAGTCAGGCGTCAGCCACGTGACCATTTGCGAAGTTTGAGAAAAGGGTCTCACGCAGAGAGAGATTGCCTCACTTTTCAGGAGTATAGTCGGGCGAGGCATGGTAGTCAGCGACCCATTCTGCAAAGGCTAGGTTGAGATAGTGAGGCGCAATTGCCGAGCAGTGCGGATAGAGGTAGCAGTGAGGAGCCTGGCGAAGACGACCATCGACAGGGTAGGGCTCCTGCTTGAGCACATCTAGGCACGCTGCATGGAGCGTGCCTGATTCGAGGGCTTGGGCGAGGGCAACCTCGTCAATCGCATTCCCACGACCTACATTGTAGAGAGAGGTGCTCTTGGGCATCTTGGCTAGACGCGCGGCATCCATGAGATTGTCGGTGGTGGGACTCTTTGGCAAGGCCAAAATAACATGGTCTGCCGTGGTGAGCGCCTCGTCCAATTGATCGATCGTCGTCGAGCGTATCGGCGTAATGCGCACGCCAAATGGCGTGAGCAAGCGAGCAATCGCTTGACCGATCCCCCCAAACCCAACAATAACCGCATGGCTACCCTGGAGTGTCTTAAAGTGTGGATATGCCTCAGGCCAAGGACTTTGCTCACTCGTCAGCGCCATGCCAGGGAGTAAGCCGCGGTTCACTGCCAAGATCATCGCAAGGGTGCTCTCGGCCATGATCTCCCCATGAAACCTCCCATAGGTCACACGCATCCGAGAGGGTGGGGTACAGCCAAGCAATTCCTTGCCTGCCGCGGGGGTCGCAAGCCATTTCGCACGATAGGTCAGCGGAAACCAAAACTGCGCAAACTGGTAGCAGTAGATAAAGTCGGCCTTGGAGAGATTGCGCACAAAGTCCTCTTGTGTCAAGCAATGAATGACCTCAAGCTCTGGACATTGCGCTTGCAACCACGCAACCTGTTTTGCGGTAGCGGTAAAAGCAGCAACACGAAAGTCAAGATAGATGACGAGGCGTTTTTTCATAAGCAAGTGCACACCTAATAAGGGGGGAAGAGTAACGGAGGCTGTTAGAGCATCCACTTAACGTAGGTTTCGCGATCGAGTGGCGTGACAGTGATTTCTGAGGGGCCTTGGTCTGTGATGACCTTGACGATCACCTCTGTTTTAGTCCCCTTGTCCCCATAGCCAGCGACAATACCTGCAGCGAGTAAGATGTCGTTTTGGGCGACAGGGGCAATCAGGTGAGCCGTGGGCCCCGGCACATCGACCGTGTAGACCGTGACATCGCCAGCCTTGCGCAATGCTTTGAGCTGCTGATTGTCGGTGCGATTACGCCCGACGACACATTTCGTCTGGTTGTGTAATCTAAAGTGCCTACCGAGCTTGAGCATAGTCGCATCTGCGCCACAGGTGCATTGATGGTGATCCATGAGGTCGCGAAGCTTCGCACAAAAGCCCTTTTCTGTCAGTAGGCATCCACCTGCTGGCGTCGGATATTGCTCGATGCCAAAGCGTGAGGCCAATTCAAATTGGGGCTTGCGATTACGGCCTTGTAGATCACAGAGCTGACTGCGATCAATGCGACCGTCTTGTTCGAGGAGGGTGGGCTCGAGTAGCAGTGCTGAGAGCGGACGCACGAGATACCCCGCCAATCCGGAGTCTTTTTCAACCTCCCCAAGGGCGCGTTTATTTTGCGACATCGGGCGCTGGTTGAGGACTTCTCCAGTCGAGACAAAGTCAAAGCCATGTTCGCGCATGAATTCCCCCGCCCGCTTAATCATGAGCGCATGACAGTCGATGCAGGGATTCATTGCGCCACCAAAGCCGTGGCGAGCATAGTTGAGCAGACCAAGGACATCGTCGGTAAAGTCGACGATGTTGAGCTTGATCTTGAGAGCTTTAGATGCGGTGATCGCTGCGGCGATATTGAAAAAAGGGCTATCAAAGACGAGTGCCTCCATTTCAATACCTTGATCTCTCAAAATACAGACAGCAAGCTGGCTGTCCAGACCACCCGAAAAGAGCGAGATCCCGCGAATGGGCTTGCGCACTGTTTCAAGTGTGGATTGTGGGGTCTGTTGGCTCATAGAATTACTTTGCCACGATGTTGACTAATTTACCTGGTACGGCAATCACCTTGACGATGGTTTGACCTGCGGTGTTTTTGAGAACCACATCGTCCTTGATCGCAACAGCCTGCATCTCTTCGCGGGTGAGCGAAGCGGCCATTTCAATCTTGCCACGCATTTTACCATTGATTTGAACGATGATTTGCGCAGTGTCTGCGACGAGTGCAGCCTCATTGACCGTGGGCCAACCTGCATCCATGACGCTCTCGGTTGTGCCGCCAAGCTGCGCCCAGAGCTCTTCGGCAATGTGCGGGGTGATTGGGGTGAGCATACGGGTCAACGTGGTGAATACTTCACGTAGCGTAGCCTTTGCCGCATCACTACTTGCGGCGGTGATCTTGGCCTTTTCGACGATGTTCATCAATTCCATCATCTGTGCGATTGCAGTATTAAAGCGGAAACCATGCTCAATTGAGTCGGTCACACTGGCGAGTGTCTGATGAAGCTTGCGGTAGAGGTCGCGTTCGATCGGGGTGAGCTTGTCCATGTCGACAGGGGTGTCGGTTGCGGGAATGAATGCCTTAGCCTCGGCTGTCTTGCGCCAAATACGGCTCAAGAAGCGGAAAGGCCCCTGGATACCATTGTCTTGCCATTCGGCATCGAGCTCAGGAGGCCCAATAAAGAGAGTGTAGAGACGTACGGTGTCTGCACCATAGTTTTGAATGAGCTCATCAGGAGAGACGACATTACCCACAGACTTAGACATCTTGTAGAGCTTGCCATCTTTTTCAGAGCGTTTGCAGATCATACCTTGGGTGAAGAGTGCCTTAAAAGGCTCTACACAGTCACAGGCACCTGCATCATTCAAGATTTTAACGACAAAGCGTGAGTAGAGGAGGTGCAATACCGCATGCTCGACACCACCAATATACTGGTCGACGGGCATCCACTTGTCTACGAGAGCTTTATCAAAGGCCTTTTCCGTATTTTTAGGATCGATATAGCGTAAGAAGTACCAGCAAGAGCAGAGCCATTGAGCGAGGGTGTCGGTTTCTCGCTTGGCTGCGGCACCACACTTCGGGCAGGTGCAATTGATAAAGCCTTCGTGGTGGGCGAGCGGGTTGCCTTGTTCGCTCGTGTAGTCGACATCATCTGGTAATTGGACGGGCAGTTGGTCTTCGGGCACGGGCACCGCACCGCAATGAGGGCAGTGGATGATCGGAATCGGCGCACCCCAATAGCGTTGACGAGCGACATTCCAGTCTCGAATGCGGAAATTGGTCGTCATCTTAGCAAAGCCCTTGTCTTCACCAAATTGCGCAATCGCAGACTTGGCCTCTTCGTTGGATTGCCCATTAAAAGAGTCGGAGTTGACGAGCTTGCCGGGATTGACATAGGCCTCAGTCATCGTTGCTGGGTCGAGATCGCCAGCTGCATTTTGAATCACCACCTTGAGCGGGAGTTCATAAGCTTTGGCAAAGGCCCAGTCGCGCTCATCATGCGTCGGCACGGCCATCACGACCCCCGTACCATAGTCCTTGAGTACATAGTTCGTGACCCAGAGTTGGATCTGGTCATCGCCATTGTAGGGATTCTTGACGTGAAATCCAGTAAAGATACCTTCTTTGTTTGATGCATCAGCCAGACGCTCCGCAGCCGGCACGCTACTTAAGCGCTTGCAAAACGCCTTTACCTCAGCCTCGTTAGCCGAGCCGGGCAAAAGCTTATCAAGCAAAGGATGATCTGGAGCGATCGCCATAAAGGTCACACCATAGATCGTGTCGGGACGCGTGGTAAATACGGGGCATTCGTCGCCCGTTTCAGTAATGGTAAAGGAAACGCGCGCACCCTCAGACTTACCAATCCAGTTGGCCTGCATTTGGCGCACCTTGTCAGGCCATTCTTCGAGCAAGTCGAGATCCTTGAGGAGGCGGTCCGCATAGTCCGTGATCTTAAAGAACCATTGATTGAGGTTGCGCTTTTCCACGACAGCACCACAACGGTCACAGTGACCATCAGCAGTGACCTCTTCATTAGCCAAGTTAGTGCACAGCGGGCACCAGTTTACTGGCGATTCCTTTTGGTAGGCCACGCCAAGCTTGTATGCTTGCAAAAAGACCCATTGCGTCCACCGGTAGTAGTCCGGTAAACAGGTCGTCACCTCACGCTCCCAGTCGTAGCCTATGCCCCAGAGACGAATTTGCGATTTCATCTGCTCGATGTTTTTCAGCGTCCAATCCTTAGGGTGCACGTTAAATTTCTTCGCGGCATTTTCAGCAGGCAAGCCAAAAGCATCCCATCCCATCGGCGAGAGGACATTGTAGCCAGTCATCATTTTGTAGCGCGTAATCACATCGCCCATAATGTAGTTGCGTCCATGGCCCACATGCATTTTGCCCGAGGGATAGGGAAACATCGTCAAACAGTAAAACTTAGGTTTGTCTGTGCGAGTGGCATCGCAAGTAAAAGTGCCTTGGTCATCCCAGTACTTTTGCCACTTCGTTTCGATTTCATTAAAAGGATACTTCTCGTCCATATGCGCCTCAGCCTTATTTCTTTTGGGGTAATACGATTGCTCCTTGAGACAACCTCAAGCAACTAAAAATAAATCCCTTTTATTATGGCTTTTTTGAGCCTATTTTGCAAGTCCAAAATAGCCAGATAGACCATAAAAAGAGGGATAAAGGCAAGAAAGAGCCCCACGTTCACGCCTGTAACGCAAATCTGGCTCACTGCGCTCGCTCGCAACAGGCATTAATCAATAAGAGGCAGGTGCCCCACCTCTAGTATCAAGCTAGAGACCCGTTGTGGGGGCTCGCTGATGCTTCACCGCTGTAGAAAATTCCCAGCTTGGAATAAGTGCCAAGCTGGGAATTTTTTTGGGGTGCACTGGGGCGCTGTATGCTAAATCGAGGCCGCAGAACGTTTTAGCGGCTTAGTCTCTGCGCCCAAGCTCTGCTCTAGGCACCAGCCATCATTCGCTTGACATCCTCAGCAGGAGTCCCAATCGGCTTAATGTCAAACGTATTTACTAGCACCTGAGTGATCGCAGGAGAGAGAAATGCTGGCAACGTAGGCCCAAGACGAATATGCTTAAAGCCTAAAGAGAGCAACGCAAGCAATACCGCCACGGCTTTCTGTTCATACCATGCGATGTCAAAAGAGATCGGTAACTGATTGACATCATCCAGTCCAAATACCTCCTTAAGCTTGAGCGCAATGACCGCCAAGCTGTAGCAATCATTACATTGACCAGCATCCAAAACACGCGGGATCCCGCCGATATCCCCCAAATCAAGCTTATTGTAGCGGTACTTCGCACAGCCTGCAGTAAGGATGATCGTATCATCTGGGAGCGCTTGGGCCGTTTCCGTGAAGTACGTGCGAGAGATTTGTCGGCCATCACAGCCAGCCATCACCACAAAGCGCTTAATGAGCCCCTGTTTGACCGCATCGACTACCTTATCTGCGAGGGCCAACACCTGGTGGTGGGCAAAACCACCCGTGATGACTCCATTCTCGAGAGCCGTTGGTGGTGGACACGTTTTAGCCAAAGCGATGATCGCAGAGAAATCTTTTTGCGCACCAGCTTGGCGGTCTGCAATATGCTCTACACCTGGATAGCCTGCCATGCCCGTGGTAAAAATGCGATCCTTGTAGGCTGGCTGCACGGGGGTGATGCAATTGGTCGTCATCAAGATTGGCCCATTAAATGAGGCGAATTCTGTATTTTGCTTGTGCCAAGCATTGCCGTAGTTACCGTAGAGATGGGGGTATTTTTTTAGCTCGGGATAGTAGTGGGCTGGGAGCATTTCGCTATGCGTGTAGATGTCTACACCGGCATCCTGAGATTGTTCGAGCAGCTCCCGCAAATCGAGTAGGTCATGACCCGAGATTAAGATGCCTGGACGCCTCCCCACACCCGTTTTGACTTGCGTAATCTCCGGATTACCGTAAGCTTGAGTATTTGCTGCATCGAGCAGCGCCATCGTCGTGACTGCAATCGCGCCACACTCAAGCACGAGCTCGACAAGTTCTTCTGCTGGCTTATCTTGAGTGAGGGCTGCAAGCGCTTTAAAGGCAAATGCGTAGATCGCATCATCCTCTTTGCCCAAGACCGCAGCATGGTCAGCATAGGCCGCCACACCCTTTAGACCATACGTCAATAATTCACGCAAAGAGCGAATATC